>JADJVE010000003.1:0-300000 GCA_016716715.1 Acidobacteriota bacterium | reverse complement strand
CCGCGGTCGGCAACCGTGAGCCGCCACTTCGCGCCGGCGTCCTCGACCCGCACGTCCACCTCCCGCGCCGACGCGCCCTCGGCCTCCACGGCGTCGAGCGCGTTCGCGACGAGGTTCAGGACGACCTGCCTCACGCGCGCGGGGTCGAGGCGCGACGACGCACCGCCCGCGTGCGGCGTGAACGTGAGCCGGATGGCGCGGCGCTCCGCCTCGGGCGCGAGGAAGGCGACGGCATCCCCCGCCGCTTCGTTGAGGTCCGCGGGCACGGCGCTCAGGGGCGACGGGCGGGCGTAGGAGAGGAAGTCCGCGAGGAGGCGCGAAAGCCGGGTCGTCTCCTGCCGCGCGGCCTGCGCGAGCTCGGCCGGCGGCGGCCCGCCCGTGCGCGCGGCGTCGCGCAGCTGTTCCTCGAGGAGCTCGAGGTTCAACCCCATCGCGTTCAGCGGATTGCGGATCTCGTGCGCGAGGCCGGCCGCGACCTCGCCGAGCTCGGCGAGGCGCTCGGCCTCGACGCGGGCCTCCTCCGCCCGGCGCGTCCTGCCGATGAGAAGGAGGACGGCGGCCGACGCGGCGGCGATCCCGAGCAGCGCGACGCTCGCGGCCGCGAACGTGCGCAGGTACAGCTCGCGGCGCAGCTTCTCGACGCGCTCGGCGAGGACCCGGCGCGAGACCCCGAAGCGCAGAACGGCGAAGTCGCCGACCGGCACCTCGAGGTCGTACGGGTTCGCCTCCGGAGCCTCGTAGCCCCAGCTGCGCGACGCCGTCCCGGGCTCGACGGGACGGACGTTCAGCACCTTCGGGTCGTCGACGACCGGGCGCGCGCGCTCCGGCACCGTAAGCGTGCCGTTGTAGGAGTAGAGGACCTCCTTCTTCGCGTTGTCGAGCACCTCGACCTCCGCGAGGATCTGGCGCTCGGACACGCCCGCCCGCACGAGCCGGTCGATCTCCGTCACCTTGAGCTTCAGGAGGTACGGATCGCCCGCGGAACGCTCGGCGATGCCGCGCGCGAGCCGCTCGGCGTCGAGCCTCGTGTGCAGGATCGCGTCGTTGACGACGTCTTTCGACAGCGCCTTGAAGAGGAGATGCCCGAACAGCAGGACGGAGCCCGCCGTCAGCAGGCCGAGCGCCGCGAGGACGAGCGTGATGAGCCGCCGGAACCGGGCGTCGGGATCGGCCACGGCCGGAGTCTAGCGGGACTCCGGCCGTGTCCGTCGCAGCTACTGGAAGTAGCCGTTCACGTCGAGGACGAAGTGGACCGGCCCGGTCGACGCGTTGTTCACCTTCACGGTCCCCGACCCGTCGAGCGCGAGCTGCACCAGCGCGTTGTTCGCGCGCGTCTTGCCCGCGTTGAACGAGATCGACCCCATTCCCGAGGGTGCGCCGTCTCCCCGGTACACCTCGAGGGTTCCTCCGGCGGGCGGGCTCACGACCGTCAGGTTTGCCGAGACGGCCGCCGCGCCCGACGGGATCCCGCAGCTGCCCGCGAGAACGAACGTGCGGTCCGCTCCGCCCGCGGGGAGGGCCGGCCCGCCCGCCGGTCCGGTCGCGCCGCGCGTGTCGACGATCCTGCAGGGCGTCACCGTGTAGAACGGAACGGCGGACCCGGCCGGCAGGACCGTCACGTTCGCGGACGCGCCACCGTACGGACACGGCCCGAGCGTGAGGCTCACGTTCAGGGTCAGCGGCGTTCCGGCCGATCCCGCCGTGAAGGTGATCTCGTTCGTGCCCTGGCCCGCCGTGATCGTCCCGTTCGTGATCGTCCAGAGGTACGCCGCCCCGGTGATCGACGCGACGCTCGCGGCGCGGTTCGGCGAGCCCGCGCCCACGAAGGACGGCGCGGTCATGACGGGCGGCACCTGCGGCGGGGGCGGGCTGACGACGATTTGCGCGCTCCCCGAGGCGGTGCCCGGCCCGTTCGCATCCGCGACCGCCGTTACCGTGTACGTGGTCGTCACCGTCGGGTTCACGACACGCGTCGCCGGGCTCGACAGGACGTTCGACTGCACGACGCTGTCCGACCAGGTCACGCTCCACGGCGGAGTGCCCGTGAGCGCGGCCTGGATCGTCGTCGCGGAGCCGAAGCAGATCGTCGCGTCGCCGCTCACGGTCGCCGTCGCCGGCGCGGGAAAGCGCACGTACGCGACGGCCATGTCGTGGTCCGAGATGCGCTCGGGCCGGTTCGGGTCGTTCCGGAAGCTCTCGGGGAAATCCGCGTTGCTTCGCGCGTACGCCACCCTCGAGACGAAGGGCAGCAGCGCGGCGTTGACGAGCTCGTGGTCGAGCACCTGGGCGTTGCCGTCGAAGCTGTACGAGTAGCGGTCGGCGGCCGGGAGGAGGTCGAGGAGATCGGTCAGGTCCGGGTTCACGAGGTCGGCGCTCGCGAGGACGACGTCCGTGGCGGGCGTTGGGGTCCCCTTGACCGTGCCGATGACGTCCACGTAGCCGTCGTTCACCTGGAACGCGTTGTAGTCGCCGAGAGAGATGATCCTCTCGGCGGAATTTGCGATCTGGCGCGCCTGGATGAGGTTCGCGAGGGACTCGGCCTGCGCGCGGCGTTTCGTGCGGACGCGGTTGCCGTCGGCCGGGTCGTCGACGCCCGAGAGCGAGCGCAGGTGATTCACGATGACCGTGATCGGAAACGCCGGGCCGGAGGGAGGCGCGACCGTCGCGCGGAGGACGAGGGAAGGACGGTCGTTCAGGAGAGCCGGGTTCCCGGTGTTCGGGTCGGTGTACGTCTCGTCCTTGTTGACCTGCGTGACGTCCACGACGCTCACGCGGGAGGACTTCACGAGGAAGCCGACGTCGATCCCGCCGACGTCGTTGCCCTCCACGAGGAACGCCTGGTACGACGGATCGGGTTCGGACGCGGCCACGGCGTCGGCGTTGACCTTCGTCGCGACCGCCTGGAGCGTCGTAAGGTTCTCCATCTCTTCCACGCCGATGATGTCGGGCGTCCGCAGCACGCTGCGGATCGCGAGCGACGCCTTGTTCAGGCGGTTGTTGAACGCCGTCCCCGTGAGGACGACGTCGCTGACGCCCGGCTCGTCGGCGGTGTCGAAGAACCGCTGCATGTTGAACGAGGTCACCGTGAACTCGTCGCTGGCGGGGAGCGGAACGGGCGTGAACGTCACGTTCCCGCTGACCCCCGGCGACGAGCCCGGGTCCGGCAGGATCGTGTACGTGCGGAATCCGTAGTCGAGGGGTCCGACGAGGTTCGTGACGACGGCGCCGGAAGTGACCTCGAGCGCCGTGCCGCCCACGAGGCCGTCTCCGTCCACCCGCAGCCGCTCCGGATTCGCGTCGAAGCGCGGGACGCAGCAGGGCGCCCCGGAGGGCAGCGGGTCCGGGACCTCGACGCCCGCCTCGCGGAAGGGCCGTGCGATGCCGGTGATGACGCCGTAGAAGACGCCGTTCGACGTCGCCGTCGCGCTCGCCTCGCTGACGGTTCCCGACGTGGGGGCCACGACCGTCATCGAGGCCACGGAGACGCGCATGCCCTCGAACCTCTCGAGCTGGTCGATCGCCCCGAGCGGACTCGTGTCGGCCGCCGTCAGGACGAAGGGGGCCGGGAGCGGATTGCCCGTCGACAGGAGCGACACGGTCGGCGAGAGCGCCAGCTCCGTCATGGGCGGGCTGTTCGCGTCCGCGGACGGGATGAACTCCTGGACCGTCCCCGTCACGAGAACGGAATTGCCCACGGCGGCCGCCGCCGGCGGCGCGGACGACGTGAACACGAAGATTCCGTCCGACGTGTTCGGGTTCCCGTCGCCGAGCGGGTCCTGGAGGAAGAAGCCGTTCGACTTCACGCCGATCACGATGCCCGACGTCGAGACGGCGGTGCTCACGAGGGGCGAGGTCGCACCGCTGCCCTGGATCGTGTAGATCGGCGTCAGGACGACGTCGTCGTTCGTGATCGTCCCGACGCCCTGGCCGTCCGCGACGGTCACGCCCGTCCCGACGACGCTCGTGACGTTCACGAAGAACGTCTCGTTCGGCTCGACGGTCGCGTCGCCGTTCACCGTGACGTCGAACGTGTACGTCGAGTTCCCCGCGGAGATGCTCTGACCGATCAGCGAACGCGTCACGTAGTCGCTGTCGACGACGGTCGCCGTGCTGTCCTGCGTCGCGATGTTGAACGTCACGCCGCCCGCCGGCGCGGGCGCGGAGAGGCTCACGGTGAACGTGAACGTTGTCGTGCCGGAGTTGCCCTCCGCGAGCGCGACGTCGTTGATCGAGAGCGCGAGCGAGCCCCCCGAGCAGGGCGCGAGCGTCGTCGCCGTGTTGCGGGGGTTCGGAGCGCCGGACGCAAAGTCCGTGCTGTTGGCGTCGGTTTCCGTGCAGCCGCCCGATCCGCGAAGATCGGCGGTCGTGTTCGATGGCGCGGGCGCCGGAGCCGTCTCGGAGCAGTTTGCCGTCGTCCCGAACCCGACGAAGTCGACGATCGCCCCCCCCGTCGGGCAGGCGCCCGAGAGCGCCGTGGTCGCGCTGACGAGGGCGATCTTCCCGGCGGTCGCGCCCATCGCGATCGTGCCGGTCGCATCCGGCGTGGGCAGGTTCACGCTGCCGCCGGCGCCCTGCGCCTCCTGAACGAGGTAGTACTGCCCGGGCGCGAGGGAGACGTTCGTGAGGTTCGTTACCTGCCACGTCGTTCCCGTCGCCGAGCCGTATTGGACGGACCAGCCGTTCAGGCTGACCGTCGTCGTCCCGCGGTTGAAGAGCTCGACGAAGTCGTTCTTGTACGTGGCGCCGGAGTTCCCGCCGCCGCCATACACCTGGCTGATGACGATGGTGTTCGAGACGGCGGCGATCCGCGCGGCCGGCAGGAAGGACAGAAGAAGAACAAGGAGACGGAGGACTCTGGAGCGCACGAACATGCGTCTACTCCTCGGCCGGCATCGCGCCGAGCCCGGATTCCGAGCCTACTCCAGAAAGAGAAAGGGCCGCGGCGAGTACCGCGGCCCAATGTTCCGAGAACGCGTCGCAGCTACTGGAAGTAGCCGTTCACGTCCAGGATGAAATTGACCGTTCCGGCCGCCGAGTTGTTCACCTTCACGGTGCCGGAGCCATCGAGCGCGAGTTGCAGGATGGCGTTGTCGGCGCGGGTCTTCCCCGCGTTGAAGCTGATCGAAGACGTCCCCGTGGCGGCCCCGTCCCCGCGATAGATCGCGAGAGATCCTCCGGCGGACGGGCTCACGACGGCCAGGTTCGCCGAGACGGCCGCGGCTCCCGACGGAATCCCGCACGTTCCCGTCAGGGTGAACAGACGGTCCGGACTGCCGGAGGCGGCGAGCGCGGGTCCGCCGAGCGGGCCGTTTGCGTTCCTCGTGTCCACGATCCGGCAGGGCGTCACGCCGTAGAACTGAAGCGCGGAGCCGGCAGAAGCGACCGTGACGTTTGCGCTTCCGGGGCTGGACGCACACGTTCCGACGGTCACGATCACACCGAGGGTGAGCGTCCCCGGCGTTCCCGCCGTGAAGGTGATCTGGTCCGTCCCCTGGCCCGACGTGATCGTCCCGTTGGTGATCGACCAGGCGTAGGTGGCGCCGCCGACCGCCGGCACGCTCGCGACCCGGTTCGGCGAACCCGCTCCGACCGTCGCGGGAGCCGTGATGACCGGAGCGGCCGGGGGAGCGCCGATCGTGACCGTGACCGGCGAGCTCGGGGCGCTGGCGCAGCCGTTCGCGTTCGAGACCACGACCGAGTAGGCGGTCGTGACGGTCGGGGACGCCGTCGGCGTGCAGGTGTTCGGATTGCTGAGGCCGGTCGCCGGCGTCCAGACGCAGGACGTGCCGCCGGAGCCCGTCAGGCCGACGGAGTTTCCGAGGCAGATCGTGCCGCCGCCCGAAGCCGCCGCGACGGGCCGCCCGCCGTCGGAATCGTCGAGGAACCCCGTGACGTTGTACGTGATCCCGGCGCAGTTGACGAAGCCTGCAGTGGTGGCGGAAACAGCCTGCGAAACGAGGACGAGCGGCTGGCCGGCCGGCAGGGTGACGCTGAATGTCACCGATCCCGGATTCGGACTGGATCCGTAGTCTCCGAGGAAGTTCGTGCAGAGGTTCGCGGGGTTGAAGGACGTTGCGTACGCCACCGGATGAACCATGCTGGTGCCGGAACAGGACGTGCTCGCCGTCACGGTGACGCAGCGGGCCGTCGAACTCGGGTTGGAGACCGAGTACGCGTCGTAGTAGTGAGGGTTGGCGCCGTCCGTGAGACCCGGGCAGGCCTTGCCGGCGCAGGTCGCAGGAACTCCGTTCCGGGTGGTCCGGCCCGCCTCGGTGGGGCTGGCGGTGGTCACGCTCCTGGTCACGACCACGGTCGGCCTGCAGGTCGGTAAGGTCAGGGCCGAAACCTGCATGCCGGCGGACGACGTCACGGTCAACGTCACCGCGATGTCCGTTCCGCAGACGAAGGCCGCCGTCGTGGCCAGGGAGAACGGGGTCGTGCCGAACGCCTCGGTGGCGCGGGCGATGTTCGGGTAGGAGGACGAGCCGACGAGGATCTCGACGCCCGGCGTCGACGTCGTGATGGCGGCGGAAACCCCGCTCGCTCCCAAGCACCCGACGTTCGTGAGATCCACATCGAGCTTGAAGCACTCGTTCCGGTTGATGACGCCGTTGCCGTTCCCGGAGCTGTCGTCGATGGCCGTGCTCTTGACAACAAGGCTCGCGGCCCCCGTCAGGGTGAAGTTCCGGGTGGTCGTCGCGCCGTTCGTGACCGTGGCCGCCTGCGAGGCCGACGGCGTGCAGCCGGCGGCCGGATCGGTTGCCGTCGCGGTATAGGGGCCGGGCGGAAGGACGATCGTGTAGCGGCCGGTCGCGTCCGTGGCCCCCGAGAACCCCGCGTCGACCTGAACCACGGCGTTCGCGATCGGGTTCCCCACCGCGTCCTTCACGAGCCCGGTGATCGTCCCGCGCACGGGCGCCACGCAGTTCGGAAAACGGAACGACCCGATCCGCGTCTTCCAGTTGAATGATCCGGACGCCGGCTGGTACTGGTTGATGTACCAGAAAGAACAGCCGTCGCGGGGATCGACGGACATCTGCGTGTAGTCGCCCCAGCGGTTCAGGCCGCCGGTTTGCGCTCCGAGGCCGGTGAACATGGCGATCTCGCCGCCGAGGGTGCCCAGGGGGTCGAAGGTCTGACGGCCCGTGATGTTGATCGAGGGAAACATCGTGGCGTCGGAGATGCTGTAGCCGGCCGCGATGTTTCCGACCTCGTCCATGGCGATGCTCGAGACCCAGCGATTCGCCGTCGTGGGCGCGTACGTCCCCTGCTGGAAGATCGTCGGGGTCGTCGCCGGGGTCCGGATCTCGTACCACCGGAATGCGGCCTGGTTCGCGGGCGGGACGAGCGCATTGACGGTGTGCGACACGAGGACCGACTCGGTGGCGCCGACCTTGCGGTAGGCGGCCCGGAACATGAGCTGGCCGGTCAGAGAATCGAGCTTCTGCGTCGTTCCCGACTGTGGAATGCAGTCGCGGCTGAACCCGCAGAGGTTGGTGTTGTACGCAGCCGTGGCGACGTCGGCTTTCGGGGTAACGGTCAGGGTCGGCGTGCCGCCCCACGTGGAAGCCGCGGTCCAGAAGTGGAGACCCGGCGTGGCCGTTCCGTCCCATTCCGGCGAGGCGGGAGCGAAGACGTAAGCCGGAGAGCCGGGCGGTGGCGGCGTGAGGCCGTCGAGATCGGCCACGAGGTGGCCGAAAACGTTCCCCGTCGGGTCGAGATTCACGGACTGAAAGGCGGCCGGAAGCCCGGCCAGCATGCTCCCGCGGTCGAAGGCGTAGAGCGGCGCGCCGAGGAACGCCGTGCCCGCCGCGTTGAAGAGGTGGGCCGTCATGTAGTAGGCATCGGTCCACGTCGTCCACTTCGGGTAGTCCACGAAGTTCGTCGCGTCGGTCGGGAAGTCGTAGAGGTAGTAAGCCCCGAGCGGATCGCCTGTCTTCGACACGGCGACGCACTGGTGGGAGAAGGCCGGAGCCGGAGCCCCGACGACGAACTGCGTGAGGACCCACCGGTCGGCCAGCCCGTCGTACTGGACGACGGGGTCGCCGTCGTTGAAGGCCGAGCAGGCTCCGCCGAGGCTCGTGAAGAGAGTGTTGCCCGAGGCCGGGCCGTAGAGAATCGTGCCGGCCTTGTCATAAATGGCGAAGACGGTGTTGATCCACTCGACGAAATGATTCGGGCCGACCCTGCCGCTGGAATCGGGCGGCGCGGAGCCGTTCGCGGCCAGGCCATCGAAGTTGGTGCCTGTTGCGTTCGGCGCGTTCACCCCCGGAGCCGACTGGAGCGCTCCGTCCGCCTGCCGGGCCGGAGCGGCGCCCGGGAGGGCGCCCTTGTACGGAAGCCACTTGCGGTCCCTGGGCTTGCCCGGATCCCGGGTCACCTGAATCGGGGGAATCTCACGGAGCGGAGGGGACAGCACGGGTGCGACAGGCCTGCCCACGACGGGGTCAGTCGTCTGGGCCGTTGCGGCGGCCGCCGGGAACAGCAGCGAGCCAGCAAGGACAACGAACGCAACGGGCCGACAGGTGCGGGCCATAGAGCCTCCAGACTCGCTTGACTTGAACGATTTGACTGGACGAAGCCTATCGCGCCCCGCCCAGGAGTCAAAGCTTTCCGATCGTCTCTTACTGGAAGTAGCCGTTCACGTCGACGACGAGATGCACGCTCCCGGCCGACCCGTTGCGCACCTTCACGCTCCCCGTGCCGTCGAGCGCGAGCTGCAGCACGGCGTTGTTCGCGCGCGTCTGCCCGGGAGAGAAGTTGATCGTGCTCGTCCCCGGCAGGACTCCGTCGCCCCGATAGATCACGAGATTGCCCGGCGCGCCCGGAGCCGTCACCGTGACGTTCGCGGACACGGCGGACGCGCCCGGCGGAATGCCGCATGCGCCGGCGAGCACGAACGCCCGGTCCGCGCCGCCTGTCGCAAGCGCGGGTCCGCCGGACGGACCTGCCGCGCCGCGCGTGTCGATCACCCGGCAGGGCGTCACCGCGTAGAAAGGAACCGCCGACCCGAGCGGCAGGACCGTCACGTTCGCAAAACCGCCGCCCCCCGGACATCCGCCGACCGTGACGCTCACGGTGAGCGTCAGCGGCGTCCCGGCCGCTCCCGCCGTGAAGGTGACCTGGGGCGTCCCCTGGCCGCCCGTGATCGTCCCGTTCGTGATTCCCCAGACGTAGGTCGCCCCGCCGATCGGCGCGATGCTCGCGACGCGATTCGGCGAGCCCGTCCCGACCTCCGAGGGAGTCGTCACCACGAGGGAGGGCGGCGGCGGCGGACACCCGGCCCCGAGGATCACCGAGTCGATTCCGACGACGTCGGCGTTCGCCGCGCTGTTCGGGACCACGTGCCGGAACGCGATGCGGCCCGTGACCGGTCCCGCGCCGATTCCCGAAAGGGTGGCCGTGAAGAGAGTCCACGCCGTCGGGTACCCGCCCGGAGTCAGCGTGGGGTTGACGGTGAGGAGAAGGGTCGTGAAATCCCCGACACTCGCGTCCGTGGCGCCGACGTTCGTGCTCGAGCCGTTCGTGCTCAGGCGAACCTCCAGCCGGTCGGTGGCGGGGGCGGACGCTTCGGTCCGGGTGTAGAAGGTGAGGACGACACCATCCTGAAGGCTCGTGAGCGCCGGCGTGATGAGCCAGTTGCTGACGTTCCCCCCGAACGTGGTCCCGTTGAGGTTCGCCGCGATGTAGCTGCCGGCGGCGCCGGCCTGAGACGAGAAGACGGCCGTGTTCCCCTGGAACCAGGCCGTCGTCCCCGCGGGGTTGCTGTTGTTCGTCATGACCCATCCGGCCGCAGCGAGGCCGGCGACCGAATCGAAGTTTTCCGAGAGCGGCTGGCTCGCCGCGGGACTCGACAGGAACACGATCCCCGTCGCGAGGAGGAGGGACGAAGCGAAACGTCGCATCTTGGCCTCCTTCCTAGTTCCAGCCGATGTCTTTGAGGAGGGGGAAGGTCAGGTCCTGCGGCGGCGCGACCTCGTGCGAGAGATCGCCGTTGATGGCCGGCTCCATGAGCTGGTTGGGAAACGCGATCGTGTCCCAGTGCGAGACCGACGAACCGGACACGAACGGATTGGGGGTATAGAGGAGGGCCCGGTTGAGGGCGTCGGCGCCCGAGCGGATCGCGAGGTTCAGCCCCAGGTTCGCCGACATTCCGGAATGGAGCCGGGATCGGGTGGCGAGCGCCCCCTTGAACGCGTTTCCGTCCCCGAGCGTGATCATGGCGGAGGGAATGGTGATGGTCGGATCCGAGCCGCCCATCCCCGGCGGCGGAGACCCGGCCGCATTGTTGACGACGACGGCGGCTACGGCTCCAGCGTCCTGTGCGGCTTTCACCTTCACGGCGAAGCCGCAGGTCCCGCGGTCGACGAGGGCGACCTTCCCGCTCACAGCGGCCGCGTTCAGGGCCGAGAGCGCCGAGCACGCGAGCCCGGAGTTCGGCGCCGTGTCGACGACCGGCATGACTTCGGCGGCCACGCCGGGGCTGGCCAGCGCGGGCCCGAAGCTCGCGCTGCCGACCGAGTAGGCGCCCGCGACGCTGGCGGGGGCGGACACGGTCAGGGCGGGAGTGCCGGCCTGCAGGACCGTCGGCACGGCCGCGGTGACGTTCGCGCCGGTCCAGGCGAGCCGGCGCGAGTTGAGGGCGGACGTCTGGCGCTCAGCGGCCGACATATCCGTCCACGTCTTTCCCGTCGTCGTGTCGAGAAGGAAGTCGTCCCAGATCGCCGGAAACCCGCCGAGCTGGTTGCCCGTCGAACCGCTCGTGAACGTCTGGAAGCCGAGCCCGTGCGCGAACTCGTGCTCGAGCACCGTCACGAGGTCGACGTTCGAGCCGTGGTTGTTGTCCAGGCCGAGATAAAAGAAGACGCCGTCGAGGCATCCGGTCTGGCCGAGGTTGACGTTGAACCGCGCCCGGATGTCTGCATGGATGAAACCATCGGGGGCTTCCGGGTCGACGTCGGCGCCGAAGATCTTGCTCGCGAGCGCTGCCGGGTACCAGTGTCCCCCCACGGGTACGCCCGTGAAGTCCCGCCAGACCGTCACGGCTCCCGCACTGCCGAGAACGGCCGACGTCGCGTTGCACGTGAGGGCCTCCCAAGTCGCGTAGACGACGATCGTCACGCCGCTCGTGAGCGTGGCGCCCCACTTGCTCGCGGCGGCCTGGAAGGCGTTCAGCCGCTGCTGGCCGAGCGTCGTTCCCGGGTTGCCCCCGATCGGGGCGACGACCGTCGGATCGTTGAAGCCGACGCCCGCGGGGTCGGCGTTCTGGATGACGATCGTCGCCGCGCCAAAGGCGTGCGCGCCGAGGAGGACGGAAAGGAGCCCGAGGAAAACGACACCCTTACGGAACACGGGGCGCCTCCTTCGTCTTCCTCTCCGCCGGCTTCGCGGCGGCAGCGACGGCGGCGTCCGCGCTTCGGCCGCCCGTGACGCATTCCGTCGCGAGCGTCCCGTCGGGCTTCTTCGTGACGACCACGAAGCTCTCGTACCGGCTGTCGAGGACGACGCCGACGGCGCCGCCGGGGCCGATCTTCATGAGGAGAGGCGGTTCGACGGCCGGGGCCGCTGTCGCCGCAGGCGGCGCGGTCAACGCCCCGATCTCGGACGGCTCGGGCTGGCGGATCTTCCCTGTCACGGGGTCGATGAAGACCACGAGGCCCTGTGCCGGGGCGGCGGAGCCCTCGCGCGCCGGAGCGGCCTTCTTTTCAGGGGGTGGGGCCGGTTGCGCGAAGGCGAGGGACGAGGCGAGAGACAAGGGGACCAGGAACGCGAGAGCACGCCCAGCTTTCATCGCAAACCTCCGGCAGCTGTCTTGGAGTGACTCGGACCCGACTGGACTCACCCCGAAAAGGCAGAAACCTAGTCGCCCCGCTTCAGGTACCGGAAGTCCTTGATGTCGTACTCCTTCATCTTCGCGATCAGGCTGCCGCGCGAGATGTTCAGGAGACGCGCCCCGAGCGACTGGTTGCCGCGCACCTTGCGCATGACGCGCTCGATGACCTGCCGCTCGACCTTCTCGACGATCTCCTTGAGGTCGTCGCTCTCCTTGAGCGCGAGCTCGACGTGCTCGCCGGAGAACTTCTGGTCGAGGTCGGGGAGCGCGACCGCGCCCGAGCCGATCTGCGCGGCGAGGCGCCGGACCTCGTTCTCGAGCTCGCGGACGTTGCCCGGGTACTGGTAGTTCAGGAGCGCGTTCATGGCCTCGACGTCGAAGCGCGCCGCCGTCGGGCCGCCGTGCCGCGCCGCGAGCGCGTCGAGAAGCGCCGGGATGTCTTCCTTGTGGTCCTTGAGCGGCGGCAGGCGCAGCGTGAGGGCCGAGAGGCGGAAGTAGAGGTCGTCGCGGAAGTGGCCGTCTTCCACGGCGCGCGTGAGCGGCCGGGACGTCGTCCCGATCACGCGCACGTCGAGCGGCACCGTGCGCCCGCCGGGCGCGGTGACCTCCCGCGCCTCGAGAAGGCGGAAGAGGAGCGCCTGGGTCGGGGCCGGCAGGTCGCCGACCTCCTCGATGAGAAGCGTCCCGCCGTCCGCCTCGAAAAGGCGGCCCGTGCGCCGGCGGCGGTCGCCGGCGGTCGCCGCGAGGCCGACGAGGTCTTCCTCGAGAGCCTGCGGGCTCGCGGCCGTGGCCGCGATGCGGACGAGCGGACGGCTGCGGCGCGGGGACAATGCGTGCAGCGTCTCGGCGACGAGCGTCTTGCCCGAGCCGACGTCGCCCACGAGGAGGAGCGGCGCGCGCGCCGAGGCGACGCGCGAGAGCGAAGCCTTGAGGTTCTGGAGCGCGAGGGACGCGCCGACGAGGGCGGAGAGCGGGTCGTCGAGCCCGCCGGGGGCGGGCATGGGCGCCGCGTGGCTCGTGCCGGCGTGCTCGCCGAACGCGGCCTCGCTGCGCTCGGCGTGGACGAACCCCACGGCCGCGGAGGCGTGCGCGGCAAAGTCGAAGAGGGCCGGGTCGGAAAGCGTGTCCGCGGGCAGGACGAGGACTCCGACCGGGTCCGCGCCCGGGCGCAGGACCGGGAACATCCTGAGGCGCGCGCCACCCTCGACCAGATCGCCGGGTCCCGTGAGGGCGCGGGCGTCGGCGAGCGCCTTCGCCGAGAGTTTCGGCAGCGTGCCCTTCCACACCGCGGCGATCGCCTCGCCCTCGTTCGCGGGCTGGAGCGAGATGAACGCGAGGCTGTGGAGCGGCGTCGCCGAGGAGACGTAGGTCACGAGGTCCTGCAGGAGCTCCTCGAACGGCACGGGCCGCCGAAGCACCGCGTAGAAGCCGGCCCACGGATCGGCGGGGCGCTCGTCGGGCCGCGGGGCGTCCGTCGCCGCGGCAGGACGCGGCGCTGGAGCCGGTGTCACATGGCGCGGCAGCGGCGCGGGAGCGGGCGCGGGCCCGGCGGGAGCCGCCGGCAAGGGAGAGAGGGCCGCCGACGCGAGGGAGAAGGCGTCGCGGCCGCGCGGCGGAGGCGCCGAGATGCGGTTCGGGTTGGGCGCGGGGCCGTTCAGGAGCGTGATGGTGGCCTCGCCGATGTTGATCCGGTCGCCGGCGGCGAGCGCCGCCGTCTTGACGACGGAGCCGTTCAGCGTGACGTCGGATCCGGGCGCGCTGCCGAGAACCTCGAGCCTGAGCTCCTCGCCCGCCACCGAGATGCGGGCGTGCCGTCCGAGCACACCCCGCGCGCGGACGACGAGGTCGTTGCCCGTCGAGGCGCCGATGTGAATGACGTCCCGGTGAACCTTGCGGATTTCAGATTCGCCGCCCGTCTTGCGGATCTCGAAGCTCAACATTGAGAAGTGTCCTCCGCCAGAGGAAGGGGGGTGCTTTGATCAAACACGAGACTATCACGCGAAGGGGCGTTGTCCAGAGGCCGTCGACACGAATTGAACGGACCCGAAAGTCCCGCCGTAGAATGCAGGCGAAGGCTGACCGCACCCCACATGCCCGCTTCTCCCCTCGACGGACCGCCCTTCCGCGGCCGCAACGCCCAGGCGCTGCAGCGGATCGTCGACACCGTCCGGTCGGTGCTCGAGCCCGACGTCGTGGACCTCGAATACGTCTTCGAGCCCCAGGGGCAGCGCTACCGCTGGCGGATGACGGGCAACCAGGTCACGCCGCTGAAGGTCGTGAGGACCGCGATCCGCGGGGGCGGCCCGTCCGTCCTGTCCGCCCCCTTCGCGGTACCGGGGCTCGTCCGCGGCGTCCTCGCGCTCGCCCGGGGCCCGCGCCGCCCGTGGACGGGACCCGAGACGCTCCGCTTCGAGGTCCTGCGCCCCATGCTCGCGCAGCTACTGGAGTTCGCCGCCGCGTGCGAGATTCACGCCGCAGCCCGCCGGCGCCTCGAGAGCGCGGCCGACGCGGCCTCGACGCCCGTCCTTCTCGTGCGCGCGTCGGGCGCGATCCTGTATGCGAACGCGGCCGCGACCGCGCTCCTCTCGGCGCGCGGCGCCGCGCCCCACGTCGTGACGGACGGAGGCCGCGAGATCCCGCTGTACGGCTACCTTCAGCGGCTCGCCGCGCACGCGCCCGCGGGAACGCGCCGGCGCGAGTCGCTCGGCGACGGCCGCTTCTTCGAAGCGTCGGTCGCGCGCTTCTCCGACGAGGAGGAGGATGTCGCCGTCCTCACGCTGCGCCTCCTTTCGACGGTCTCGCCCGAGGACGTGCGCTCGCGGCTCGAGGAGCGCGGCGTCTCCGGCCGCGAAGCGGAGGTCGTCGGCGCCGTCCTCGAGGGCCTGCGCAACGCGGAGATCGCGCGCCGGCTCTTCATCACGGAATGGACGGTCAAGGACCACCTCAAGCACGTCTTCTCCAAGCTCGGCGTGTCCTCGCGCGGCGGGCTGCTGCGCGCGCTCGACGCCGGCCCCGGCTTCCCCTGCCCGGAGGAGACGAGGCCGACCAGACCCCAGCCGGTGGAGTCCCGGACCCGTCGGACCCTCAAAATGTAGTGGTTGGGCCCGGGAGCGCGTGGTAGCGTCCCGCCCCGAAGAACCGTCAGCCACGTCGGGAACTGCGGAAAAAAGGCGTTCATGTTTCGACTGAAGAAACTCGACATCCAGGGCTTCAAGTCCTTCGTGGACAAGACCTCGGTCACGCTCCCGACGCGCATCACCGCCATCGTCGGCCCGAACGGCTCGGGCAAGTCCAACATCTGCGACGCCGTCCAGTGGGTCCTCGGCGAGCAGTCCGCGCGCAACCTGCGCGGCACGACGATGGAAGACGTCATTTTCAACGGCGCCGCGCGCCGCCGCCCGCTCGGGATGGCGGAGGTCACGATCACGCTCGAGTCGCGCAGCGGCGAGGAGTGGGCCGAGACCGGCGGCGAGGTCACGATCGCGCGCCGCGTCACGCGCGACGGCGAGAGCGACTACATCGTGAACGGCAAGCGCTCGCGCCTGAAAGACGTGCAGGAAATCCTCACGGGCACGGGCCTCGGCGTCCGCGCGTACTCGATCATCGAGCAACAGAAGATCGACCTGATCCTCTCGACGAAGCCGCAGGACCGGCGGCGCCTCATCGAGGAAGCCGCGGGCGTCTCGAAGTACAAGATCAGGAAGCGCCAGGCCGAGGTCAAGCTCGAGGAGACGCGCGGCAATCTCCTGCGCCTCACGGACATCGTCTCGGAGATCGACCGCACGTGCGCGTCGCTCAAGCGCCAGGCTTCCCGCGCCGCGCGCTGGAAGGAGCAGGCCGACGTCCTCGCCGCAGAGAAGCGGCGGCTCGCGCGCCTGCGCGCGGACCGGCTCACGTCCGGCTTCACCGAGGGCGAGAAGGCCCTCGCCGCCGCGACGGATGCCGAGGCCGCGGCCCTCACCGAGCTCGGCCGCCTCGAGGCTGAGCTCGCGGAAGCCCGCCGCCTCGCCGACGAGGACGAGCGCGCGGTGCGCGAGGCAGGCGACGCGTTCGCGCACGCCCGCGAGGCCCTGCTCGCCGCCGAGGCCGCCGCGGCCGCGGCCGCGCGCGAGGCCGAGGAAGCCGCGGCCCGCCGCGAGCTCCTCGAGGGCCAGAAGAAGGAGACCGAGGCGGACCACGTTCGCTTCGTCGAGGAGGCCGGCCGCGGCGCGAAATTGCGCGAGGAGACCGAAGCCGAGCTCGCGAAGGCCGACGAGGCCGCGCGAAAAGCCGCGGAAGCCCTCATGGCCGCCGCCGCGAAGGAAACGGACGTCACGGGCCGCCGCGAGGGCGCGCGCCGCGACCTCCTCGCCGCCTCCGGGCGCTCGGCCGAGGCCGCAAACCGCGAGCGCGAAACGGCTCTCCTCGAGGATCGCCTCGTCTTCGCGCTCGCGAAGCTCGAGGAGCGGAAGGGCCGGGCGAGCGAGGTCCTCGCGGGCCGCCGCGCCGCCGTCGAGGACGCCGCGCGCCTCGTCGCCTCCGCCTCGGAAACGCTCGACGCCGCGCGCGCGAAGCTCGAGGGCGCGACGCACGGCCGCAGGGCCGCCGAGGAGCAGCTCTCCGTCCTGAAGACGTCCCGCGAGGCGCTCGTCGCTTCGCTCCACGCCGCCGCCGTCCGGACGGCCGCCCTCGAGACGACGCTCGCCTCGCGCGAGGCGGGCGGCGAGTCCGCGCGCCGTGCGCTCGTCGCGGCGGGCGTCTCCCCCGCCGGCGTCCTCGCCGACCACTTCGAAGCCGCATCCGGCTACGAGACGGCGCTCGACGCGGCTCTCGGAGCCGCTCTCGAGGCCCCGGTGCTCGAGAGTCGCAGCGCTCTCGACGCCGCCCTGCGTGCCGTCCGCGAGGGGAAGCTCGGCACCGCGCGGTTCGTCCACCCGCTCGAAGACACGCCGTTCCCGCTCAAGCCCGCCGACCCGAGGGTCAAGGGCATCGCCCGTGAGCTCCTCTCCCCGAAGTCCGCGAAGGCGCCCGCCTCGGCACTGCCGGACGCCGTCGTCGTCGCGAACGTCGACGACGCCCTCGCGATCGCGGCCATCCACCCCGAGAGGACGATCGTCACGGAGTCCGGCGTCGTCGTGCGCGGCGCCGTCGTCGAGGCCGCCGGCACCGACGTGCCCGGCGAGGGCCTCTTCACGGTTCGGCGCGACCTCAAGAACCTCGCCGGCGAGCGCGAGGCGATCGACGCGAAGCTCGCGGCGTCCGACGCCTCGATCGCGGCGCTCACGCTGCAGGCCGGCAGCTTCGCCGCGACGCTCGACGAGGCCGTCGCGGCGGCTCGCGCCGCCGAGCGCGAGCACTCCGAGGCCCTCGCGAAGGCGGCCGCCGCCCGCGAGGAGGAGGAGCGCGCCCGCAAGGAGACCGCCGTCCTCGAGGACGAGGAGCGGGGCCTCGCGGCCGACCTCGGCCGCGCGAAGGAGAGCCGCGCGGAGGCGGCGCGCCTCGCGGCCGCCCGCGCCGCCGAGATGGCCACCGTCGAGCGGACGCTCGCCGAGCTCGAGACCGCGCTCGACGCGGCCCGCGCCGCGCGCCTCGAGGCGGCCGAAGCGGACGCCGCCTCTCGAAACGCAAGGGATGTCCTGACCGAGCGCGTGCGCGCGCTCACCGACGCCGCCGCGTCCGCCGACGACCGCGCGCGCGAGGCCGCCCGCCGCGTGGCCGAGCTCGCCGACGCCCTCGTCGAGGTCGAGACCAGGAGGACGCACGCCCTCGGGACGGGCGCCGCCTCCGCCGCCGCCCTCGCCGCCGCCTCCGCCGCCGCGGGGGCCGCCGAGACGCGTCGGGCCGACGTGGACGGCGCAGCCGCGGGACGAAGGGAAGCGCGCACCGGCGCCGAGACGCTCAGCGCCGCGGCCCGCGAGGCTCTCGACGCGGCCCGCCGCGCGCGCTTCGATGCGGACCTCGCGCTCGAGCGCCGCCGCGCCGACCAGGACCACCTCGTCGAGACCTGCCGCGCCGAGTTCGGCTGCCTCCCCGGCGAGCTGCCCGCCCTCGAGAGGACCGCGGAGGAACTGGCCGTCGCCGAGGACGTCTTCGAGGCCCAGCTCGCCGAGGACGTCGTCCAGAAGACGCTCTCCCTCGAGCGCCTCGGCCCCGTGAACCACGCGGCCCTCGAGGAATACGACGTCGAGCACGCGCGCTTCGTCGAGCTCTCCGGCCAGAAGGCCGACCTCGAGGCCTCCCTCGCGCAGATCCTGGAGACGATCAAGACGATCAACCAGACGTCGTCGGTCCGATTCCAGGAGGCGTTCGCGGCCGTCAACGCGAACTTCGGCGCCGTCTTCCAGCGGCTCTTCCACGGCGGCACCGCTTCGATGCACCTTCTCGACGAGGACGACCCGCTGGACTCGGGCCTCGAGATCATGGCGCAGCCCCCCGGCAAGCGGAACCAGACGATCGGCCTCCTGTCGGGCGGCGAGAAGGCGCTCACGGCCATCGCGCTCCTCGTCGCGATCTTCAAGTACAAGCCGTCGCCCTTCTGCATCCTCGACGAGGTCGACGCCCCCCTGGACGAGGCGAACATCGACCGCTTCACGTCCCTCCTCGTGGAGCTGTCCGAGGAAACGCAGTTCGTCCTCATCACGCACAACAAGAGGACGATGGAGACCGCGCAGGCGCTCTACGGCGTGACCCAGGAAGAGCCCGGGGTCTCGAAGCTCGTCAGCGTCCGGTTCGACTAGGCCGCGGCCTCCCCCGGGCCCGGCCGGTCCGTCGCCGCGCGGAAGAGGGCCCAGACGGAGAGCCCGGCGCACAGGACGAAGACGGCGAGGAAGAGAGCGAGAACGCTCCACTGCGGGGCGACCACGAGCCGCTCGGTCGCGCGCGCTCCGGCGAGGTAGAGATCGCGGACCTGGTGGCGCGTGACGATCATGAAGAGCGCCGCCGCCGCGAAGTGGCCGAGGGCGACCCGCGCGAGGCGGACGTTTCCGGGAGCCCCGACGGCCCGGACGAGGAGCCCGAGGAGGGCGAGCCCCACCAGGATCCCGAGGGCGAGCGGCGCCAGGTTCGCGACTCCTCCGGTCATGAGCCCCGACAGCACCGCCCTCGGGAGGGCGAGGAGAAGCCAGAGGCCCACCGCGAACTGCGCCCCGGTCAGGACGAGCGCCGTGAAGAGGCCGAAGCGGGCCGCCCCCGGGGCCGCGTCCGCGAGCGAGCCGGGGAAGGCGGCGGGGAGCACCGCCGCCATCGCGACCGCCGCGAGGACGAAATGAAGAAGACGCGGGACGAACGTCGGGTCCCCGAGGACGAGCGACGGGCGGCCCAGGAAGGCGCTCCAGAGAGCCGGCTGGACCGAGATGAGATGGACGGACGTCTGGATCGCCGCGATCGCGAGGGAGCAGGTCGCCGAGAACGCGAGAGCCGCCGTCGCGCCCTTCCCCGCCCGGAGCCGGAACTTCGCAATCCAGTTGAGGTAATAGGCGAGCATGAGCAGCAGGAGAAGTCCCAGCCAGACGGGGGCGACGAGGACCGACGCCGTGTAGAAGAAGCGGCCGTAGAGGACCTGCATGAAGAGGAGCGGGGCGATCGCGAACGTGATCGCGAGCGACAGCGCCCACGAGTTGATCTCCGCGAAGAACGCCGCGACGGCCCGCCGCGAGGCGCCGGGCATCGACGGCGGCAGGAGCACCGAGAAGAGCGCGCCGCCGAGCGCCGCGTTGACCGCGAGCAGATGGAGGAAGAACGTCACGATCCAGAGGACGACGAGCAGCGCCGGCGGTCCGGGGACCGGCGCAGGGTCGAGGGCCGGGATCAGGTCATTGCGCACGGGTCGCCTCCGCGGTTTTCACCGCTGCGGGGGATTTCAGGGAGTCGAGATAGGCGACGAGCCACCGGATCTCGTCCTCGGTTCCGACGAAGGGCGGCATGAACGGGTAGTCGGCCTTCTGCGGCGGCGACGCCGTCCACTTCGCTCCGTCGTCGCGCAGCGCCGTGAGAAACAGCGTCAGGAAGTCCGCATCGGCGGAGGCCGTCCGCTTGCGGATCGAGAGGTAACCGTCGAGCGTGTGGCACGAGGCGCACTCGGCGCGGAAGACGGCGCGGCCCTTCGAAACGGAATCGTCCCCCGCGTCGTACGCCGCCCAGCGCGCCTTCGAGAGGACGCCCTCTCGATTGAGCGCCGCCACCTCGGAGACGAGAATGCCGTTCGAGAACATGTAGCCCCGGACGATGAAGGGCTTGCGCGCCCCCTCGCGGATCCTCTCGTAACCGCCGAGGAGGCCAAACGCCGCAACGAGCGCGAGAACGGCCTGCGGCCAGCGGACGGTCCGCGGCAGGAGCGCGGCGAGGAGAGCGAGGACGGCGGAAGCCGCGAGGGCGATGAAGAGGTGCCGCCAGCCCGTCCCGAGAGACGCGATCAGCGGCTTGTCGCCGAGAAAATTGGCCGCCACGTCGGGCGGGAGCGCAGCCTTCCACCAGAAGAGCCCGGCGGCCGCGACCGCGACGCCCACCGTCATGACCCGGCCGAGGAGGCCGGCGAGGCGTGTGCGCGCCGCTCGGTCCTTCTCGCGGAGCGCCGCGAGCATGAGGTACGTGCCGGCGAGGAGGAGGCAGACGCCCGTCCGGAAGACGATGCCGGGGAGATACGTCGGGTTGAGGAAGCCGTCCCAGAAGCCGCGAGTCTCCAGCCACCGCCCCGGTGTCAGCATGAACCCGAGTATCCCCTGGATGATCACGAGCGACATGTACGCGGCGAAGGCGTAGAGAACGATCAGCAGGCGGTGCGTGCGGGGGCGGACGCGGTCCCACGTCGCGTACCAGGCCAGCGCCGTGACGACCTCGAGCAGGAAGAACGCCCACTCGATCGCCCATCCCCAGACGAAGGAATGGATGAGCGCCGACGTGGCCGCGGGGTGGACGAGGCCGATCGTGAACCAGATGGCCACGCCCGAGATCGCGCCGAAGACCGTCGAGACGAGGATCAGCATCAGCGAGGCGCGCTTCAGGAGAGCGCGCAGCGCAGGATCGGGGCGGCGGCCGAGCGACGTTTCCGCCCACGCCATGACGAGACCGCCGCCGACGGCGAAGTGAGAGACGACGACGTGGAGGATCGCGATCGTTCCGATCAGGACCCCTCCGCCGACCGCCAGATCCCAGATCGGGTAGTCCATGGGGGACCTCCACCCGGTTCTTAGCGCATCGACCCTCCGGCGTCCATGAGGCGCCGGCTCCACGCCGATCGGTGAGTCGGGACGCAGGCGCCCTTCGGCGGCCGCGAAGGCGACCGAGTCTCCGGTGCGATAATCTTTGAAACGGCGTTTCCTTGAAAGTAGAGTAACGGTCCTCGGGGGGAATCGAATGTCTCAGGAAGGTCCTCTGCACCGCCTCGTCCGGCGGGGGGCGTCCCGCACGTCGCGGAGCCTCGCGTTCCTGCTCCCGTTCCTCGTCTCCGCGGCCGCCCTCGCGGGGCCGTCCGCGCCGTACGCGCCGCCCCGCGACGTGTCCACGGAAGGCCACCGGGTCACCTGGCTCTTCTGGTACACGACCGGCCTCGGGATCGTCGCCTTCACGCTCGTCTGCGGGAGCCTCGCCTTCATCGTCGCGCGTTACCGCGCACGGGCTGGGCACCGCGCCGTGTACGACAAGGGAACGGACCGCCGGAGCCTCGTCGTCACGGGATCGCTCGCGCTCCTCGTCTTTCTCTCGATCGACCTCGTGCTCGTCCACCGGTCGCGCGCCGACATCGAGGAGTACCTGTTCAAGTGGCCGACGTCGGCCGACACCGTCCGGATCGAGGTCATGCCGCAGCAGTGGGCGTGGAACTTCCGGTACGCGGGCGCCGACGGCGTCTTCAACACGGCCGACGACGTCGTGACGCTGAACGAGATGTGGATCCCGAAGGGCCGCCCGATCTTCCTGAACCTGAAGGCCAAGGACGTCATCCACAGCTTCTACGTCCCGAACTTCCGCATCAAGCAGGACGCGAACCCGGGCCACGTGACCCGGATGTGGTTCCAGGCGAAGGAGACCGGTTCGATGGAGATTGCCTGCTCGCAGCTCTGCGGCTGGGCCCACTACAAGATGAAGGCCGACCTCACGGTGATGGAGAACGACGCGTTCGAGCGCTGGTACGCCGAGGCGCAGGGCGACGCGAAGCGCCGGTTCGACGCGGCCGACACGGAGGCCCAGTGGGGATGGGAATGGGTGGCGAAGTGACGACGGAGCGCCCGAGGCTCGCGTACGCCGGTCCGGACTTTCACGCCGAGCAGCACATCCACCCCGACCCCGACTCGTTCCTGAGGCGGTGGGTGTTCTCGCTGGACCACAAGGTCATCGCGAAGCAGTTCCTCTGGATGGGGCTCGCCTTCCTCGCGATCGGCGGGACGATGGCGATGATGATCCGCTGGCAGCTCGGCCACCCGGGGACCGCGTTCCCGGTCCTCGGCGAGCTCGTGTGGCCCCAGAGCGGCGGCGTCATGCCCCCGCAGTCCTACTCGTCGTTCTTCACGATGCACGGGACGATCATGATCTTCTTCGCGATCACGCCGATCCTGATCGGCGCGTTCGGCAACTTCTGCATCCCGCTCATGATCGGCGCCCGGGACATGGCGTTCCCGACCCTGAACATGCTCTCGTTCTGGACGATGGCGCTCTCGAGCGGCATCCTCGTCACGTCGTTCTTCGTCCCGGGCGGCTCCGCGTCGGGAGGCTGGGTGTCCTACCCGACGCTCTCGACCCTCGTCGGACAGCCGGCCCCGGGCCAGACGCTCTGGATCGTCGCGATCTTCCTCGCGGGCTCGTCGTCGATCATGGGCGCGGTCAACTACATCACGACCGTCATCCGCCTCCGCGCGCCCGGCATGGGCTACTTCGACATGCCGCTCACCGTGTGGGGCCTGTGGCTCACGGCGATCCTCAACGCGCTCTTCGTCCCCGTGATCGCGGCGGGCATGCTGCTCCTCTTCCTCGACCGCGTCTTCGGAAGCCACTTCTTCGTGGCCGGCATGGCCGTGACGAAGGGCGGCGGCGACCCGATCCTCTACCAGCACCTCTTCTGGATCTTCGGGCACCCCGAGGTCTACATCCTCATCCTCCCCGCGTGGGGCGTCGTGTCCGACGTCCTCTCGTTCTTCTCCCGCAAGCCCGCGTTCGGTTACAAGGCGACCGCCCTCTCGATGACCGCCATCACGGTGCTCTCGGCGGTCGTCTACGGCCACCACATGTTCGTGGTCGGCATGAGCCCGCTCCTCTCGGAGGGCTTCATGACGCTGACGATGCTCATCTCGATCCCGTCGGCGGTCTTCTTCCTGAACTGGCTCGGCACGATGTGGCGCGGCTCGATCCGCTTCACGACGCCGATGCTCTTCTCGATGGGCGTCGTCTTCGTGTTCGGCCTCGGCGGCCTCACGGGCCTGCACCTCGGCGCGATCGGCACGGACGTCTACCTGCACGACTCGTACTTCGTCGTCGGGCACTTCCACCTCACGATGGCGGCGTCCGTGCTGCTCGGCGCGTTCTCGGCGATCTACTTCTGGTTCCCGAAGCTCTTCGGAAAGATGATGAACGAGAGACTCGGGAAGCTTCACTTCTGGCTCACGATCGTCCCGATCGTCCTCGTCTTCGGCTCCCAGCTCGTCATCGGGTACGCGGGAATGCAGCGCCGCCTCTACAACCTCGACTCCTACACGTTCCTCCAGCATCTGCAGCCGCTGAACCTGTTCATCACGCGCGCAGCGCTCTTCCTGGGCGCGACGCAGTTTCTCTTCGTCGCGAACTTCCTCTCGAGCCTGATCTCGGGGGCGAAGGCCTCGGAGAACCCCTGGGAAGTCGGCACGCTCGAGTGGACGATTCCCTCCCCGCCCCCGCACCACAACTTCGACGAGATCCCGCTCGTCCTCCACGGGCCGCACGAGTTCAGCCACCCCGGCGTCACCGGGAAGGACTGGCTCGCGCAGAACGAGCCCCTCGAGTCCGAACCCGCCGCGCTCGGAGCCGTCGGAGCCTGATGGCCGCCGTCGCCGCCGCCCGCCTCCCGCGCCGCGAGGAGTCCCGCCGGACGTCGTTCGTCGGGATGGTCATGGCGCTCGGGTCGTGGACGATGCTCTTCGTCAGCCTCTTCTTCTCGTACGCGGTCCTGCGTCTCGGCGCCGGGGAGTGGCCGCCGGACGGCCTCGAGCCGCTGCCGCGGCTCCTCCCGTTTCTGAACACGCTCGTCCTCGTCGCCTCCAGCTTCGTCCTCCACGCCGGCGCCCGCTCCGAGGCGGCGGCGCGGCCGGGCGCGCTCCTGTCGGCGCTGCGCCGCACGCTCGCGCTCGGGTCGCTCTTCCTCGCGCTCCAGCTCGCCGTCTGGATCCCTCTCTGGCGCTCCGGCTTCCGGATCGAGTCCGGCGTCTACGGGTCGATCTTCTACGGCCTCACGGTGTTCCACGCGCTGCACGTCCTCGCGGGACTCGCCGCGCTGCTCGTCCTGGTCCCGGGCGCCGCGAAGGGCCGCTGGGTCTCGGGGGCGCAGAGCCCCGTGCGCCTCACGGCGATGTTCTGGCACTTCGTGGACGCCGTCTGGGCCCTCATGTTCGTGACGATCTATCTGCTCTAGAAAGAGAAAGAGGAAGAGAAGATTTCTATGAAGGTTGGAACGCGGGTCGCGGCGGGCGGGGTCGGTGCGCTTCTTGGCGCGCTTCTTCTGCTCGGTTCGGGATGCTCGGGTCCGGGCGCCCGTTTCTCGAAGTCCCAGACGCTCGGCGGCAAGCGCGTTTCCGCCCGCCGCCTCAACCACGGCCGCGAGCTGTTCGTGACGTACTGCGCCGCATGCCACGGCCTCGAGGGCGACGGGAAGGGACCGGCCGCCGTCGGCCTCCGCCCGCCGCCGCGCAACTTCAAGCAGGGGCAGTTCAAGTTCGCGGCCGTCGCGAGCGGCCAGCTCCCGAACGACGAGGATTTCCTGAATACCATCCAGATGGGCCTTCACGGTACCGCCATGCTCCCCTGGAACGACGTGCCGGAGCGCGACCTCCTCGACATCGTCCAGTACCTCAAGACGCTCTCGCCGAAGTGGGCCGAGAAGACTGCCGGCGAGCCGATCGTCCCGTCCCCCGACCCGTACGGCGCCGCGCGGAAGGCCGAAGCGATCACGCGTGGGATGAAGGTCTACCACGGCTTCGCGCAGTGCCTCTCGTGTCACCCGGCCTACGAGACGCCGGCGACGATCCAGGCCGCGAGCCTCGAACTCAGCAAACGCGAGACGACGCTGCGGCCCGACCCGTACCACGCCTCTCCCAAGGAAAGCGACTACGGCTTCAAAATCATGCCGCCCGACTTCACGCGCGACCACGTCCGTTCGGGCGAGGCGCTGACCGACTTCTACCGCACGATCGCCTCGGGCATCGGCGGCACGGCGATGCCGACGTGGAAGGGCGCCCTCCCCGAGGAGGACATCTGGGCGATGGCGTACTACGTGCGGTCGCTCATCGACATCAAGAACACGCCCGAGGCCGACGCGCGCCGCGCCAAGCTCGTCGCGATGGCGCCGCCGGAAGCGACGACCGCCTCCCGATGACGCCCGCCGCCGCCCCCGCCTTCGACGTCCCCGCCCCGCAACGCCTCGCAGCGCGGCTTACGGGGAGCGTGTGGTTCTGGGCGGTGTTCGTTTTCGCGGTCTTCGCCGTCCCGGTCTTCCGCTCCGTGACGCGGCCGCTCCCTGCCGCGCCGCCCGTGCTCGGCGACCTCCCCGCCTTCGCGCTCGTCGACCAGCAGGGCCAGCCCGTGACGGCCGAGAGCCTGCGGGGGTTCGTCGTCCTCGCCGAGTTCGTGTCCGCGGAGCGCTTCGCCGAGAAGCCCACGGCGGCCGCGTCGCTCGTCCGCCGCATGCGCAACACGGGCGGCTCCGTCCGGATCGTGAGCTTCGTGGACGCGCCGCCGGGCTCGCCGCCCTGGTGCGACGCGGACGCGGCCCGCGCCGCGCTGCCCCGCTGGATTCACGCGAGCGGCGGCCTCGCCGGCTTCGAGGCCGCGGCCCGGAAGGCGTCGGGCCTCCCCGACGACCTGCCCCTGTGGGGCCGTCTCCTCCTCGTCGACGCGCGCGGCCGGATCCGCCGCGTCGCCGTGCCCCTCAAGCCGGAGCTCGACCAGCTCATGCGCGACACCGGATTTCTCGTGAACATGGAAGGACGTTGAATGAGCGCACCGTCTGAGGCCTTCCTCGCCGCACCGGGAGCCACGCCCCGAAACGCGCCGACCTTCGGCGCCGCCACGACCGGCAAGGTCGGAATGTGGGTCTTCCTCGTCACGGACGCGATGACGTTCGCGGGCCTCCTCCTCGCCTACGCGATCCTCCGGGCCGGCAACCCGAAGTGGCCCCTGCCGTCCACCGTCCTCGGGATTCCGTTCACGGGCATCATGACGTTCGTCCTGATCCTCTCGAGCGTCACGATGGTCCAGGCGCTGGACGCGGCCAAACACGGCGAGCGCCGGCAGACCGCCCTCTGGCTCTTCGCCACCGCGCTCGGCGGAGCGTTCTTCCTGGGCGGGCAGGTCTACGAGTACGCGCACCTCATCCACCACGGGTTCACGCTGCCCTCCGGCAACTTTCCGGCGACCTTCTACGTGGTCACGAGCTTCCACGGCGCGCACGTCTTCACGGGCGTCTGCTACCTCCTGATCACGGCGATCGGGGTCCTGCGCGGAAAGTTTCTCGACAACGGCGCGAACGTCGTCGAGATCACGGGGCTGTTCTGGCACTTCGTCGACCTGATCTGGATCCTCGTCTTCACGTTCATCTACCTCATCTGACGGGAGCGCCCATGAGCGACCACGCCTCGACCCACGACGATTCCCCGGCCGCATACGTCCGCTTCGGGCCCCTGAAGATGCGGCGCGAGTACTTCATGGTCCTCATCGTCCTTTCCGTGCTGACGGTCGCGGAAATCGGCGTCGCGAGCCTCAAGATGGACCGCCGCGTCATGGCGGTCCTGCTGATCGGGATGGCCCTCACGAAGGCGGCTTACGTCGGCCTCTACTACATGCACCTCAAGCACGAGAAGCGGGGTCTGCTCTGGATGGCCGCGATCCCGCTCCCGCTTGCCGGCCTCTACGCCGCCGCCCTCATGCTCGACGGCGCGCACCTGCTGCGCGTCGCGACGCTCCCGTGGGTCCACCACTGAGGCGCGCCGTGACCCAAACGCTTCGCGCCGCCGCCCTCGCCGCCCTCGTGGCCGGCGGCGTTCTGTCCGCGCCGGCGGCGCACGCGTGCCCGTCCTGCTCGGCGAGTTCGTCGCCGAAGGAGCCGAACGTCTGGCCGGTCGTCGGCGCGTTCATGCTCGTCCCCTGGGTTCTCGCGGCCGGCGCGGTCGTGATCGTCCGCCGCAACTCCCGCTCGGCATAGACTTCCGCCCGTGCGGGCGCCCGCGGGCGCCCCGGAGGAGTCTCATGCCGCACGCCCGACGCGCCGCTGCCGGCGCCGTCCTCGCCCTGACCGCCGCCCTCACCGCGGCTCTCGCCCTCCCGCTCGCCGCGGCCGACGCTCCGAAGACCGCGGCCCCGGAGAAGGTCACGTCCGTCGAAGGAGTCACCGAATACCGGCTCGCGAACGGCCTCCGCGTGCTGCTGTTTCCCGACCCGTCGAAGCCGACGATCACGCTGAACATCACGTACCTCGTCGGCTCGCGGCACGAGGGCTACGGCGAGTCGGGCATGGCCCACCTGCTCGAGCATCTCGTCTTCAAGGGCACGCCGAAGCACCCGAACATCCCGCAGGAGCTCACGGCGCACGGCGCCCGCCCGAACGGCACGACGTGGTTCGACCGCACGAACTACTTCGAGACGTTCGACGCGACGGACGTGAACCTCGAATGGGCGCTCGACCTCGAGGCCGACCGGATGGTCAATTCGTTCATCGCGAAGAAGGACCTCGACACCGAGATGACGGTCGTCCGGAACGAGTTCGAGGCCGGCGAGAACGACCCGGGCGGAGTTCTCATCGCGCGCGTCTTCTCGACGGCCTATCTCTGGCACGGCTACGGCCGCGACACGATCGGGGCGCGCTCGGACCTCGAGAACGTTCCGATCGAGCGCCTCCAGGCCTTCTACCGGAACTACTACCAGCCCGACAACGCAGTCCTCGTCGTCGCCGGCAAGTTCGACGAGGCGAAGACCCTCGCCCTCGTCCAGAGGACCTTTGGTCCGATCCCGAGGCCCTCGCGGACTCTCTACCCGACGTACACACTGGACCCGACCCAGGACGGCGAGCGCGCCGTCACGCTGCGCCGCGTCGGCGACGTGCAGCTCGCCGCGGCCGCGTACCACATCCCCGCGGGCAGCGATCCGGACGCGCCCGGCCTCGACCTCCTCGCGTTCGTGCTCGCCGACACGCCGTCGGGCCGCCTTCACAAGGCTCTCGTCGAAACGAAGAAGGCGTCGTCCGTCTTCGATTTCTCGCCCCCCGTCAAGGAGCCCGGGCTTCTTCTCTTCGGGGCCGAGGTCCGGCAGGACCAGTCCCTCGACGAGGCGCGGGACATCCTCCTGAAGACCGTCGAGGACGCCGCTGTCCGCGCGCCCACGAAGGAGGAGGTCGAGCGCGCCCGCACGCAGCTCCTCAAGCAGATCGATCTCGCGCTGAATGACGCCTCCCAGATCGGGCTCCGGCTCTCCAACTGGATCGCGAAGGGCGACTGGAGGCTCTTCTTTCTGTACCGCGACCGGCTCAAGGCCTACCCGGTCGAAAGCGTCGCGAAGGTCGCCGCGGCGTACCTCAAGCCCTCGAATCGCACGCTCGGTCTCTTCGTCCCGACGGCGAAACCGGACCGCTCCGAGGTCCCGCCGCCCGCCGACGTGGCCGCGATGCTGAAGGGCTACACGGGCGCGGCCGCCGTCCAGACCGGCGAGGCGTTCGACCCGTCGCCCGCGAACGTCGAGGCCCGCACGAAGCGACCGACGCTGCCCTCCGGCATGAAGGTCGCGCTGCTTCCGAAGAAGACGCGCGGCGGGTCCGTGCGCGGGTCGATCACGCTCCACTTCCGCGACGTCGCGAGCCTCACGGGCAGGACCGCCGTCGCCGACCTCACGGCCGACATGCTCGAGCGCGGGACGGCGAAGAAGACGCGCCAGCAGATCCAGGACGAGATCGACCGCCTCAAGGCCCGGCTCAGAATCCTCGGCGGAACCGGCACGATGGCCGTTTCGATCGAGACCACGCGGGAGAACCTCCCGAAGGTCCTCGACCTCGTCGCCGAGATCCTCAAGGAGCCCTCCTTCCCCGCCTCCGAGTTCGAGATCCTGCGTCAGGAGAACCTCGCCCAGATCGACCAGATGAAGACGGAGCCGCAGGCCGTCGCCCAGACGGCCTTCATGCGGCGCCTTCGCCCGTACCCGAAGGGCGACCCGCGGTACACGTCGACGCCGGAGGAGAGCCTCGAGGAGTACAAGGCCGCGACGCTCGATCAGGTGAAGACGTTCTGGAAGGAGTCCTACGGCGCGTCGAACGCCGAGGCCGTCCTCGTGGGTGACTTCGACGAGGCCGCCGTGTCCTCCCAGCTCGCGAGCCTCTTCGGGGCGTGGAAGAGCCCCAGCCCGTACACGCGCGTCCCGAGCGTCTTCAAGGACGTCCCCGCCGACACGCTGAAGTTCGAGACGCCGGACAAGGCGAACGCGATGTTCTTCGCCGGGCAGAACCTCGCCCTCCGCGACGACGACCCGGACTACCCGGCCCTCCTCCTTTCGAACTACATGTTCGGCGGCGGCTTCCTGAACTCGCGCCTCGCCGTGCGGATCCGGCAGAAGGACGGCCTCTCGTACGGCGTCGGCTCCGGACTCGAAACCGGAATCCAGGACGTCTCGGGCCGCTTTACCGTCTACGCGATCCACGCGCCGCAGAACACCGCGAAGCTCGAAACGGCGGTGCGCGAGGAGATCGACCGCGCGCGCAAGGACGGGTTCACGGCCGAGGAGTTCGCGGCCGCGAAGTCCGGATGGCTCCAGGGACGGCAGGTGAGCCGGTCGCAGGACGGCGAGCTCGCCGGCCTCCTGCAGCGCCACCTCT
Organism: Acidobacteriota bacterium; assembly: GCA_016716715.1. Taxonomy (NCBI): domain Bacteria; kingdom Pseudomonadati; phylum Acidobacteriota; species Acidobacteriota bacterium. Next base: position 270,163 of record JADJVE010000003.1, on the reverse strand, counting down.
TCAACGGCCGGACCCTCGCGTGGGACGCGGAGCTCGAGAAGAGGGTCGGCGCCCTCACCGCGGATCAGGCCGGCGCCGCGTTCCGCAAGTGGATCGACTCCGCGAAGATCTCGGTCGTGAGGGCCGGCGATTTCGCGAACGCGAAGGCGGGGGCGAAGTAGCGGCGTGCACGCCGAAGAGGCCGCCGCCCTCGCGACGCTCCACGTCGGGAGCCGTTACGAGATTCTCGAGCCGATCGGCGCGGGCGGCTACGCGGCCGTCCTGAAGGTGCGCAGCCGCGCGAACGGGCGGCTCGAGGCTCTCAAGATCACGACGGTCGCCCCGGGCGCGGACCCGGACGCGGTGCAGCGCTTCCGCGAGGAGACGCGGATCGCGGCCGGGCTCGACCATCCCTCGATCGTCAAGGTTTGGGCGTCGGGCGGCGAGGGCGAGGTGCTCTGGTACGCGATGGAGCTCGTCGAGGGGCCGAGCCTCGCCCAGAGCAGGGGCCGCCCGTTCGCCGCCGAAGCGGCCGCGCGCCTCGGTGAGGCGCTCGCGGACGCGCTCGCGTACAGCCACGCCCGCGGCGTCCTCCACCGCGACGTCAAGCCCGAGAACGTTCTTCTCGACCCGGAGGGTCGGCCCAGGCTCATGGATTTCGGCATCGCGAAGAGCGAAGACAGCTCGGTGCGGACGAAGACGGGGTTTCTCGTCGGCTCGCCCGCGTACGTTTCTCCGGAGCAGCTCTCGGGGACTCCGCTCGACGGCCGCACGGACGTCTACTCGCTCGGGACGACGCTGTTCGAGCTGCTCGCCGGCCGGCTCCCGTTCCGCTCGCGCGGCATCGAGGACCTCGTACGCCGGCTCGACGACGAGGCACCGCCCCTTTCGAAATACCTCCCCGAGGTGGACCCCGACCTCGAGCGCATCGTCGGCAAGGCTCTCGCCCGCGACCGGAACGCGCGCTACGACGCGGCGGGGCTGCGCGACGCGCTGCGGGCGTTCCTCGCGCGGGAGGCCGGAGGCCTCGCCCTCTCCGCGCCTCCCGCGCCCTCGGCGCCGTCCGAAAAGCGGCTCGCGCGGGCCGCGCTCATCGCGGCTCTCGCGCTCGCGGCCGCGGTCGTCGCGATCCTCGTCGCGCGCTGAACCCGGCGCGCCGGAAGCCGTCGTACACTCCCGGAACTTCGGCGGACGTGAGACGCCGCCACGCAATGAAGGGGCCCCGATGAACCTCATGAAGCGAGTGATCCCGATCCTCCTCGTCCTTGCCGCGACCGCACCGTCGTTGGCCCAGACCGACGCACCCGCAACGACGCCGGCGTGCAAGTGCCCGTGCCCGTGCCCCGAGCCGCCGCCGCCGCCGCTCACGGGATCGCTCGGCGCCGGCCTCTCGATCACGGGCGGCAATTCGGAGACGACCGCGTTCAACCTCGCGTTCGGCCTCGTCTACGACCCGAAGACGCACAGCCTCTTCAAGGCCGACGCGTTCTGGCTCTACTCGAGGTCGGACGGCGAAGCGACCTCCGACAAGGCGACCGCCTCGCTGCGTTACGAGTACAAGATCACGGAGCGGGCCTACGCGTTCGGTCAGCTCTCCTACCTCCGCGACCGGTTCAAGAACGTCACGTACCTCGTCACGCCGATGGTCGGCGCCGGGTACTACGTCGTGAAGCAGAAGGCCCTCGAGCTCTCCCTCGACGGCTCCGTCGGCGGCGCGTTCGAGAAGGACTCGGGCTACGACGCGACGTCGAGCGGCGCCTTCGCGGCGGGCGAGCAGTTCCTCTGGAAGTTCTCGCCGTCGGCCGCGCTCACGCAGAAGGCCCAGGGCCTCTGGAAGATGAACGACACGTCCGATTGTTTCTACCACTTCGAGATCGGCCTCGCCGCGACGCTCACGAAGGCGTTCGAGATGAAGGTCTCGTACCTCGTCGACTACAAGAACAAGCCGCTTCCCGAAACGCTCAAGAAGACCGACACGGCCTTCATCGCGACGATCCTCTACAAGTTCTAGGCCGTTCCGTGCGGCAACCTCAGCTGTCGCAGGGTCCCGACGTCGGCATCGTCAGGAGCGGGCGCTGGCCCAGCGGGCCCACGATCGTCCACTCGATCGTGTAGGAGAGAGATTCGCCCGGACCGTACATCCACTCGACGACCGTCTGCAGGCGGTCGGCGTCGGGCTTCGTCTTGACCCTCGCGTACCGGTACGCGTTTTCGGGTGCCGTGTTGCCCGGCGCGTCCAGCTTCGACTGCGCCGCGACGATCTTCGTCTCCGTCACCTTGTAGCCTTTGCCGAGGAAGACGCCGAGGCCGAGGGTGTCCTCGCCCGAGGTGGACACCCACGGCTCGCCGTCGCTCGAGCGCGGGCTGTTTCCGCCGAACTTCGCGTTCGCCGCCTGCAGGCCCGCGGCGTTCGCGCCGAGGAAGGGCGCCACCGCGTCGATCGAGAGCGTGATCTTCACCTGCTGCCCGGCGCCCAGGACGCCCGCGAAGGTCTTTGAGGCGTTCGGGAGACCCGCGGCCAGGAAGGTGAGCGTGACTGTCTTGCCGTCTGCACCGAGGCGCCACTTGTCCGCGTTGTTCGAGGAGTTTTTCAGGAACATCTTCTCCGCACCGTTCTCGTCCGGAAAACAGCAGATGCCCAGGGGGCCGTCACTCTCGAGCGGGCCGCCGTAGTCGAGCCCGCAGGGCCCGCTGACCTTGTATGTGACCTCGCCCGCGGCGTAGGCCTTCGGCGCCTTTACCTTGAGCGTGGCGTCGACGTCCCAGGCAGAGAGGAAGGCGCTGGTGATCTCGAGGGTCGGCGGGCCGGAGGGCGGCGCGGTTTTCCGGCCCTTCGTGTCCGGGGGCGCGGTCGGCTTGTTCTTCTCGCCGTATCCTCCCCGGCCCTGGACGATCTGGGCCACCACGCTGCCGCGGTTGCCCCTCGCCCGCCCACGGGACTCGAGAAGGGCCGCCATCTTCGCCTTGAGCTGGGGATCGGTAGCGAGAAGCCCGTTCGTCTTGATGCGGTCAGCGACGCCCGGCGGAATCGCCGCGACTGCTCCCTTCGCGATCACCTTCATGTTACTGGCCGTGGGCGTCGGCCAGGGGTTCTGGTTGAGCTGGGCTCGCGCCGCTGGCGCGGCGAGAACGACCGCAATGAGGACGAGAGACGGCGTCTGGCGCAGGATCATCGGTTCTCCTCTTTCACTTCGCGGGCGGCTTCGGCGCGGGCTTCGCCGCCGGGGCCGCCGGCGCCGCCTTCGCGCGCGTGTAGTGGTACTCGAGGAACGGCCTCACCAGCTCTCCCGTGAGCTTCTCCTCGAAGATCTCGTAGTACTCGTCGTTGCTCATCTTCACGAGGCGCATCGCGACGTCCGCGGATTCTCCCCAGATGTAAAACGTCCCCGCGAGCGTGAGCCGCTCCTCGTCCCAGCCCCGCGTCGAGACGAGTGCGGAGTTCGTGCTGCGGCCGACGCTCGAGAAGAACTGCCAGCGCCAGATGCGCTGGTACGGGTCGAACCCGAGGAGTTCGACGGCGTCCTCGCCGAGAGGACCTTCGCCCTTGTTCCGCGACACGAGCCAGCGGCTGCCGAGCTCGAACCGGGTCGTGCGCGTCGCCTTCCCGACTTTCTCGCCTTCCACCTTCGTCGCGTGGGTCCTGACCACCGCGTCCCACGTGCCCGTCAGCCAGCTGACGGCCGCGAGGGCCTCGGGCTGGGTGGTCGCGAGCTTGCGGATGTCCGGGTTCTCGGCCCACTTGCGCTGGACGCGCTCGATGACGGTCGGCGGCTCGTCGCCGAAGACCGGAGCGGCGAGGAGGGTGAACGGCGCGGCGAGCAGGGCGGCGAGGAGCTTGCGGCTGTTCATGGCCGCAATTCTATTGGACCGTCGAAGAAACAGCCTTCCAAAAGGTGGAACCCTTCGCCTGAAATCTCCCTGATGCACCTGGCTCACCTGCGGTAAATTCCGCCGGCCCCGATGTTGGGAGAGACATGATCAAGCAAGGGGAGGAGCATCCCATGTACCGCACGCAGTCCGTAACCGAGCTCGAGCGCTCCTGGGCCAACGACCTGAGGTGGAAGGGGATCGTCCGCCCCTACACGGCGCAGGAGGTCGACCGCCTGCGCGGGACCGTTCAGCTCGATCACTCGATCGCCCGCATGGGCGCCGAGCGCCTCTGGAACCTCCTCCACACCGAGAAGTTCGTCCGCGCCCTCGGCGCGCTGACGGGCAACCAGGCCGTCCAGCAGGTGCAGGCGGGGCTCAAGGCCATCTACCTCTCGGGCTGGCAGGTCGCGGGCGACGCGAACGATGCGCTCACGATGTACCCGGACCAGAGCCTCTATCCCGTCACGTCCGTCCCGACCGTGATCCGCAAGGTCAACAACGCCCTCATGCGCGCGGACCAGATCCAGCACATGGAGGGGAAGACCGACATCTACTACTTCGCGCCGATCGTCGCGGACGCCGAGGCCGGCTTCGGCGGCCCGCTCAACACGTTCGAGCTCGTCAAGTCGATGATCGAGGCCGGCGCGGCCGGCATCCACCTCGAGGACCAGCTCTCGTCCCTCAAGAAGTGCGGGCACATGGGCGGCAAGGTCCTCGTCCCGATCCACGACTTCATCCAGAAGCTCATCGCGGCGCGCCTCGCGGCCGACGTCACGGGCGTCCCGACCGTCTTCATCGGGCGGACGGACTCCCTCGGCGCGAACCTGATCCGCGGCGACATCGACAAGGTCGACCAGGACTTCCTCACGGGCGACCGGACGGCGGACGGCTTCTACATCGTCAAGGGCGGCCTCGACTACGCGGTCGCGCGCGCCTGCGCGTTCGCGCCGTACGTCGACCTCATCTGGTGCGAGACCGGAACGCCGGACATCGGCGAGGCGAAGGCCTTCGCCCAGGGCGTCCACGAGAAGTTCCCCGGCAAGCCGCTCGCGTACAACTGCTCGCCGTCCTTCAACTGGAAGCGCAAGCTCTCCGACGCGGAGATCGCCGCGTTCCAGGAGGAGCTCGGCGCGATGGGCTACAAGTTCCAGTTCATCACGCTCGCGGGCTTCCACACGCTGAACGCTTCCATGTACGACCTCGCGCACGGCTACAAGGCGCAGGGCATGACGGCCTTCGTCAAGCTGCAGGAGCACGAGTTCGAGATGGAGAGGACCGCGGGCTTCCAGGCCGTCAAGCACCAGCGCTTCGTCGGCGCGGGCTACTTCGACCAGATCCAGATGACCGTGACCGGCGGCGAGGTCTCCACGTCGGCCCTCAAGGGTTCGACGGAAGAAGAGCAGTTCTACGCCGGAGCCGAGAAGAAGGACCACTGACCTCGAAACGGGCCGCGGCGTAAGATTTCTCCCATGAGAAACGCCGCGGCCCTCCTTCTCCTCCTCCTTGCGGCAGACGCCGCCCTCGCGCAGCAGCAGGCTCCCACGCCGATCCCCCAGAGCGTCGTCGTGCCGTCCCTCCCGGACGAGAAGAACAAGGAGGGCGTCGTGCGGCCGGGAGCCAGCCAGAAGACGGACGGCGGCGGCTGGGTGCAGACGAACGTGGGCCCGATCGACCCGAACGCGCCGAAGACCGCGGCCCCCGCGGCCGCCGCGCAGCCGCCTGCCGGCGCCGCCCCCGGGCCCGGCATCGTAGCTCCGGCGATGCCGCTTCCTCCCGAGAGCGGCCCGACGGGCAAGGCCGTCGTGGGCGCCGCGAACATCACGCTGCGCGGAGTCGTCAAGGCCTACGAGAAGGGCGTCTCCGTCACGATCACCGAGGCGAACGGCAAGGACCGCACCGTGCTCCTCGCGGACAAGGCCGCCGTGTACGAGGGTGTCGCGGCCGGCGACAAGGTCACCCTGCGCGTTCCGCTGCAGAAGCCCGCCGACGGCAAGCACGCGGATCGTGTCGAAAAACAGAAGGTGTCGAAGACCCCGCCGCCGTCGAAGTTCTCGCAAGCTCAGTCGCCGAAGAGCTGAGCCTCGTGGGCTCCTGGACTCCCCCGCCCGGGCAGGCGGCGCGGCCCGCGCCGCCGTCGCGATTCGACGCGGGACGGCCCGCTCCGCCGGCCGGGCCTTCCGGGACGACGATCCTTCTCCTGCTCGCCGCCGTCGCCGCGGCCGCCTGGTTCCTCACGCACCGGCCGCAGCGCGTCGCGAGCGCGGCTCTCCCGCGCCTGACGGCGGAAGGCGCGAGCACCGGCGAGACGGGGTCGGCCGAGCGCTGCGGCGGCGAGAAGGGCTGCCTGATCGTCTACGTCGCGCCGTGGTGCGGGCCGTGCAAGCAGTCGCTCCCGCACGACCGCGCGCTCGCCGACCTCGTGAAGACGCGCGGGATCGAGACGACGTTCGTCGTCGGGATGGACTCGCTGCCGAAATGCCAGGAGATGGCGCGCGCGATCGGGCGCGAGGTCCTCGTGGACGAGAAGGGAACGTGGGCGAAGAAGATGGGCATCAGCGGCGTCCCGCACTTCCTCGTGACGGGCACGGACGGCCGCGTGAAGAAGCGCCAGGCGGGAGCGCTACTCGGCGCCCCAGAGGAGTTCGCGCGGCGGCTGGGGCTTTGAGGGCGGCGCAAGGGCCGTTCGGGGCCTACATTGGCCGGATGAAACGCGCCCTGCCGGCCTTCTTCGTGGCGATGGCCCTGCCCGCCGCAGGCCAGCAGAAGATTCCGGCCGCCGAGCAGCACCTGACGGCGCCGTCGGCGCCCGGCCAGGCCAACAAGGAGATCGTCGCCCAGCCGGGCGCGACGCTGAAGCAGGCGAGCTGCGGTCGGGTCCTGCAGGGAGAGCCGGCGCAGCGCCCGGCGGTCAATTCGGCGGCGGCCGCGCGCGCGGGGTCGTGGGCGCCCCCAACCGGAGGATCCGGCGAGAGTTTCTACGTCCCGCCGCCCCCTCCAGCGGACTCCGAGCCCACGGGACCCGCCCTCGTCGAGTCCGCGTACCTCACGCTGCGCGGCACGCTGGCCTCGTTCGACAAGGGACTCGTCACGATCGTGGACCGCAACGGGCGCTCCCGGACGGTCCCGCTCGCCCGCGGCGCGCGCGTGGATGGCGGCCTGAAGGCCGGCGACCTCGTGGCCCTGCGGGTCCCGCTCGAGGACGACCCGGCCAACAAGGCCGCGAGCCGCGTCGAGAGGCAGAAGCCCGTCGCGCCGCCCGCGATGTCGTTGCCGTCGTCGAAGTTCGCGCAGGCGCAGTCCGCGGCGCGCTGACGGGCCCTAGTTCGCGATCTGGCCCAGGGTCCTGACGAGCGGCTCGCTGGAGATCTTCATCAGGCCGCTGAAGGGCTGGTCCAGTTCGAGGAGCAGGAAGATCGCGCCGGAGACCGAGACGGCCGAGATCGCCAGGGAGAGGGCGGCGGTCGTGTTGTCCGGCGCGATGAGGCTGAAGCTGACGAAGATGAGCACGAGCCACGTGACGACGACCGTCAGGAGCAGCGTGGAGATGGACGGGATCGACTGAAACAGCAGCAGTTCCCGGGACTGGCCGAGGTCGGCGAGGACGGCCACGGCCTGTTCCTTGAGGATTCGCTGCGTGTCGTTCTGCGGGGCGAGCCGCAGAACGGCGGAGAAGACCTCGTTCCCTGCGTTTCGTTCCGGAGCCAGCTCGATCCGGGAGTCTTTTTCTTCAGGCCAGATCCGCCGGACGGCTCTCTCGTTCATGGCGCGGATCCGGGAGCGGACTTCCACCGCCTCCGGCCCGTATTCTGCGAGCAGCCGGTCGAGATAGGCGACCCGGGCGGCCATCTGAATGACCTGCCCTCTCGAAGCATCGTAGGAAGTCTTCGCCGAGCTCACGAGCAATCCCATGAGAAGGGCGGTCATGGTCGCGACCAGCCCCGCCGCCAGCTTGATGGTGTCCCGCGTCTCGGCACCCTGATGGTCCAGGGGAAGGACTCGCCGCAGCCGCCTCCCGGCCATCACGGCGACGAGAAGACCGGCCGCGACAATTCCGGCGGTGAGCGTTGCATTCATCGCGACGTTCCTCCCCTTCCACTCGACGCCCGGCATTTTAGGGGCATCGGTTTGCGGGAGTCCCGTCGACGAAAGACTGGAGCCGAAGCCCGGACTTGAACCGGGGACCTACTGATTACGAATCAGTTGCTCTACCAACTGAGCTACTTCGGCTCTCTTCCGAAGGGAACGGGAGTCTAGGCGGACGAGGAAAGCCCGTCAAGGAAGCGGGCCTGCCGGCTCAGCGCGGCTCGAGCCCGATCTCGAAGTCGGCGGACGCCGCCGCCGTGTCGCGGGCCGCGGCCCGCGCCTGGGACTCCGCGGGAGGCGCGATCGGCTCGAACACCATGCCGCGGACGAACGCGTCGAGGCGCGGGTCGGCGGCTGCCGCGCCCACCCGCGAGAGGGCCGTCACGCGGCCCGACGCATCGAGCGTCACGCGGTAAACGGCGGCCCCGCGCGCGGGAGGCGGGTTGTCCGGCGCCCGGCGGAGGGACCAGCGGCGCACCGCGTCGCCGCGCACGGACACGGTCCAGCCGCGCGGCGTGCGGCTCCCGGCGGCCCCGAGGGAACCGCCTGCGGCTGGAGCGGCGGCGGGGGCAGGTGCCGCGGGAGCCGGCGCCGCGTCCGCGAGCGCCCCCGCATTCGTCACCTTCGCGGGCGCCTGCTGGCGGAGGCCATCGATCACGCCGGCCTCGTCGCGGTCGACTTTCTGCTTTGGGGCGGCCTCGGCGACGACGTTGGACAGCGAAGACGCCGCCGCGCTCTCGTTCTGGCGCGCGACCTCGAGCTTCGCCTCCGCCTTCTTCTGGCCGGCTTCTTCCGCGGGGGCATCCCGGCGCTTCTCGTCGGCTTCCGGAGCAAACTTCTGATTCTTCTCGGCGTCCTTCGCGTCCCCGGGCTGAACTTCCTTCGCGCGCTCCTTCGCGAGCTCCCGCGCGCGCGCGGGCTTCGCCTCGGCGATCAAGGCCTGGGGAGCCGGGGCGGCGGGCGTGGCCGGGTTGTAGAGGTAGACGTCCACCGGGCCCTCCGCGAGGCGCTTCGGCGCCGGGCGGAGGATCGCGATCGACGCGCCGACGATGCCGAGGATGACGAGCGCGGCCTTCGCGAAACCGGGCGCCGGGAAGAACCCGATGCGTCCGCCGAGCGATCCGGGACGCCCGCGCTCGGCGACGTTGGAGTTCACGCGGGTCGCGAGGGCGAACGGCGTCGCGGGCTCCGGCAGGGCCTTCACGTCCGCGACGAGCGCGGCGAGCTCGGCCTTGCGGCGGGCGGCGGCGGGGTCGAGGGCGACGAGACGTTCGAGCTGCTGCTCCTCCTCCGGCGAGAGGTCGCCGTCGAGGGAGCGCGAGATGAGGAGGTCGAGCTCCTCCTCGGAAAGACGCGGGACGTCGGGACGGGCGCTCACGAGAGTTTCTCCTTCAGCAGGGCGCGCCCGCGCGCGAGGCGGCTCCGCACGGTTCCGACCGGAACGCCGAGCACGTCGGCGACTTCCTCGTACGAGAGGCCTTCGAGGTCGCGCAGGACGACCGCCGCGCGGAACTCGTCGGGCAGGGCGGCGACGGCCGCGCGCAGGCGCCGGCGGCGCTCGGTCAGGAGGGCGTTCTCCTCGGGGGAGAGCGCCGGGTCGGCGGCGTCGTCGAGGGACGCGAAGACGTCGCCCTCTCGCGTCTTCCCGGGCTTGAACACGGCGCGGAGGCGCGCGAGCCTCCCGTGCCGGGCGCGCGCGCGGTTCAGGGCGATCGCGTAGAGCCACGTCTTGAGGCTGGCCTCGCCGCGGAAGCGCTCGAGCCCGTGGTACGCCCGGAGGAACGTCTCCTGAACGACGTCCTCGGCCTCCGAGGGCCCGACGAGGCGGGCCGCGAGCGAGAAGACCATGCCGGAGTAGTGGCGCACGATCTGCTCGAAGCCGAGGACGTCCCCGGAGAGGAAGCGGCTGAGGGCCCGCTCGTCGCCGGGCCAGTCCCGGTCACTGGCGTGGATCGAGGCGCTCACGGGCGCGATTCTCGCACCCGCATCGTTCGCCCGGGAGGCTTCGAAGGCGAGGATTCGCGCCGGCACGGCATGGTCTCCAGCGCGTTGGACCCCGGGCTGGCCGGGAAGTTCCCGGCCAGCCGATCAGCTCTCGCTCACTTCTTTCCTTCCGCCTCGAGCGCCGCCTCGGCCGCCCGGAGCATGGGCTTGACCGAGAGGGGCTCGCCGGTCGCGTTCTTCATCCAGAGGTCCGGCGTGACCGAGCCGAACTTCGAGACGCGCTCGAACTCCTCGCCGAGGGGCCGGCCGGACTTCTCGAAGCGCTCCTCGACCTGGTTCGCGATGAGGTGGCCGAGGACGTAGTCCGGAAGGTAGAGGAAGTAGCCGACCATGTGCGAGTAGACGCCGGGCAGCGTCGCGTCCTTCCCGCCGAGGACTGGCGCGTAGTAGCGGTTCCAGACGTCCCGCGAGATCGCGACCGTCGCGTCCTTCAGCGCCGCGGGAGTGGCGTCGGGGTGGTCGTACATCCAGTGCCAGACGCGCATGTCGACGAGCGCGGGCCCGGCGATCTCCCACGTCTGCCAGAGCTCGTTCAGCGCCCGGAGCCGCTTCGCTTCGGCTCCGGGAGCCGGCAGCCCGAGGAGCTGCAGGTCCCGCGCCTGGAAGACGAACGCGAGCGCCTCGGTGAACGCGGTGTTCGGCACGCCCGCAAGGAGCCAGTGATCGACCTCGTACAGCGAGAAGAGCTGCTCGACGTTGTGGCCCATCTCGTGGACGGCGATGTTGTAACCCTTGTAGTCCATGCCGCCCGGCTCGACGCGCGTCCGGAGGTGCGGAACGTCGCCCTTCCTCTGCGCACCGAGCGCGTGGCCCGAGCCCCGCGACGGGTCGACGACGATCCGGTCCGCGAGCCAGCGCGCCTTTTCCTTTGTGAAGCCGAGGTCCTCGAAGAGGCGCGGCAGGTCGGCCTTGTAGGCCTCGGCCGTCGGGTACTTCGCCTTCGTGAGCGCGTCGAGCTCGCCTTCCGGATGCGCGGCGCGCGGGCGGAAGCCGTCGTACCAGACGTCGAACGGCTCGAGCTTCCGCCCGAGGCGCTTCTCGATCACGGACGCGATGCGGGGGATCAGCGGCGACGTCAGGATCTCCGTGAACAGCGCGTCGACGCGCGCCTCGGGAATCTCGCGGTCCACGTCGAAGCGGCGGCGAATGAGCGTGGGCTCCGTGGGCGAGTACGGGTCCGCGGCGCGCGCCGCCCGGAAGCACGCGAGGAGCCGCTCGTAGCGCGTGTCGGGCTCGCGGTCGGCCCCGGCGGGCTTCGGCCGCCCGCCCGTCTCGACCTCCGACGGCGGCGCCGGTGTGACCGCGTTCGTGAATGGGTCCCAGTCGACCGCGGGGTTGTCGACGACGGCGGCCGGAATCGTCTGCGTCACGATGCGATCCATGACCTTCGCGACGAGGCGCTGCTTCGCGGGGCCGTCCTTCGACGCGTAGTTCGCCTTGATCTCGTCGCGAAGGTTCCAGTGCGAGAGGAGCTTCAGCCCCTTCGGCCAGAGCCGCGCCCCCTTCGCGTCCACGACGTGGTGCATCCAGACGTTGTACTCGGCGATGTAGAGCTCGGCGTCCGCCGCGGCCTGCGCGAGCCCCTGCGCGACGTCCGCCGGGACGCGCGTCTCGAACCGGCGCGCGAGGCGCGCCTCGGCCCACTGCCGCCGCGTCCACGCCCCGCCCTTCTGGATCCGCTCCTCGAGCGTCGAGAGCGGGAAGTTCAGAAGCGCGACGAACGCGATCTTCTGCGCGAAGAGGTCCTCGCCGACGTGGGACGCGGGCTCCCACGCGCCGAAGAGCCGGTCGACCGGGAGAATCGGTCCCATCTCGATCACGGTCCGCCGCGAGAGGTCGCGGCCGATCTCGGCCATGTGCCCGTCCAGCGACTCGAGGTTCTCCTCGAAGCGCACGAGGAGTCCGTCGAGGACCTTCGGGTCGGACGCGAAGTTCTCCTTCGCGAAGAGCGCGAAGGCCGCGCCGTCGCCGTCGGAGGAGCGCCAGAGGGACGCGGCCTGGTCCACGCCGCGCTCGATGCGCGGGCGCTGGGCCTCGCCGTGGGACTGAAGAAGATCCGTTTTCGCCTGCGAGATGGCGGAGGCCGAGAGGACGGCGGCAATCAGGGTGGCAGCGATCATCCGCCGATCCTATCGGAGGAGCGCCTCCCGGGTGACCGCGTGGCGGTGCGCGAACATGCGCACGACGTCCGGGCGCACGAGGAGGACGTCGACGAGGCGGCCGCCGAGATGCGCGAGCGGGACCTCGTACGTGACGCGATCCACGAGACGGCCATCCGTGAAGACGTGCTCGTGCCGCCAGGACGCGAACGGCCCCTTCTCCTGCACCTCCACGAAGCGCGACTCGGGCTCCCACGCCTCGATGAGGGAGACCCACCTCAACCAGACTCCGAACTGCTTCACCCGGATCACGACGCGGACCCCGGCTCCCATCGACGCGGGCCGATCGACGACGCGGACTTCCTTGCCGGGGGGCGTGAGGCGTTCGAGGACGCGGGGGTCGCCGTGGAAATCCCAGATTGCGCGCTGCGTCACACCGGGCAGGTCGAGGGCGAATTCGAGGGTCGGCATTTGACTTTCGCTTTTTCCGATGCTGTCATATTCGCGTTTAGAAGGATCGCCCCGCCGCCGTTCATCTCCCCACCATCTTCAGGCCCCGCTGGCCGCGCAAGCGGTCCGCACAACCGTATCTGAATAGAAAGTAAGAATAGGACTCGTTCTCATGAAGCTCTACGTTGGAAACCTTCCCTACTCCGTCAACGACAACGTCCTGCGCTCCACGTTCGAGGCTTACGGTGCCGTCGAGTCGGCGCGCGTCATCTCCGACCGCGAGACCGGCCAGTCGAAAGGCTTCGGCTTCGTCGAGATGGCCGACGGAGACGCCCAGAAGGCCATGAGCGCCCTGAACGGTCAGGAGCTCGACGGCCGCGCGCTGCGCGTCAACGAGGCCCGCCCGCAGGAGCCGCGCACCGGCGGCGGCGGCGGCGGCGGCGGCCGCGGGTACGGTGGCGGTGGCGGCGGCGGCTACGGCCGCGAGCGCTACTGACGCTTGACATCGACCTCCGGCTTCTCTACCGTCCTCCGACCATGACGGTCCGCTCCGCCTCCGCTGCGTCCTGCATGTGCATGTGCATGTGCATTCCTTGCGCCTCGCGCGAGGTGGACGGAGGCTCGACGACCTAAGCGTCCTCGAACCAAGCGGCCCGAGCCAGACTCGGAATCCCGACCGGCCCTCTCGCACGAGAGGGCCGGTTTTTTTGTGCCTTGAGATCGAAAACGACGAAGGAGAAGCCCATGACGACGACCGCCGCCGAACCGAAAGCCCGCTACCGCCCCGGCACGCTCGCCGTTCACGCCGCGCAGGAGACGGCCGACCCGGCGACGAACGCCCGCGCCGTCCCGATCTACGCGACGACGTCGTACGTGTTCAACGGACCGGACCACGCCGCGAGCCTCTTCGGCCTGCGCGAGTTCGGGAACATCTACACGCGCCTCATGAACCCCACGACGGACGTCTTCGAAAGGCGGATCGCCGAGCTCGAGGGCGGCGTCGCGGCCGTGGCGACGGCGTCCGGGCAGGCGGCGCAGACGCTCGCGCTCCTGAACCTCGCGCAGGCGGGCGACACGATCGTCTCGTCGTCGGCGCTCTACGGCGGGACGTTCACGCTCCTCCAGCACACGCTGCCGCGCCTCGGGATCAGGACGAGGTTCGTGGACGCGAACGATCCGAAGAAGGTCGCGGCCGCGATCGACGCGACGACGCGCGCCGTCTACGTGGAGACGATCGGCAACCCGAAGCTCGACGTGCCGGACTTCCGCGCCCTCGCGGACGTCGCGCACGCCGCCGGCGTCCCGCTCGTCGTCGACAACACGTTCGCGACGCCGCTCCTCTGCCGGCCGATCGAGCACGGGGCGGACGTCGTCGTCCAGTCGGCCACCAAGTGGATCGGCGGCCACGGGACCGCGATCGGCGGCGTCGTCGTGGACGGCGGGAACTTCGACTGGGGCTCGAATCCCCGGTTCAAGAGCTTCTACCGCGATCCCGAGCCCGCGTACCACGGCCTGTCTTTCGCCGAGGCCTTCGGCGCCGCCGCGTTCGCCGTGCGTCTGCGCGTCGTCCTCCTGCGCGACGTCGGCGCGTCCCTCTCCCCGTTCAACTCGTTCCTCTTCCTGCAGGGGCTCGAGACGCTTCCTCTCCGCATCGCCCGCCACAGCGAGAACGCGCTCGCCGTCGCGCGCTTCCTCGAGGCGCATCCGGCCGTCGCCTGGGTGCGCTACCCCGGCCTGCCGTCGCACCCGGCGCACGAGACCGCCGCGCGCTACCTCGACGGCGGGTACGGCGGCGTCCTCACCTTCGGCGTGAAGGGCGGCGAGGACGAAGCGAGGGCCGTCATCAAGGAGGCGAAGCTCTTCTCGCTCGTCGCGAACGTCGGCGACGCCAAGAGCCTCGTGATCCACCCGTGGTCGACGACGCACGAGCAGCTCGTCCCGGAGGACCGCCTGCGCGCGGGCGTCACGCCCGACCTCATCCGCCTCTCCGTCGGGATCGAGGACGTGAGGGACCTCACCGAGGACCTCGACCAGGCGCTGCGCAAGGCGGTGCGAACGTGACCGCCGGCGCCCCCCTCACGCCCCGCTTCCACGTCACGCCGCGCTTCGCGCTCGAGTCCGGCGAGGTCCTGCGCGACGTGCGGCAGGCGTACGTCCTCGAAGGAACGATCAACGAAGCGAAGGACAACGTCGTCCTCGTCTTCCATTCGCTCACGGGGTCCCCCGAGACGCACGGCGGATGGAAGGGAAGCGTCATCGGGCCGGGGAAGGCCGTGGACACGGACAGATGGGCCGTCCTGTGCCCCAACCTGCTTGGCTCGTGCTACGGCACCGAATTCAAAAGACTTCTTAGAAGGGTTGGGAAGGCCGACGCGCCACCCACGATCACCACGCGCGACCAGGCGCATCTCGTCTTCTTACTCATAGAATCTCTCGGAATTTCCTCTCTGGCTCTCGTCACCGGCGGCTCGCTCGGCGGAATGGTCACATTGGAGTTCGCGGCGTCCTTCCCCTCTATCTTCCGCGCCGCCGTCGTCTTCGCGGCGCCCGCCGCGCACACGGCGTGGGCGATCGGCTGGAACCACGTCCAGCGCCGCGCCCTCGACGCGGGCGGGCCGGAGGCAGGGCTCGCGGTCGCCCGGATGGCCGGCATGCTCACGTACCGCACGCCGGAGGAATTCGAGGGCCGCTTCGGCCGGCAGGGCGGCGCGGACGAGCGGTTCGCGGTGCAGTCGTACCTGTCGCGCCACGGCGCGAAGCTCGTCGCGCGCTTCGACGCGAAGAGCTACCGGACGCTCCTCGACGCCATGGACGCACACGACGTCGGCCGCGGGCGCGGCGGCGTGGCGGCCGCGCTCGCCGCGGCGGGCGCGCGCCTGACGGGCGTCGGGATTCCGGGCGACGGCCTCTACCCCGAAGCCGTCGTGAAGGGCTGGGTAAAGGAGGCCGGCGCGACGTACGCAGAGCTCGCCTCGTCGCACGGGCACGACGGCTTCCTTCTCGAGACGGAGGCCGCCGGCGCGCTCCTCGCGGCCGCGCTCGCGGAGGCGCCCGCGCGCGTCAGTTCTCGGGCGGAGGCGGCGGGAGCGGGACGGGGGTCTTCTTCTTGGGCGGCCGCGCGGTGATGAGGAGGCCCGTGCCCGCCATGCTGGTCTTGCCGGCGGTCGCGAGGTCGCCCGTCTGGACGGCCGGGCCGAGTACGAAGGGCACGGGCTCGCCGATCGTGAGGACCTCGTCGTCGTCGAACTTCAGGATCGGCCGCGCCTTGGTCTCCGGCTTGCCGCCGCCCTCGGGACGCGTGTCCGCGTAGCCGAATACGTCGACGGCTTCCTTGAGGCCGACGAGCTTCGGGACCGAAACGACCGACGGCCCCGAGACGACGAACGGGACCGCGCTCTTCGCGACGGGTTTTCCGTCCTTCGAGATCTCGACGAACGCCGTGCCGTACGCCGTCGCCGGGACCTGGAAGCTGTAGATCCCCTTCGCCTCCTCGATGACGCTCACGGGCTTGCCGCCGAAGAGGACCTGCGCGCCCGCGGGCACGGTCGTGCGGATCGTGACGCGCGTGCTCGCCGCGCCGACCTTCGGCTCGAACTCGATTCCGTCCTGGGCGACGCCGGAGAGCCCGGCGAGGACGGCGGCGGCGCATACGGGAGCGAGAAGACGTCTCACGCCCCCCAATGTACGCTTCCCGGCCGGGTCCCGCAAACGGCCGTGAGACGATACCGCGCCGTGGCGGACTTCCCGCTGTCCCTCGTGATCGGTTTTCTCGCGGGGTTTCTCGGCGCGATCCCTCCGGGTCCGCTGAACGTCACGGTCCTGCGCAAGAGCCTGCTCGGACGGCGCCGCGAGGCCTATCGCGTCGCGTCCGGCGGTTCGGCCGTGGACATCCTCGTCTGTCTCCTGATCGGCTTCGGCCTCGGGTGGATCCTCGAGAAAGTCGCCACGAACTTCTGGGTCCGGACGGCCCTCGCGCTCTTCCTCGTGGCGTACGGCCTGAAGCTGCTCCTCGTCGACCGGCGCCGCGACAAGCTCGCGCTCGCCGCGGGCTCCGTCGAGCCGAACGGCACCGGCGAGACTTCGGCTCCGGCGCCCGGACCCGTGGGCCTCCGGTTCGTTCTCACGGGCCTCCTTCAGGGCGCGGCGAACCCCGCGCTCTTCGTGAACTGGACGATCCTCATCTCCTTTCTCGTGAGCCACCGGCTCTTCGTCCCCTCGGCGACCTCCGCGCTCGGCTTCGCGCTCGGCGTCGGCGCGGGCGTCTTCGCGTGGTTCGCGCTCCTGATCGAGCTCGTGGACCGCTGGAAGGACAAGGCCGGCGCGTGGGTCTCGCGCTCCACCGTCCTCGCCGGAATTCTCCTCGTGGCGTTCGGCGTCTTCTTCACGTGGCGCTCGTTTGCGGTGACGTGATGGCGACGAACGAAGGCTTCGCCGGCATGCGGCTCTCCACGAGGCTCGGCCTCACGTGGGCCGGCATCCTCGTCCTCGCGGCGATCGCGCAGACCCTCGTCTACTTCCAGACGCGCAACGAGACGCTCGACGAGGCCGACGCGTCGTACCAAGCGATTGCGAAGGCGATCGAGGTCGGCCAGACGCAGATCGGGCCGGAGGGCTGGAAGGACCCGAAGGTCCTCGAGGACTACACGGCCGCTCTCGGCGCCCGCGGCCTGCGCGACATCAAGGTCACGGACGAAGCGGGCAAGCCGCTCTTCGAGCCGACGCCGTCCGCGAGGCGGCGCGCGAAGAAGCCCGACGGGCCGAAGGACATCGTCATCTCGGGGGTGATCGGCTCGGGCCCGACGAACCGGAGCCTCACGGTCCCGATCGTCGTCGAGGGGCGCCTGCGCGGCCACGTCGAGATCGCGTACAACCTCGAGAACCTCCGGGCGCAGCTCGAGGACAACTTCCGGCGCCGGCTTTTCGCGCTCCTCGGCGTCTTCGCGCTCGGCCTCGCCGTGATGCTCGTCATCACGCGCAACGCGACGCGGCCGCTCGACCAGCTATCCGACGGCGCCGCGCGCGTCGCCGAGGGGCATCTCGACGTCACCGTGCCCGTGGACCGCGACGACGAGGTCGGGCGCCTCGCCTCGACGTTCAACCGGATGACGGAGAAGCTGCGCGAACGGCAGGAGCTCGAGCTGCGCCTCGCCGCCGCCGAGAAGCGCGCGGAGATCGGCCACCTCGCCTCGGGCCTCGCGCACGAGATCAAGAACCCCCTGAACGCGCTCTCGCTCGGGCTCGACGTCCTCCGGCGCCGGCACTCGCCCGCCGACCCTTCCGCCGTCGCCGAGTACGGCAGCCGGATCGAAGCCCTCCGCGAGGAGATCAACCGCCTTGCCGTTCTGATCAACAACTTCCTCGCGTACGGGCGGCCCCTCGAGCTCACGTTCGCGCCGACCGACCTCGCGGCCGTCGTCGCCCGGACTCTGGCCGACCTCGCCGAGACCGCGGAGCGCGCGCACGTGACGTTCGCCGTGCGGCTGCCCTCCGCGCGGCCGAGCGTCTCGGCGGACGCGAACCTCCTGAAGTCGTCGGTCTGGAACCTCGTCCAGAACGGGATCCAGTCCATGGAGCGCCACGGCGGCACTTTGGCCGTCGCCGTCGACCCGGAAGAGGGCGGGGCCGACGGCCCGCTGCGCCGTCTCGTCCTGTCCGTCACGGACGAGGGGGCCGGGCTCTCCGAGGCGGACCTGCCGCGCCTCTTCGACCCCTACTTCTCGAAGAAGGAGGGCGGCGTGGGCCTCGGCCTCGCGATGGTCAAGCGCATCGTCGAGGAGCACGGCGGCCGCGTGACGGCCGGGAACCGTTCGGACGGGCGGCCGGGCGCCGTCTTCCGGATTTCGCTCCCCGTGGCCGGCTGAGGGTAATCTCCGCTCCGTGACCGAGAAAGAACCGAAGGCGACGCTTCTCGTCGTCGACGACGAGAAGCACCAGCGCGAGTCGCTGACCGTCATCCTCGAGGACGAGGGCTACCGCGTGGCCGCCGCGGCGGACGGCCGCGAGGCGCTCGCGAAAGCCGCCGAGATCCGGCCCGAGGTCGTCCTCACGGACCTCAAGATGCCCGGCCTCACGGGCATGGACGTCGTCCGGAGCCTGAGCTCCTCCGCGGAGAACCCGCTTCCGCCGAAGGTCATCCTCGTGACGGCGCACGGCTCGGTCGAGCGCGCGCGCGAGGCCCACAAGCTCGGCGCGTTCGACTACATGTCGAAGCCCGTCGTGGCCGACGAGCTCCTCTTCCGCGTCGAGCGCGCTCTCGAGGCGTTCCGGCTCGCCGAGAAGACGCTCCGGCTCGAGCGTCGCCTCAAGGGCGACGGCCTCGAGTCGATCGTCGGGGACAGCGCCTCGATGCGCGACGTCTTCCGTCTCGTCGAGAAAATCGCGCCGACGAACTCGACCGTGATGATCCGGGGCGAGTCCGGCACCGGGAAGGAGCTCGTCGCGCGCGCGGTCCACGCGCGCTCGAACCGCTCTCAAAAGCCGTTCTTCGCCCTGAACTGCGCCGCGATCCCGGAGAACCTCCTCGAGAGCGAGCTCTTCGGGCACGAGAAGGGCTCCTTCACCGGCGCCGACGCGCGCAAGATCGGCCTCTTCGAGGCGGCGAGCGGCTCGACGCTGTTCCTCGACGAGATCGGCGACCTCACGCTGCCCCTGCAGGGCAAGATCCTGCGCGCCCTCCAGGAGAAGGAGGTCAAGCGCGTGGGCGGAAACGAGACGATCCCCGTCGACGTGCGCGTCGTCGCGGCCACGAACCGGGACCTCTCGGCGATGATGAAGTCCGGCCAGTTCCGCGAGGACCTCTTCTACCGCCTGAACGTGATCCCGGTCGAGCTGCCCCCGCTGCGCGACCGCGCCTCGGACGTGCGCGCCCTCGTGAGCCGCTTCCTCGACAAGGCGAACGCCTCGCACGGCACGGCCGTCGGGTCCGTGTCGCCCGAGGCGATGGATCTCCTCGTGCGGCACGGCTGGCCGGGCAACGTGCGCCAGCTCGAGAGCGTCGTCGAGCGCGCGGTCCTCCTGTGCGAGGGAAACATCGTCGTGCCGTCCGACCTGCCGTCCGAGGTCCGCCTCAACACGGCGCCCGCCGCGCGGCCGTACGGATTCGACATCCCGGCCGAGGGGATCGACATCGAGGAGTTCGAGCGCCAGCTCATCGTCCAGGCGATGGAAAAGTCGGGATGGGTGATCGCGAAGGCGGCGCGCCTCCTCGGTCTCACGTACCGGACGCTGCAATACCGGCTCGAGAAGTTCGGCCTCAAGAAGCCCGGCTGAGGCCTGATTCGGGGGCCTCGCCGACCGGAATCGTGCATTCCGGCGCGGCCGAGTGGCTCCCGAAATGCCATTCGGACGCCCAAACTGCCGTAAACGCCGCCGATGAGGGCTTCCGGCGCGCGGCACGTGTCCTGCAACGATTCGAGGCGTGGCGAGCCTCGTCCTCTTTCTGCTGCTCCTCGCCGGACCAGCGGCCCCCCCCGCACCCACGGCTTCCGGCCCGACCATGTCGGCCGCTCCGGCGGGCGAATCGCGCACCATCGTGGGCGAGATCGTGTGGGTCGATCTTCCGGCCCGCCTCGTCCTGATCCGCGAGTCGGTCAAGACCACGAACGTGAAGGGTCAGCCGCCCGCGCGGCAGACCATCGCCGTCAGCGTCGCGCCGGACGTCGCCGTCACGCGCGGCGCCAAGGCCGTGCCGCTCGAGGACCTGAAGCCGAAGGACCACGTGACCGCCCGCTACCTCGCGACTTCCGGAGGGGCCAAGGCGCTCACGTTCCGCGTGGCGGACGCCGCGCCGCGCCCGCCCGCTTCCGCGCCGGCCTCGGGCGACGGCGCGCCGCACGCCGGCGGCAACTGAGCCCGGCAGACTCGGGCATGGTCTCGCCCGCAGAGTTCGCTCCCGGAACCCCCGCTCCGTCCGCCACCTTCGCGCGCCCCGGCGGCGAACCGGTGACGACGGAGGGCCTCCTCGCGGAGGCAAACGGCCTTCCGCTCCTCCTCGCGTTCTTCAAGACCTCCTGCCCGACGTGCCGGCTGGCCTGGCCGTACGTGCAGCGCCTGCACGAGGCCTACGGAGGGACGGCTGCGAAGGTCGTAGGCGTCTCGCAGAACGGAGCCGCCGAAAGCGGAGTTTTCTTCGAGGAGTTCGGAAAGGCCACGTTCGATCTGGTCCTGGATCCGGAGCCCCGTTTTGCCGCGTCCAACGCCTTTCACGTCGAAGCGGTTCCCCACATCGTGCTCGTGTCTTCTGCAGGATCACTCGAAGAAATCTTCTCTGGCTGGTCGAAAGAAAAGATGGAAGCCCTCGGATCGCGCCTCTCTGGCGCGCGGAACCTCGCGAGAGTTCCCGTCGTGCCGCCGGGCGACCTCGTGCGCGACTTCCAGTCGGGTTGACTGGGCCGCAACGCACACTGACCGGTCCGGTCAGTCCGCAATCTCCCGGAGCCTTTATCCCGTAAGCTTGCGGCAAGGGAGTCTCATGACCGATCGCCCGACCACCCTCGGAGAGCTCGTCGCGGCCGGATACGCCCCGAAGACCGTCAAGGACGAGATCCGCGACAACCTCATCGCGAAGCTGAAGGCGGGCGAGAACGTCTTCCCCGGCATCCTCGGCTACGAGAAGACGGTCGTCCCCGCGCTCCAGAACGCGATCCTCGCGCGCCACGACATCATCCTCCTCGGCCTGCGCGGCCAGGCCAAGACGCGCATCCTGCGCGCCCTCGTCAACCTCCTCGACGAGGCGATCCCCGTCATCGCGGGCTCCGAGCTGAACGAGTCCCCGTTCGCGCCGTTCACGGCTTACGGGCGGCGCATGGCCGCCTCCGCCGGGGACGACCTCCCCGTCGCGTGGCTCGGGCGCGACGCGCGCTACCGCGAGAAGCTCGCGACGCCCGACGTCACGATCGCCGACCTCATCGGCGACGTCGACCCCGTGAAGGCCGCGACGCTCCGCAAGACGTTCGCGGACGAGGACGTCATCCACTACGGGATCGTCCCGCGCACGAACCGCGGCATCTTCGCGATCAACGAGCTGCCCGACCTGCAGCCCCGCATCCAGGTCGGCCTCCTGAACATCCTCGAGGAGCGCGACCTGCAGATCCGCGGCTTCCCGCTGCGCATCCCGCTCGACGTCCTGATGGTGTTCAGCGCGAACCCCGAGGACTACACGAATCGCGGCAACATCATCACGCCGCTCAAGGACCGCATCGCGTCGCAGATCCTCACGCACTACCCGCAGGACCCGAAGGTCGCCTCCGCGATCACGGACCAGGAGGCGTGGACGGACCGCACGCTGCACGGCGTGACGGTGCTGCTCGGCGAAGAGGTCAAGCTCCTCGTCGAGGAGATCGCCTTCGTCGCGAGGAAGAGCGAGCTCGTGGACCAGTCCTCGGGCGTCTCCGCGCGCCTCCCGATCGCGGCGCGCGAGCTCCTGATCTCGAACCTCGAGCGCCGCGCGCTCACGACCGGCGAGACCGTCGTCGCGCCGCGCCTCGTGGACCTCTTCGCGACGCTGCCCGCCATCACGGGCAAGGTCGAGATGGTCTTCGAGGGCGAGCAGCAGGGCGCCGAGATCGTCGCCAAGAAGCTCATTGGCGACGCCGTGAAGAACCTCTTCGAAGCGCAGTTCCCGCCCGTCGAGGGGCCGCGCGGACGCGCCGAGCGCCCGCGCCGCCCGCGCGGCGACTTCGACGAGGACGAGGGCGGCGGCCCGACGACGCTCGAGAGGGCCGAGGGGCGGCGCGCGGCCGCGGCCGCTCCCCCGCCGGGACCGTACGACGCGATCGCGGCGTGGTTCGGGGACGGAAAGAAGATCGTCCTCTCGGACCAGACGCCGTTCTCCGAGCACCTCAAGACGCTCGAGTCCGTCACCGGCCTCTCGGACTTCGTCCTCAAGCACGCCAAGCCGCGCGACCACTACGAGCGCGCGTTCCTCATGGAGCTCGTCCTCGAGGGGCTCGTCCAGAACCTCCGGATCGCGCGCGAGGACCTCGACTCGACGCTGACGTACGCGGAGCTCGCGAAGTTCAACCTGATGAGGAGCAGAGGCTGACCTGACCCGGCGTTAGACTCCCCCCATGCCGATGAACAGACGTGACCTCCTCGGCGCGGCCGCCGCGACCGCCGCCATGTCCTCCCTCCCCCGCTTCGCCTTCGCCGCGGACGACAAAGCGAAGGTCTACGCCGAGATCGAGAAGCGGCACGGCGAAGCCGTCGCGCGCCTGCAGGACTGGGTTCGGAACCCGACGATCGCGGCCGAGGGCCGCGGCGTCGAGACCGGCGCCGCCCAGATGATGTCGCTCGCGAAGGACGCGGGCTTCCAGACCGCCGTCAGGATGCCGACGTCCGGCGTCCCGGGCGTCTTCGCGACGCTCGACGCGGGCGCGCCGCGGACCGTCGGCCTCTACTTCATGTACGACGTCAAGCAGGCGGATCCCGCCGAGTGGAAGGTCGCGCCGCCCTTCGAGGCGCGGATCGTCGACAAGCCGGGGTTCGGCAAGGCTCTCGTCGGCCGCGGCGCCGTGAACCAGAAGGGCCCGGAGGCCGCGTTCCTCGCCGCGCTCCACGCGTTCCGGGGCGCGGGCGTGAAGCTCCCCGTGAACCTCGTCCTCGTCGCCGAGGGCGAGGAGGAGATCGGGTCGCCGCACATCCCCGAGATCGTGCGCAAGCCCGAGGTCCTCGCGGCGCTGAAGAACACGATGGGCGTCTTCATGCCCGGCGCGGGCCAGGACGCCGACGGCTCGGTGCAGGTCTCGCTCGGCGCCAAGGGCGTCGTCGAGCTGGAGCTCGTGTCGAGCGGCGCGAAGTGGGGCCGCGGCCCGTCGAAGGACGTCCACTCCGCGAACCGCGCGCGCCTCGACAGCCCCGCGTTCCACCTCGTGCAGGCGCTCGCGACGCTCGTGAACGCCGACGGCGATCCGGCCATCGACGGCCTCGCCGCCGCCGCCAAGCCGCCGAACGCCGCCCAGGCGGCGATGATCGACGCGGCCGCGAAGCGCCTCGACGAGGCGATGGCGAAGAAGATGCTCGGCGCATCGCGCTGGGCGCACGACGATTCGTGGCGCGCCTCCCTCGAGCGCCTGGCCTTCTCGCCGACCGTGAACATCCAGGGCCTCGTCGGCGGCTACATGGGCCCCGGCGGCAAGACGATGCTGCCGAACAAGGCCGTCGCGAAGCTCGACCTCCGCCTGGTCCCCGACATGACGTTCGACGGCGCGATCGCGGCCTTGAAGGCCCACCTCGCGAAGAGCGGCTTCGGCGACATCGAGGTGAACGTCTCGGGCGGCTACAGTCCCACGGAGACGTCCGCCGACGCGCCGCTCATCCGCGCGCAGATGTCCGTCTACAAGCGCGCCGGCCTCGACCCGATGCTCTGGGTGAGGAACGCGGGCTCGTACCCCGGCTACGTCTTCACGGGCGAGCCGCTCAAGCTCGCCTCCGGCCACCACGGCCTCGGGCACGGCAGCGGCGCGCACGCGCCGGACGAGTACTTCGTGATCGAGTCGACGAACCCGAAGGTCTCGGGCTTCGACGGCGCGGCGCGGTCGTTCGTCGACTACCTCTACGAGCTGGCTGCGATTCGCTGAGGCGGGGCCGGCCGCGGGTCGAGGGCGAGCGCGAGGAGCGCGAAGAGCGGCAGCCCCATCTGGATGAGAAACCGGTCCCACGTCGTCAGGGCGAGCTCTCCGGCCGGCCACACCGAGAGGGCGTACGCCGCCGCGTAGAACGCGAGAGCCCCTGCGAGCGCGGCGGCGAGCGGGACCGCGGCGAGCCGGCCGAGCCGCCGCGCGCCGAGGACGAGCCCGAGCGGCACGAGGAGCCACGTGAATCCCCACTCCTTGCGATCCGCCATCGCGTGGAGACACGCCCGCGCGGCTTCCGGCAGGCGCGCGACCGCGCCCTTCGCCAGCGCGGCGAGGCCGAACGCCGCGACCTGTCCCTCGTCGTAGCGCGGCGGTATTCCGGAGCGCCACGACGCCAGGAGTAACGCCGCCCCACCGACGGCGCCCACCGCGGCGAGGAGCGGGAGGCGGCTCGCGGTGAGCCGCCTCCCCGCGACCGCCCACGCGAGCGCGGCGGCGAGCGCGACGGCCGCGAGCGGCAGGCCTTCGCTTTTCGTAAGGACGGCCGCACCCAAAAGGAGGCCGGAGGCCAGGCCCTCGCCGAGGCCCGCTCCTTCGGACGTGAGGAGAAGCAGGCCACCTCCCCAGAAGCACGCCAGCGGAAGGTCGCTGTACGTGCCCGCCGCCCCGCCGTGCAGCGAGAACGCGAGGTAAGGCGCGCACGCGGCCGCAAGCGCGGCGGCGGCGGCCGCGAGGCGGCCCGCGCGCGCGGAGGCGGCGTCGAAGAGGACGAGCAGAAACGCCGGCCAGAAGAGCGCGTAGAGCGGCCGCACGAACCGGTCGTCCCACGGCGCGTCGACGATCTCCTGCGCGGCCGTCTGGAGGACCGGCATCAGCACCGGGTAGCGCGGATGGATGACCCACGCCGAGGCCTCGCGCAGGGCGGGCGCGTCCACCGTCCGCGCGCCGCGGATGAAGCGCGCCTGCGCGACCCAGGTCATCTTGCCGTCCCAGTCGGACACGGGGACCGCGAGGCCGTTCACGACGAGGCTGGCGGTCATGAAGACTCCGAACGCGAGGAGAAAAGAGAGGAGAATTCCTTCGAATGGTTTGAGAGGGACCCGGGCGGACCGCTCCGGCACCGTCGAACGCAGGCGCCGTGCGAGCGCCGCGGCCACGGGCAGGAGAAGGATCGGAAGCAGCACGCCTCGGCGGAGCGGGAGATGGAGGACGTGCGACGCGGCGTACGCTCCTCCGCCCAGCCACGCGCAGCCGAGGAGCCACGCCCAGCCGAGTCTTCTCAGAAGGGCGCGCTCCCGCAGGACCGGCACGAGGTCCGCGAGTGCGAGGCCCGCGGCCGCGACGATCGCTGCGGCAGCGAGGCTGGCCGCGACGGGTGCGCCGCTCACTTCGTCACCGTGAACGCCCACGGCCCGACGCGGCGATGCCGCCCGCCCTCGCCGACGAGCGCCGCGGCCACGCAGTGCTTGCCGGGCGCGAGGACGCCCGCCTCGAACGCCGTGCGCCAGCCCGCGCGGCTGCAGTCGCCCATGTCCGGCACGGCGGCCTGCACGTCCGGGCGCGGGAAGCGCTCGATGCGCGCGGTGTCCACCTCGACGCCGTCCAACCAGATGCGGATCGCGGCGCAAGGCCCCTTGCCTCTCTCCTGACACCACCCACTCACGACGACGCGGCCCGAGGCCGTCGTGTTCTCGGCGGGCGCGTCGATCCAGCCCGGGATGTCCTCCTGGGGACCCGTGAGGCCGGACCAGAGCGACGTGAGGAGCGCGCGGGTCTCCGCGAGCCGGAGGCTCCCGTCCTTCTCGATGACGACCGTGACTTGCGGAACGTTCTTCGGCGGCCGCTCGAAGAACCACC
This sequence comes from Acidobacteriota bacterium, assembly GCA_016716715.1. Taxonomy (NCBI): domain Bacteria; kingdom Pseudomonadati; phylum Acidobacteriota; species Acidobacteriota bacterium. The sequence goes on along the minus strand of JADJVE010000003.1, from coordinate 244,248 downwards.
CGCGGCACTTCTCCGGCCGCAGGGCCACCGGAATGCGCGGCGCGAGGTCGCAGCGTACCCAGTTCTGGTCGGGAAGCCCGATGCCGCCATTCGCGATCGCGTAGGACCCGCCTTCGGGAACGAGCGCCCGGACCTCGTCGAGCGTGTTTGCGTATGCGTCCCCGCGCAGCTCGCGGCGCGCGGCGTCCTCTCCGTGCGCGAGGCCCTTCGGGCTCTCCGCGAGCCACTCCCACGCCGTCCGCATCTGCGCGGGCGCCGTCGCCAGCGCGAGGACGGCGACGAGGGCCGCGGGCGCGGCCGCGAGAACGCGCCGCGTCACTTCGCCCCGCCGGGCGTCACGATCTCGATCTCGCGCGGCGGGTAGACGCGGCGCCGATCGCCTGCCTGGAACGTGACCGTCAGGACGTGCCTGCCCGGCCCCACGCGCGGCGAGAGAACGGCTTCCCAGCCGGCCTCGCGCGCGTCGCCGATCGCCGGCAGGACCGCCGCAACGTCGGGCCGCGGCATCCGCGTGACGGTCACCTCCACGATGCGCAGTCCGTCGAGCCGGAACTCCACGGGGTCGACGCGTCCGCCTCCCTTCTCCTGGCACCAGCCGCGAGCGCGCAGCGGCAGCGCGATGCGCGCGCCCTCCGCCGGCTCGTCGAGCCCGGCCGGGATCGCGTCGTCGGCGCGATATGCGGGGCGATGCGTTTCGTGCGCGCGGATCCGGAACGCGTCGAGCGTCGCCCGACCCTTCAGGGCGGAAATCGTGAAGAGCTTCTCCGAGGGGTCCGGGGCCGCGCCGAACGTGACGGCGAGCTCGCCTCCCGGCTCGACGGAGCCCGTGCGCGCCCCGCCCAGAGTCTTGAGCTCGAGCTCGGCCCGTTCCCCGGCCGCTCTCACCATAAACGTCACATCCGCCGGGCTCGCGGCATAGATCGAGAACGTCGTCCCCTCCGGAAGCTCGACCCGGCCGTCCAGCTGCGTGGCGGGCCACGGCGTGATGGGGACGAAGACGCCCGCGCCCGCGCGGCCCTCGAAGATCTCCGTGCGCAGGTACCGGCCGCGCGAGATGTGCAGGAGGCGCGGGCTTTCGAACGTGAAGACGCGCTGCGGCACGACGCCGAACGGACGGTCCTCGGCGCCGACGAAGACGCCCGTTCGGGGCACGGCCACGGGGATGGTCTCGCTCACGACGTGGGCGCGGTAGCGGAAGTACTCGTCCGCGTGCGCGCGGAGCGGCTCGGTGACGAAGACGTCGCCCGGCGGGACGCCCGCGGCGCGGACGGCCTGCATCGCGGCGACGGACGGGCTCGGCTTCGACGCGACCTCGGCGATCGCGGGCGCCCCGAGCGCGGCGAAGGCGGCGAGGACGAGCACGCCTGCCGCGGGCGAAACGATCCGGCCGAAGCGCGACGCCGCGAATCTCTCCAGCGCGAACGCCGCGAGCGCGCACGGCGCCGCCCAGAACGCGAGGACGTAGCGCGGCGCCGAGTCGACGGAGAGGACGCCGAGCGTGAGGAGCGTGACCGGGACGAAGACGAGGAAGACCATCCCCGCCCTCTTCCTCTCGAGCGCGGCCCCGGCGAGGCCGAGGAGCAGGAACGTCCCGGCGAGCTTCCCGTGCCCGACCGGGTCCAGAAACCAGCGCTTCCAGAACGGCGGCTGCAGGACGTCGCGCAGTTTCGGGCTGTCGAACTGCGTCACGTACTTCATCTGGCCTTCGAACCGGTCCTTCCAGACCGCGAACCCGCCCGAGCTCCGGAAGACCGGGATCCAGATGGCGGCGGAGAGAAGAACGCCCACGGCCGCTGCAAGGAGAAGCGGCTTCACGCTCCGCTCGCGACGAAAGACGGATACGGCGGCCACGGCCGCCGCGGGCAGGAGGGCGAGGCCGACCTGCGGGCGCACGCCCGCCGCGAGCGCCGTGAACGCCGCGGCCCAGAGGAGCGCGTGCCGGCCCTTCCCCGCGATCGCCCGGACGAGGAACACCGCGGCGAAGAGCCCCGCTGCCGCCCCCGGCCCGTCGGACAGCGGCCGCACGCCGTGCAGCCACACCGACGGCGTGAGCGCGTAGAAGAGCGCGCCGACGAGCGCCCAGGCGCGCCGGGACCCGAGCTCGCGGAGAAGAAGATAGAGCGCGAGGACCGAGAGGTATCCGCCGATCGCCCCCGCGAGCGCCGTCGCGCGGAACGGCGGGGCGCCGAGCGCCCGAATCCCCTGCCCGAGCCGGATGAAGACCGGGTAGCCCGGCGGGTGCGGGTGGTTCACGCGGACGTCGAGGCCGTCGCGCACGCCCTCCATGAAGAGGACCTCGTCCCACTCCCACGGGTCGGGCGCGAGCGTCGCGAGGCGCAGGAGCGCGAGGACGGCGAACGCGGCGACGACGAGGATCCGCTCGCGGCGGGACGCGGGGCTCACGGTCATGAGGACCCCGAGAGCATACGCATTCGGCCTCCCGCCGATATCATCCGTCCGTGCCCGCCGAAAACAGGATCCGGTCCCGCGCCTTCGGCCGCGAGGCGCTGGTCTTTCTTGCGTTCCTCGCGCTGACGGTGGCGATGACGTGGCCCTGGGCGAAGCACCTGCGCGACCACGCGTCCGACGCCGGGGACCCGTACCTGAACTCGTGGATCCTCTGGTGGGACTTCCACCAGACGTTCCATTCGCCGTTCCACCTCTTCGACGGCAACGTCTTCTTCCCCTACAAGCTCAGCCTCGCGTTCAGCGAGCACAACTACGGCCTCGCGCTGCCGCTCTTCCCGCTGTTCGCGCTGGGCCTCCGGCCGCTCACCGCCCAGGGAATCCTGACGCTCCTCGGCTTCGCGTTCTCAGGCTACGGGGCGTTCCGGCTCGGGCGGACGCTGACCGGATCCACCGGCGCCGCGTGGGTCGCGGGCGTCGCGTTCGCGTTCGTTCCGTACCGCTTCGGGCAGCTGCCCCACGTGAACTACCTCTTCGCGGGCTGGATCCCGATCCTCTTCGAGGCGCTCGTCCTCTTCGTGCGCGAGAGATCCCCAAGGCGCGCGGCCTGGCTCGGCGCCGCGTTTTTCCTGAACGGCCTCGCGGTCATCCACTGGCTCGTCCTCACGCTCGTCCCTCTCGCCGCGGTCGCCCTCGTCCTCGCGTTCCGCTCCGGAGCGGACTCGGACCGCGCGGGCTGGAAGAGGGGGGCGCTGGCCGTCGGGATCGCGGGCGTCGCGCTCCTGCCGTTCCTCCTCCCGTACCAGCGCGCCGCGAAGCTCTACGGCTTCACGCGCGGCATCGAGGAGACGCGCGACTTCTCGGCGCAGCCGCACGACTGGCTGAACGCCGACCCGCGCAACCACCTCTGGCGGGGCTTCTCGGAGTTCCCGACGCCCGGCGAGCGCGCGCTCTTCCCGGGGCTCCTGCTTCTCGCGCTCCCTCTCGCGGCGCTGCTCCTGACGCCCCGCGGAGACGCGGCGGCCGCCGAAGCCGCGCCCGCCCCCGATCCGCGCGTCCTCTCCGCCCTCGACGCCGTGGCCGTCGTCACGGGCTTCCTCGCGCTCTTCGCGGCGAGCCCCGCCGGCATCCACGTCCGCCTCGCCGGGAAAGAGATCTTCCGCGCGACCGAGCCCTGGCGCGCGCTCGCCGTCTTCCTCGCGGCGCTCGCCGTGCGCTGGTGGCTCGCGTATCCGGCGACGCTTCCGCTCGTGACGTCGCGAAGCCTGAGGGCGAGCCTCCGCGCGGTCCGCCGCCCGGACGTCATCGTCGTCGGCGCGCTCCTCGCCCTTCTCGGCTTTCTCGGCTCGCTCGGCGTGCGGTTCCCGTTCCACCGCGTTCTCTTCGAGACGATTTCGCTCTTCCGAAGCATCCGCGTCCCCGCGCGCTGGGCGACGATCGCTTACCTCGGCCTCGCGGTCCTCGCCGGGGCCGGCGTCCTCGCTCTGGCCGAAGCCTGGAAGCGCCGCCGCCCCGCCGCGCGCACCGCCCCCGTCTTCGCTCTCGCGTGCCTCGCGTTTCTCCTCGAGGACCGCGCGGCGCCGCTGGACCTCTTCCGCGGCGAGGCCGATCCGGACGAGGTGACGCGCTTCCTCGCGACAACCCCCATGAAGGGCGGCCTCGTCGAGCTGCCGTCCGGCACGCCGGAGCACGGAAACTACCGCGCCGTGCTGCGGGCGGCCGACCACGGGAAGCCGCTCGTGACCGCCGTCTCGGGTTTCTCGTCGCCCGTCGTTCGCAGAATCGAGGAGGACGAGCGCAAGGCCCCCATCCCGGACGATCTCCTCGACTTCCTCGAGGGCCTCCCGACCTCGTACGTCCTCGTGCGCGAGTCGTGGCTCGACCCCGCGATGCGGACGACGCACCGGGCGTGGATCGACCGCGCCCTCGTCTCGGGCCGCCTCGTCTTCGTGAAGCGCTTCGACGGCGACGTGAAGAACGACCTCTTTGCCGTCGCGAAGAACGAGCCGTCGGCCAGGCCGCTCGAGCCCCTCCCGTGGGCGCCGCCCGCGGGCCTGACGCCTGCCGGCCTCCCCTGGAAGGAGGACGCCGCGCTCACGGGAAACATCGACGCTCCCGAGGAGGGCGCGACCGTGAAGGGAACCCTCCGCATCCGCGGCTGGGCGCGCATCCCCGGCGAGGACCTCCACGTCACGCTCCTCGTCGACGGAGAACAGCGCTCCCTCGCGTCCGGCAGCCGGACGCCCCGGCCCGACGTCTGCGCCGCCGTGCCCGCGCTCGGCGACTGCTCGCAGGCCGGGTACGAGGGGACGTTCGCGTTCCTTCCGGGGACGAGGGAAGCCACGAGATCGTCGCCCTCTTCCGGTCGAAGGACGGCCGCGAGCGCCACTACCCGCCGCGCAAGTTCACGTGGCAAGGCGGCCGGTGACGCGCGTTCGCGCGGCCGCCGCCGGACTCGCGTTCCTCGTCTGGGCTCTCGCGGCCTTCCCGCGCCAGGCCTCGAACGTCTTCAGCCATCTTGGATTCTCTAAACGGCACGTCGCCGATTCGCTCGGAGAGATCCGGCGTGAACAGTACGGCCCCGCATTCCAGGAGGCGATCGAGCGCATCGCGAGCGAGATACCTCCCGGCGCCGAGTACGGGATCGTCGAAAGCCCGGACCCGGGCTGCAACGCGTACTGGATCCGGTCGGCGCTCGTGCCTCGCACGCCGCGCTCCCTCGGCCCGGAGTCCGCCCTCCGCCCGGAGGACCTTCGGGCGCTGACGACAGCGTCGCCGCGCGTCTTCGTCGTCGGGTGCGCGGGCGGCGCACCCGGGCTCCTCGGTCCCGACCCTCCGACGGGAGTCGTCCGGCCGTGAGCACGGCGTATCGGCTCTTCGCGGCGTTCGGGGGCGTGGCCCTTCTCGCGGCGTCCGGCTGGGCGCTCACCTCGTTCGTGCCGTCCCTGCGCCGAAAGCCCGCGCTCCTGCGCTGCGCGTGGTCGTATCTCCTTGGCTGCGCGTTCACGGGCGTCTCGCTCTACGCGGCGAGCCACTGGGGAGGCGTCGAGCTCCGGCGCGGGACGATTCTCCCCGTCCTCCTTCTGCCCCTCGCGCTCGCCGCCTGGATGCGGCGGAAGATGCCGCGATCGACGCCACCCCCGCGCCCGGCCGCGGGCCGCGCGGCGCGCGCGGCGGTCGCCCTCGCCGCGCTCTCGGGTGCGTTCGTCTCGGCGGCGGTCATCGCCGACGCCCTCTCGGGCGTTCAGTGCGGGTTCGACGCGCGGATGACGTGGAACGCTCATGCCGGCTTCGTGCGGGCCGCGCGCACCGTGGACGCGCCCGTCCTCCTCGACGGCGGCACGTACCTCCACAACCCGAAGTACCCGCTGCTTCTCCCCGTCCTTCAGGTCGCCGTCCAGGAAACATTCGACACCGACGACGACGAGCGGGTCACGCGGCCCCTCTATGCCGTCTTCCTGCCCGTTCTCTTCCTCGTGATCTTCGACGTGGCCGAGGCCCGTTCCGGCACGCTCGCGGCGGCTCTGATCGTCCTCGCGATGACCCTGCTTCCCGGTCTCGCTTTCGAGTGGGACGGAGGCGCGATTACGTCGTATGCGGACATCCCGCTCGGCCTTTTCTGGGGAGGCGGTCTCGTACTGCTCCTGAGAGCCCCATGGCTGCCGCCCGAGGCTCTCGCGGGAGGACTTCTCCTCGGCGCGGGCGCACTCACGAAGACCGAGGGGCTGCTCCTCGGGGCGATTGCGGTCGGGCTTGCCGCGCTCAGGGCCTTGCGCCGCGCATGGCGAATGAAGCGCCTCGGACCCGTCCGCGCGACCGCCCTCGCGGCGGCCGCTTTCGCCCTGGCCGGGGCGCTCTGCGTCTTATGGCGCGCCCAGGTGCCGAACCGCAACTCGGAAACGTGGGACGAGGTGACGCCGCGCCAGATCGCCTCGGGCGTCGCGCAGCGCCTCCCGGCCGTCCTGCACTTCGTGCGGATCGAGATGGCCCGGCCTGAGGTGTGGAGCGGTTTCTGGTGGCTCGCTCCAGCACTTTTCCTTCTTGGCACGCGCGCCCTGACGCGCCCGTTCGCGCGCGGCCTGCTCGTCGCATCAGCCGGAGCGCTCGTGGTCTATGCCGCCGCATACGGCGGGAGCAGCTGGGCCCCGAAAGACCTCGTTCACCCGACATGGAACCGGTTCCTCTCGCAGCTGGCCGTGCCGCTGTACGTCCTCCTCGCGTGTGCGGTCGCCGACGCGTTCGGAAGAAGTCAGCGGGCGCCGCGCATCGGCCGCCCGTAGAGCTTCGTCTTCCCCACCGCGGCGAGCTGCCTCATGAGCGGCGCCGGTTCTTCCTCGACGAACCACACGGCGCCGTCCTCGGCGCCCGTCGCGCGGCGGTTGCGGCCGAACATCACCGTCCAGTCCTCTTCGACGGCGTAGTCGATCCCGGCGCGCTCGAGCTCGAGGAGGGCACCCGCGGCGGGCACCCAGGGCTCGCCGTCCGCGAGGTGGACGAGGGGCTTTCGGATGCCCTCTGCCGCGAGGTGGGCCTTCAGGGCTGCCGTGAACGTCGCGACGCTCTCCTTCGTCGCGATCGGAATCGGCTGCTGCTGCACGAGGCCGCGCGCGTTCGAGATCGCGGCGAGGACCGCCACGACGGCGCAGCCGATCCCGACGGCCCGGCCCCGGCCGCGCTCCTCCAGCGGGCGCGTCGCGACGAGCGCGACGGCCGTCCAGCCCGCGAAGGAGACGGCGGACGCGAACGCGAGCAGGTAGTCGAAGACCTCGCCGACGATCCTGAGGGCCGAGTAGATCGCCGCCGCGCCGGCCGCGAGCGCCAGCCACGAGAGCGCCGCCGCGTCGTCGTCCCGCCGCCGCCGCGCCGCCGCGAGAGCGAGCGGCAGCAGCGCGACGAGGAGGAGCGTGAAGATGCCCGCGCCGACGTCGCGGTGGTCGGTCGTCGACGGCACGATCGCCGCCGCGAGGGCGATCGGAATCGACCCCAGCTCGTGCGCGAGCGGCCCGAACACCTCCACGAACGTGTGCCGGGCGCCGTGCGAGCGAAAGAACTGCCAGAGCAGCGTCAGGTTCCCCGGCTGCGCGGGCGTTCCACGCCACTGTTCGAGGACCGGCGGCGCCCAGAGTGCCGCGAGCAGGAGCGCCGCGATCAGAACGGGCCGCAGCGCGGCGACGCGCCGGCCGAGCCGGCCCGCGAGGACGAGCGCCGCGAGGACGACGCAGGTGGCGGCCGGCGCGGTTCCGAGGTGCGTCTGGACGAGGAACGTCGCAACGAACGCGAGAGCCGGGAGCCATGCGGCGCCCTGCCGCGCGAGACCGAGGGCGAGGACGACGAGGAGCGCCAGCGGGACGACCACGGCGTGAGGCCCCCACGCGTGCGCGACCCAGCCGGGCCCCATCCGCGCGAGGAGGAGCGCGAGCCCCGCCGCGACGACGAGTCCGTGGCGCGGACCGAGGATCTTCGCCCCGGACCACGCCGCGGCGCCCGTGAAGAGCGTCGTCAGGAGAAGGGCGGCCAGCGAGAGCCCCGCGCTGCGCTGGCCGGTCGCCGCGTAAACGGGGGCCATCAGATAGAGCTGGACGGGCCCGGGGTGGCTGAAGCCGAAGCGCGAGTACGCGCCCGTGAGCTGCCCCCCGTGGAGCGCCCGCCGCTCGGCCATCTCGACGACCGCGCCGTCGTCGTCGACGCTCATCGGGAGCCACGGCCTCACGAGCGCGAACCACCACGACGGGAGCAGCGGCAGCAGCGCGAGGAGAACGGGCCAGAGCCCGGCGCGGCGATCGCGGACTTCCATGAAGCGGAGTGACCATACCCCAGTCCATCCCCCGTTCGGCGTCGTACCATGCGTCGTGGACTACCGGTACGGCATGCTGCCGCTCGAACTGCTCCAGTCGCTCCTGTCCTGGGAAGAGCTCCTGAAGCTCTTCCTCGACCTCGTCTCGCGCCTCGGCGGCGACGTGGAGGAGGCGATGGCCTGGATGCAGGAGCTGCAGCGCCGCGGGATCATCGGCAAGAACGTGGACCTCGAGGCGTTCCGCCAGGCGCTCGAGCAGCAGGGCATCGTGGGGCGCGACGGCGAGGGCAACCTCACGCTCATGGGCCCCGGCGAGCGCCGCATCCGCCGTAACGCGCTGGAGGAGATCTTCTCGTCGCTCCAGAAGGCGGGTCCGGGGCTGCACGCGATCCCGCGCGCGGGCGGCGGTTCCGAGACGCTGCCTGAGACGCGCCCGTACGAGTTCGGCGACGACCCGGCGCGTCTCGACGGCATCCGGACGGTCGCAAACGCGGCGCGCCGCGACCCGGACGACCTCGCGCTCGTGCCGGCCGACTTCGAGGTCTTCGACGTCGAGGCCCAGAGCGCCTGCGCGACGGCGATCGCGATCGACGTCTCGCACTCGATGATCCTCTACGGCGAGGACCGCTTCACGCCCGCCAAGAAGGTCGCGCTCGCGCTGACGGAGCTCATCCTCCAGAAGTACCCGAAGGACACGATCGACGTCGTCCTCTTCGGAGACGAGGCGCGCTCCGTGCCGCTCGAGGAGCTGAGCAAGGCGCAGGTCGGGCCGTTCCACACGAACACGAAGGACGGGCTCGCGCTCTCCCGCAAGCTCCTCATGCGCCGCCGCTCGAGGAACCGCCAGATCTTCATGATCACGGACGGCAAGCCCTCGTGCATCAAGGAGGGCGGGAAGCTCTACAAGAACCCGTTCGGCCTGGACCTGAAGATCGTGAACCGCACGCTCGAGGAAGCCGAGAAGCTCCGGCGCGACGGCATCCAGCTGACGACGTTCATGATCGCGACCGACGAGGCCCTCGTGGACTTCGTCGATACGATGACGAAGATCGCGCGCGGGCGGGCGTACTACGCCTCCCCCACCGACCTCGCGACGTTTGTGTTCCGGGACTACATCCGGAACAGGAAGAAGCTCTTCCGGTAATGGCTCTCTGGCTTGCAGGCGCAGTCGGGCTCTTTCTGCTCGGAACAGGAGCGTTCGTACTCGCGACACGGCTCATTGCCAGACGCCAAGGGAAGATTTTCTTAGAAGGTTTAGGGGGCGTGGTTCGAATCGGCACGCCGTGCCTTCTGGCTTCCTCCCCTCTTAACCTTCAAAGAAATCCCCGGGCGTTAATCCCCGGCACCGTGGCCCTCACGCCGGCCGGCCTCGCGTGGGAAGGCCTGTGGGGCCGTGCGGGCTCTTACTCATTCGAAGAAATACAGCGTCTCGAGACCGACGAGCGCCTGTCGAGCGGGCGAGGCTTCCTTCGCAGCAAGGTTCTCCGCGTCACCGCGACATCCGGCGAGGTCGCCGAGTTCGTCGTCTCGCCCGGGCACGCCTGGGAGTGGCGGCAGGCGCTCGGCGAGTGGGCCGCGAGCCGCGGCCGCATTGCCGGCGCGCCCGTCACACGGTAAGATCGCGTCGCACTCGCAACAAAATTCAAGTCGAAGGAGACCTCTATGCGTAAGCGTCTGCTCGCCGGATTCCTGTTCTCCGCAATGATCCTCTCGGGCTCCGCGGCCCTCGCCGCCGAGAACTGGATCGGCACCTGGAAAATGAACGTCGCAAAGTCGAAGGCGAGCCCGGGCCCCGGGCCGAAGAGCCAGACCCTGATGTTCTCGGCGTCGCCGGCCGGAATCATGCTCTCGACCGAGGGCGTCATGGCCGACGGGTCCGTGCGGAAGGGCTCGTACACCTCCAAGTTCGACGGCAAGGACGTCGCCTGGGCCGGCAATCCGGACGCCGACATGGCCGCCCCCAAGAAGGTCGACGACAACAACTACACGAACACCTGGAAGAAGGGCGGGAAGGTCACGATCAACGCCAAGGCCGTCGTCTCGGCGGACGGCAAGACGCTCACCGTCACCCAGACCGGCAAGAACGCGAAGGGCGAGGACGTGAACTCGACCGCGGTCTACGAAAAGCAGTAAGCCCTACTCCGGCAGGAACGGCAGCGCCCTGCCCGCAAGTCGCGCGGGCAGGCGCTGCTTCACGAGGCGGCGGATCTCGCCGGGCGACGTCCGAAGCGTCACGTGCGTGAGGAGAATGACCTCGTTCTCGAAGAGGTCGGCGCGCTCGGCGATCTCGTCCACGTGCAGGTGCTTGAACGGCGCTGCGCGGCCCTTGTCGCGCTCCTCCACGAACGAGCACTCGAGGAGAAGCACCTTCGCCCGGAAGAACTCCGGCGGGGCCGCGTCGAAGATCCCGGCCGCCGTGTCGCCCGAGTAGGCCGCGAGCGGGATCGCGACGCGCCCCGCGACGTCCCTCCCCTCCGCCGCGAGGGCCTTGATCTCCTCGCGCGTCTTCGACTCGAACTCCGGGAGCAGCCGGTGTCGCTCCTCGGAGGCCACGAACGCGAGCGTCGGGACGCGGTGGTCGGCCGAAAAGCACGTCATCGAGAGGTCGCGCCGGAGCGCGACGCTGGAGCCGGGAGCCATCGCCTCGAGGCGCGCGTCGTACGTCACGTCCTCGAGCTGCGCATGGAGGGCGACGATCTTCCGCCACGCCTCGACGGCGGAGGGGTGCGTGTGGATCGTCCCGCCCGGCAGGCGCAGGAGCCGCCGCTGCGAGAACCAGTACGCGAGGCCGGCGCCGTGGTCGAGGTGGGCGTGCGACAGGAAGACGTGCGGGACCGGCACGAGCTCCCACGGGGAGCGGCCGAGGTCGAACGCGAAGCCCAGCGTCGGGAAGTGGAACCACGTCTCGCGGCCCGCCACGGACACGCCGCGCAGCGGCAGGCCCGCGAACGTCCCCTCGATCCGCCGGGCCCGCGCCTCCACCGTCACGGGCCGAGGATACCCGGCGCGTATACTCGGACGGCGTCTCAAACGGGTCCGGAGGCACCATGGCCCTCTTCAACCACGCCACCAAAGAGCTGACGGCCAAGATCGTCTTCTACGGGCCCGGGCTCTGCGGCAAGACCACGAACCTGAAGATCCTGCACCAGAGGCTGGAGCGCGGGGCAGGCAAGCTGCTGTCCCTGTCCACCGCGCAGGACCGCACGATCTATTTCGACCTGCTCCCGATCGAGCTCGGGAACATCAAGGGCTACACGGTGCGCTTTCAGGTGTGCACCGTTCCCGGACAGGTCTTCTACAACGAGACGCGCCGCATCGTGCTGCGCGGCGTGGACGGCCTCGTCTTCGTCGTGGACTCGCAGTGGTCGATGCTCTCGCACAACCTCGAGAGCTACCAGAACCTGCGCGACAACCTCGCCCAGGAAAAAATCTCGCTCGAGTCGCTGCCCGTCGTCATCCAGTACAACAAGCGCGACCTTCCGAGCGCGCTCTCGGTGGAAGCGCTCCAGGAGTCGCTCGGGTTCCAGTCGTACCCATACGTCGAGGCCGTCGCCTCCGAGGGTATGGGCGTCCTCGAGACGTTCAAGCTCGCCTCCAAGCTCACGTTCGTCGACCTCCTCCGGCGCCTCCAGCGCGGCTGGCAGCCGCCCGCCGAGGCGGACGTGCCGGCCGCCGAGTCGTCGGTCGGGTCGTCGTCGGGCCCCGGCGGCTCGACGCAGCCCTTCGCGAGCCCGGGGCCCGCGGTGTCGATCTCGGCCCCCGCCCCCGAGCCCGACGAGTCGCCTGCCGCCGCACCCGTCCTCGCGATGGCCGGCGGAGGATCCGCCGCCGCGGAGGAAGAAGAGGACGCCGACTGGGTCCCGCCCTCGGCCGAAGGCACCTTCGCGGACCTCTCGGACGACTCGCAGAAGTCCGTCGCTTCGGTGGCCCGTGCCGAGCAGGCTGCCGCGTCTGCAGCGGCGTCGGCGTCCGCCCCTGCCACGCGGCCGGAAGCGCTTCTCGGCGCGATCTCCGCATCCACGTCCGGCGAGCGCCCCCGCCCGCGGCCCGAGACGACGGCGCCCGTCACGCCGCTCGACGACAAGCTCAACGCCGTCCTTGCCGAGGCCCGCCGCGCCGCGGCCGGCCGCATCTCCGGAGCGTTCAAGCGCGAGGAGCCCGCGCCGTCCGAGGCCGCGAAGGCCGACACGCGGCGCGTCGAGGCGCTCGAGAAGTCGCTCGAGGCCGAGCGCGACGAACGACGCCAGATCGCGACGGCGCTCGAGGCTGAAAAGGCCGCGCGCGACGTCGCCGCGGTCCGGGCCGAAGAGACGTTCGAGGCTCTCAGGGCCGCCGCGGAGAGCGCGGCGTCACGCGCGAACGAGGCGCACGAGGCCGTCGCCGCGCTGACGGCCGAGCTGGCCGCGCTGCGCGTCGAGGTCGAGGAGAACCGGACGAGAATCGCCGATGCCGTCGCGGGAGAGCGTGCGGCCCGCGAGGGCGCCGAAGCGGCCGCGAACGAGGCCTCGGCCAGCCTCGCGGCGCGGCTCGCCGCGCTCACGGACGAGCTGCAGGCCGCGAAGGCCGCGGCGGAAGCGTCCCACGCGTCGGCCGGGGCGGCCTCGGACCGCGCGCGGCGGCTCGAGGAGGCTCTCCGGTCCGCGCTGCGCGACCTCTCGACCGGGGAACAGGCTCCCTAGGCGGGCTTGACCTTCTTCAGGAACGCCGACGACTGGCTCGCGAGCTTGGCGCCGCCGATCTTCTCGATCGCGCGCGAAAGATTCAGCATCTGGTCCTCGGCGAGGCCCACGAACTCGCCCCCGGCCTGGTAGACCAGCACGCGCGTGCCCTTGTCGTCCGCCGCGAACCCGCCCGCGCGGCAGCGCGTGACGCGCACGAGCGCCGCGAAAGGGATGCCCGCCAGCGTGGCCGCGAGGTCGCACGTGGAGCCCGGCCGCAGGGCGGACGGCAGCTCCATGAGAAGGCCGGTCGCGGACACGTTCAAGAGGTCGACGGGCATCGTCGACTTGATCTGGGCCTTGGTGCCCTTCGCGAGCGGAAGACGCGGCGCGCGCCGCTTGTCGTCCTTGCCCTTTTCCGGCGTCGCCAGAGTCGCAGTCCTCCGCCCGGAGTCTTATGGCAACAGCCGGTCCGCGTCAACGTTCAGCTGGTCAGGGTCGTGAGAAAACGCGGGTCCTCGCGCCAGCCGGGCCTCGCCGCGACGACGAGATCGAGGAAGAACCTTCCACCGAGCGATTTCTCGAGGTCGAGACGGGCCGCCGTGCCCGCCTCCTTGAGGAGTCGCCCGCCCGCCCCGAGGACGATTCCCTTGTGGCCGTCGCGGTCGACGACGATCGTCGCGCGCACGACCGTGAGGTTCTTCGCCGCTTCGCGGCGGACTTCCTCCACGAGAACGCCGAGGCCGTACGGAATCTCCTCGCGCGTCCGTTCGAGGAACTTCTCGCGGATCGTCTCGGCGATCCGGGTCGCGTCGTCGGACGTCGTCACGACGCCGGCCGGGAAGAGCGCGTCGCCCTCGGGAACGTGGCCCCTCAGGGCCTCGAGGAGCACGTCGAGACCTTCGCCCGTGAGCGCCGACGCCGGGACGATCGCGTCGAAAAGTCCCGACGCGCCGAGAGCGGCGAGGCGCGGCAGGAGCGTCTCCTTCCGCGGGACGAGGTCGACCTTGTTCAGGACGCAGATCCGCGGCGCCGGGGCGGCCTTCAGGAGCTCGAGAACGAAGCGGTCTCCCGCGCCCGCCGGCGCGGTGGCGTCGACGACGAGCAGGCGCACGTCCTCCTCGCGCAGGGCGTCCTGCGCTTCGGCGACCATGGACTTGTTCAGCCGGTGGAGAGGCTTGTGGAGTCCCGGCGTGTCGACGAACACGATCTGCCCCTCGTCGTCGTTCCGGATCCCGAGGAGGTTGCGCCGCGTGGTCTGCGGCTTGTCGGACACGATGGCGACCTTCGTCCCCACGAGCGCGTTCACGAGCGTCGACTTGCCCGCGTTCGGTCGCCCGACGACGGCGACCGTCCCGGAGCGGAGGGTCTTCATTCCGTCCCCGCCCCGCCGTCGTCGCGCGGCGGCGGCGCCTCGCGGCGCACGCGCACGCGGTGGATCCGGCGGCGATCGGCCTCCTCCACCGTGAACGAGAGTCCGGCCTCGTGGGCGACCTCGCCGGGCTTCGGGATGCGGCCGAGCTTCTCGGAAACGAGGCCGGCGACCGTGTCGTACTCGGCGCGCGGGAAGTCCACGTCGAACAGCGTCGCGAGCTCGGGGACGCGCACGCGGCCCGCGACCGACCACGAGCCGTCGCCCTGCGCGGTGACGGGCGGCGCCTCGTCCTCGTGCTCGTCCGCGATCTCGCCGACGAGCTCCTCGACGAGGTCTTCCAGCGTCGCGAGGCCCGTCACGGCCCCGTACTCGTCGACGACGATCGCGAGGGGGTGGCGGCGGCGGCGGAAGTCCGAGAGGAGCGTCGCCACCGTCTGGGACTCCGGCGCGAAGAAGACCTCGCGCGCGATCGCACGCGCGGTGGCGGGCGGGTCCGGGCGCCGCAGCACCGTGAAGACGTCCTTGACGTGGACGATCCCGACGGGCTTGTCGATCGAGCCCTCGACGAGCGGGAGGCGCGTGAACTTCGTCTTCACGAAGAGGTCGGCGATCTCGTCGAGGGGCGCGTCGGCCTCGGCGAAGACGATGTCCGGGCGCGGCGTCATGACCTGCCCCACGGTGCGGTCGTTGAAGTCGACGGCGCGAGAGACGAGCTCTTCCTCGTGCTTCTCGAGAATGCCCTCCTCGCGGGCGACGTCGAGGAGCGCGCGCACCTCGGCGTCCTTCGTCGCCTCCTCCTTCGCCGCGTCCGGCACGAGGCCGCCCTCGGGGGCGTCCTCCTCGACCTCGACGAGGCGCGAGAGGAGCGGCGTGAGCGGCGCCGAGAGGAAGTCGACGAGCGGGATCAGCCACCCGAAGCCCGCGAGGAGCGCGTCGCCGCCCCGCCGCGCGACCCAGCGGATCACGAGGCTCTCGGCGACGATCCAGCCGAGAAGGATCACGACGGCCGAGAGGAGCCACGGCTCGCCGACACCGAGCGCCGCGAGCGCCGAGCCGAGGCAGAGGAGGCCGCCGAGGACGGCGCCCTGCGCCGTGAGGCGCACCGCGATCCGCGAGACGCGCACGTGCTCGCGCGCAAGGAGCGTCCCGAAGCGCGCCGGGTCGGCCTCGAGGAGCGCCTTGCGCCGAAGGACCGACAGGCTCTCGAGGGCCTGAGCGAAGCCCGAGAAGAGGACGAAGACGCCCGCGAAGAGCGCCGCCGCGACGAAGCCCGCACCCGCGGTCAGCCCGAAGCCCGTCACGGCACACCGTCCGGCCCGTCGCCGAAGGCCGCGAGGATGAGACGTCTCTGGAGTCGGAACATCCTGCCGTCGTCCTTCTCGTGATCGTATCCGAGAAGGTGCAGGAGGCCGTGGGCGAGGAGAATCTGGACCTCGCGGGAAACCGCATGCCCCCGCAGGCGCGCCTGCCGGCCCGCGTACGGGACGTCGATCACGAGGTCGCCGAGGAAGGAAGAAGAAGAAGAAGAAGAAGAAGAAGATTCTTCGAGTGATGGGAAAGAGAGGACGTCGGTCGAGCGGTCCTTGCGGCGCCACGTCCTGTTCAGCGTCCGCATGCGCGCGTCGCCGCACAGGAGGATCGAGAGAGAGGCGCGCTTCGCGCCCGCCTTCGAAAGGAGGGCGCGGGTCCAGGCGCTCACCCGGGCCGCGGGCGGCGCGCCGGCGACGGTGCAAAGGACATCGACGGCGCCGATGGCTCCGCCCGCCCGCGATTGCGCTCTTGCTCTCTTCACTTTCTAAGAAATCTTAATGCGCCCTGGCGGAAACCGAGGCGCTACTCGCGATGGCCGTTGCCGTTGCCGTTGCCGTTCCCGTTTCCGTTCGCGGCGGCCGCGTCGGCCGCGTCGGCCTTCTGCTTCTCGAAGGCCTCGTAGGCGGTCACGACGGACTGGACGATGCGGTGGCGGACGACGTCGCGCTGGTCGAAGCGGATGAACTTGACGCCGTCGACGCCGGCGAGGACGCGGTCGGCTTCCTTCAGGCCCGAGATCTTCCCCTGCGGGAGGTCGATCTGCGTGACGTCGCCCGTCACGACGGCCCGGCTCCCGAAGCCCATGCGGGTCAGGAACATCTTCATCTGCTCGGACGTCGTGTTCTGGGCCTCGTCGAGGATCACGAACGCGTCGTTCAGCGTGCGGCCGCGCATGAACGCGAGCGGCGCCACCTCGATGATGTTCCGCTCGAGCATCCGCCCGACCTTTTCGTAGCCGAGGATGTCGTAGAGCGCGTCGTGCAGCGGCCGAAGGTACGGGTTCACCTTCTCGGCGAGGTCGCCGGGGAGGAATCCGAGCTTCTCGCCCGCCTCGACCGCGGGGCGGCAGAGGACGATGCGCTTGACCTTCTTCTCGAGGAGGGCGGCCGCCGCCATCGCGACGGCAAGGTACGTCTTGCCCGTGCCCGCGGGCCCGATCGCGAACACGATGTCGTGCTCGAGGACGGCCTGCAGGTACTCCTGCTGGCGGACATTGCGCGGCGAGACGACCTGGCGGAGCGCCGGGCCGACGGACCGGTTCTCGAAGAAGTCGACGAGCGACGTCCCCGGCTCCTCGCGCAGGATGCGGATCGCGGCCTCGAGGTCGGGCTTCTTCGGGACATAGCCGCGCTCGATGAGCTTCGCGAAGTCGGAGAGGAGGCGGGCGGCGAGGGCCGTGCCGTCGGGATCGCCGGAGACGGAGACTTCCCGCCCGCGCGCGGCGATCTCGACGCCGAAAGCGTCTTCGAGAAGCCTCAGGTTTTCGTCGTGGACACCGAAGAGCGCGCCGAGCCCGGCCTCGGGAAGGGTGAGAGGAATGGCGTCGGGTCGGATGTGAGTGCGCGCCTCCGGGGAAATGATAGCAAGGTTTCTTCGAAGGGTGAAGAGACTTACTTCGCGTTCTTCCGGACGAACTCCACCATCTCGTCGCCCTGGACGTTCTTTACGCGGTGCTCCAGCGTGTCCGACGCGCTCGCCACGATCTTGTGGTGGACGCCGACGACCGTCTTGCCGCTCTTGTCCACGATTTTCCAGTCGTAGACGATCGTGCCCGAGCCGACCGCCCCTCCGATCCAGCCGCCCCAGGCGGCGCCCTTCTTGGGGTAGCGGAACTCCGTGATCTGTCCCTTCAGGGTGTAGTCGCCGGAGCCGCCGGTCACGAACTTCGCGCCGGCCTTCTCGATGCGCTCGTTCGTGTCCTTGGCGAAGCTCTCCTGCATGAACACGTCCGCGTTGCCGTACTCGAGACCGCCCATGTCGCCGCTGGCGGGCGCGTCGGCCTTCTTCTCGAACTTCTGGACGTGGATCGTCTTGCCCGAGAAGCTGAAGCCGTCGGCGACGTACACGCAGTCGAACTTGTCCTTCTTGCACTTGTCGATCCCGAGGTACTTGAGGTCTTCCTTCGGGCTGTCGGCGGCAGCCGCCGAGAAGGCGGCGGCGAGGAACGCACCGGCGATGAGGGTGATGGCTCTCTTCATGAGTCCTCCTGTTTGAAACGGGGACTCATTTTATACGATCAGGCGGCTTCCGCCGCCGAGTCCTTCAGGATCCGCCCGTCGTGGACCTCGATGACGCGGCCGGCGCGGCGGGCGAGGCTCATGTCGTGCGTGATGACGACGAGCGTGCCGCCACCCGTCCAGAGCTCCGTGAAGAGGCCCATGATGTCCCCGCCGGACGTCGAGTCGAGGTTCCCGGTGGGCTCGTCCGCGAGGAGCATGTCGGGCTTCATCGCGAGGGCCCGCGCGACGGCGACGCGCTGCATCTGGCCGCCGGACAGCTCCGTGGGCCTGTGCTCGAGGCGGTCGCCGAGGCCGACCTTCGTCAGGAGCTCGGCCGCGCGCGCGCGGCGCTCATTCGGGGGAACGCCGCCGAACAGCATCGGCATCTCCACGTTCTCGAGCGCCGAGATCTGCGGCAGGAGGTTGAAGTTCTGGAAGACGAACCCGACGCGGCGGTTCCTCACGTCGGCGAGCGCGTCGCGCGAGAGGCCCGCGACCGGCTCCCCCGCGAGGCGGTACGACCCGCTCGTGGGCGTGTCGAGGCAGCCGAGGAGGTTCATGAGCGTGGACTTGCCCGAGCCCGACGGCCCGACGATGGCCACGAACTCGCCCTTCCGGATCGTGAAGCTCACGCCCTTGAGGGCCTCGACCTTCACCTTGCCGGTGTCGTACACCTTGCGGATGTCGTCCATGGCAACGATGTCGTCGGTCGGCGGGGCGGCGGTCCTCACGTCGCGGGGCATGCGGTCTCCTTCATCGTCATTCGTAGCGCAGGGTGGCGGCAGGGTCGATGGCCGCCGCGCGGCGGGCCGGGAAGTAGCCGGCCATGAGGCCGATCGCGCCGAGGATCCCGGCGGTGGTCGCGGCGATGACCGGCGAAAGCGTCGGACGGCCCAGGAACGCGAGAACGCGGTTCGAGCCGTCCGGGATGAGGCCGAGGCCGGTCACGAGGAGGGTCGCGATCGTCATCCCCGCGACCCCGCCCACGAGCGTGTAGACGAGCCCCTCGAGGACGAAGGGCCACGTGATCCAGCGCGCCTTCGCGCCGAGGGCCATCTTCACGCCGATCTCGCGCGTCCGCTCCTTCACGACGGCGTACATGATGTTCGCGACGCCGACGCCACCGATGAGGAGAGTCAGCGCGCCGATCAGGCCGAGGAAGATCTGGATCCCGATGATCATGTTCTGGCCCTGCTTCGACGTCTTGACGATGTTCCACGTGGAGAGCGCGCGCTCGTCCGTCGGGTCGTAGCCGTACTTGGCGCCGAGGATCTCGTTCAGGCGGGCGAGCGCGGGTGCCATCTCCTCGGGCGTCCGCGACTGGATCACGAGGACGTTCAGCCGGTCGCGCCCGAAGAGCGCCTTGAACGTCGTCCACGGGATCACGGCGTGCTTCTCGTCCGGCCCGCCGTAGACGCCCATCTGCGTCTTGTGCTGCATGACGCCGATGACCGTGAACGGCGAATTGTTCACGAGGAGCGTCTTCCCGACAGGGTCGTCCTTTCCGAAGATGTCCTTCGCCATCTCGTCGCCGAGGAAGATCACGCGGCGCTTCTCGGCCTCGTCCCCGGGCGTCAGCCAGCGGCCGCCCGCCACGGGGTAGTGCTTGCGCGCCTCGCCGTAGACGACGTTGGTGCCGAGGACGCGGCCGTTCACGGTCTTGCGCCCGTACGTGAGCGCCGTGCGCCAGGACGTGACCTCGCCGATGACGGCAGGGAGCTCGGGCATGCGTTCCGCCACGAACGAGACGTCGTCCGTCGTGAGGCGGATGTCGCGGCCGGGAGGCATGCCCTTCCAGGGCTTCGACGTCTCGTTCGGCCACATGACGGCGAGGTTCTCGCCCGTGGAGCGGCGGTTGCGGTCCATCTGGCGTTTGAGGCCCTCGCCGAAGGAGAGGAGGAGAAGGATCGCGACGGTCCCCCACGCGATTGCAGCGATCGTGAGAAACGCGCGTTTCTTCGACAGCCGCGAGGACTGTGCGAAGAGGGTCAGGACGACGGCGGGCGTCCGCATCAGAGCTTCATCGCCACGACCGGATCCAGCCGCGACGCCTCCCGGGCCGGGAACCACCCGGCGACGAAGCCAATTGCCCCGAGGATCCCGATCGTGATCGCCGCGACGAACGGTGACACTTCGGGGACGCCGACGTACTCCGTGAGCCCGAAGCGCGGAAACACGGCGCAGAGCCCGAGCGACAGCGCGAGTCCGATCGCGCCGCCGATCCCGGTCACGAGGAGCGTCTCGAGGAGGAACTGCCCGAGGATGAAGCGCTGCTTCGCTCCGAGCGCCATCTTGATCCCGATCTCCTTCGTCCGCTCCTCGACGACGACGTTCATGATGTTCGAGACGCCGATGCCGCCGACGACGAGCGTCAGCGAGCCGACGACGCCGAGGAATCCCGTGAAGGCGAGCATGAACGTGTCGAAGAACTTGAACTGCCCCGTGGTGTCCCACACGGACAGCGCTTCCTTGTCCTTCGGGTCGAACTTCTTGCGCTTGCCGAGGATCTCGAGGACGCGCGCCGACAGGGGCTCCGTGTCGAAGGCGGACGTCGCCTGGTAGATCACGTTGTTCACGTACTTCTCGCCCGTGAGCGCGCGGTACGTCGTGCCCGGGATCGAGGCCTTGTCGTTGTCGCGCCCGCTGTAGCTCGAGTCCTGGGTCTTCGGCTTCAGGACGCCGATCACGAGGAAGGGCGAGCTGCCGAGCATGACGGTCTTCCCGACCGCGTCTTCAGGCTTGCCGAAGACGTTCTTCGCGAGCTTGTCGCCGAGGAAGACGACGCGGCGCTGCTCGGCCATGTCCATGGGGTCGATGAACCGGCCGCCGGCGTCCGGGATCAGGTTGCGCATCCGGCCGAACTCCGGCGAGACGCCCGAGACGTCCACGGGCCACGTCTTGAGGTCGAGGTGGAGCTTCATGGACGTCTGGTACTCGCTCGAGACGCCGGAGAGCCCTTCGGCCTCCCGGCGGATCGCATCGACGTCCTCCTCGACGAGGCGGATCCTCCGGCCCTTGCCGAGGCCCTGGTACGGGACCGACGTGAGGCCCGGCCACGCGATGCAGATCCGGTCCCCCAATCCCGCGGTGTTCTTGATCAGCTGCTTCTTCAACCCCGTGCCGAACGCGAGGAGCAGCGTCACGGCCACGGTCCCCCAGACGATGCCGAACACCGTCAGGAACGTTCGCAGCTTCTGGCTGCGCACGTCCCTCAGCAGCTGCCGGAGGACCTCGGAGAGGGAGACCACCTCAGGAGATCTCCTTCGGGGGTCTCTGCACGACCTTGTCGCCCTTCGCGAGACCGGAGATCACTTCCACGTTCATGCCGTCCGAGATGCCGAGCTTGACCTCGATCTTCTTCGGCTCGACCTTGCTGCCCTTGGCCTTCTCGTCCGGGACCTCGACGAAGCTCTTCTTGCCGCCGTCTTCCCACACGACGAGGCGTTCGGGGATCGTGAGGATGTCCTTCTTCTCGCGAATGATGAGGTCGGCGTTCGCCGAATACCCCGCGCGGAGCGTGATCTTCGTGTTTGCGTCGAGCTCGATCTCGACGTCGAACAGCGTCGCGCCTTCCTTCTGCTGGGCCTGCGGGGCGATGCGGGAGACCTTGCCCGTCACGACGTCCGTCGGGAGCGCCCCGACCTTGATGCGGGCCGGGAGATTCACGTGAAGCTTGCCGACGTCGATCTCGTCGACCGTGCCCTTGAAGATCAGATCGCTCATGTCCGCGATCGTCGCCATCTCCGTGCCCGGCTGGTAGGACGTGAGCGGGACGATGGGGTCGCCCGGGTTCACGAGGCGGGTCAGGATCGTCCCGGCGGCCGGCGCACGGATGATCGACTCGAGCCCCGTCGTGGCCGTCTTCGCGAGGCTGCCCTTGCGCGTCAGGTCGCGGTCCTGCTCGGCCTTGTTCAGCGCCACCTTCGCGAGCTCGAAACTCTCGCGCTTCTGGTCCACGTCCGACTTCGCCGTGATCCCCTGCCGGAACAGCTCCTCGGCCCGGTCGAATTCGAGCTGTGCGCGCTGGAAGGTCGCTTTCGCGGATTCGACGGCGCGATCCACGCCGGTCAGCTCGAGCGGCGTCGGGTCGGGCCCGATCTCGAAGAGCGGGTCGCCGGCTTTCACCCGATCGCCGACCTGGACGCGGCAGACCCGAACGATGCCCGAGATCTTGGACTTGACCGAGAACTTCTGGCGGGGCTGGATCTGCCCGACGGCAACGGCCTTCTCGGTTATCGACCCGAGCTGCGCATCGACGAGCTTCATGCCGCCGTCGGCCTTCCTGGCGCCCCGGCTGTAGGCGTAGACGCCGGTGGCCGCCCCGGCCAGAAGGGTCAACCCGAGCAGAATCTTCAGGATCTTGGCCATGCCGATGCCTCCCGGGCGGAGCCCCGTTCCAAAAGGGGATACGCCGGGAACGCCGGAAAGTTCCGGGGTCAGCGGACCATCGTGTTCGCGGGGAGCGCGACGCCCTCCGGCGTGTAAAGCGCCTGGATGCAGGCCATGCCCGACGTCGGGTGGTGATACAGGTAGACGTAGTCGAACCCCCCGCCGTCGCGCAGCTTGAGCTCCGGGGGACGCAGCGCCGAGGATCGGTACGCCCGGACGAACCCCGTGTCGAAGGGCGGAGTGTCCGAGCAGCCGTACCTGAACTCCCGGATCGGCTCCGTCGGGGTGAGGACCCGGAGCTTCAACGCCGCCACGAGCGTCGTCGACTGCGCGGGGGTCAGCGGGAGGACGCAGGCGCCCGAGTTGAGCGTGCCGAACATCCGGCACTTCACGTCGTTCACGAGGACGCCCTCGCGCGCCAGGAGGGACTTCACGTCGCGCGCGAGGTCGCCGCGCGCCCAGACGTTCCAGGCCCAGCCGCAGCCCCCACACGCGAGGAGAAGGCCCGCGGCGAGCGCGGCTCGGGTCAGGCGCCGGGTGTCCACGCCGTAATCCTACCCGCGAGAGCCGACGCCGCGACGACATACGGGCTCGCGAGGTAAACGGACCCCGGCCCGCTCCGGCCCGGGAAGTTGCGGTTGATCGCGCTGACGGTCACCTCGTCCGGCCGCGTCGACACGCCCGGACCCGCCGCGATGCAGGCGCCGCAGCCCGGCTCGATCGTGACGGCTCCCGCGCGCGCGAAAAGGTCGAGGTAACCTTTCTCCCGGCACCATTCGCGCACGTCGCGGCTCCCGAACTGGACGTAGAACCGCACGCCGGACGCCACGCGGCGGCCTCGCGCGAGGCCGTCGGCGAGGACGGCGGCGAGCATCTCCATGTCCTCCCGCTTTCCGGCCGTGCAAGACCCCCCGTAGGCGATGTCGATCGGGACGTCCCGGGCGAGATCGGCGATCCGGACGCCGTTGCCCGGGTCTCCCGGCAGGGCGACGAGGGGGGCGAGCGCCGAGACGTCGAGCGTGAGGATCGAGTCGTAAGCGGCGCCGGGATCGGGGGCGAGCCCTTCGCAGGCGCGGCGCGCGTCGTCGAGCGGAAGACCCCGCCGTTCGGCCAGGAACCGCGCCGTCGCGTCGTCGGGCGCGACGATCCCCGCGAACGCGCCGGCCTCGGCCGCCATGTTCGTCAGCGTGGCGCGCTCGTCGACGGACATCGCGCGCACCGCGTCGCCGCCGTACTCGAGGGCCTTCCCGATCGCGCCACCGCTCCGGACGGCCGGGTGCGCGAGAAGCGTGAGCATGACGTCCTTGGCCGCGACGCCGGCCGGCAGCGCGCCCGTCAATTCCACGCGGATCGTCGCCGGGACCGCCACGCGCACGTCGCGCGAGAGCCACGCGGCCGCGACTTCCGAGGTCCCGATCCCGAACGCGAGAGCGCCGAGCGCGCCCGCGTGCGTCGTGTGCGAATCGGAGCCGACCACGACCTGCCCGGGCCGGGCGTAGCGCTCGAGCATCAGGGAGTGGCAGATCCCGTCGCCCGCGCCGTGGAGCTTCAGGCCCTGCGCGCGGGCGAACTCCTCCTGGCGCGCCGCGAGGCCGTCCGCGAGCGCGAGGAGGCCGCGCCGGCGCCGCTCCTCCGGCATGACCTCTCCGAGGAGCGCGAGGTGGTCGCGAAAGAGGAGGACGCTCTCCGGGTCCGTGACGCGCGCGGCGGACCCGAGCTCGGCCTCGAATGCGTTCGCCGCCATCGGCGTGACGTACTCGTGCGAGAACCGCCAGTCCGTCCGGACGAAGCCCGCGTCGCCGGGCGCAACCGCGGGAACTCCGGCGTGCCGGGCGAGGATCTTCTCGGCGAGCGTCATCGGGCGCGCCGCCCGCCCGAACGGAGGCGGCACGGCCCCTCCCGCGAGGCGGGCGCGCGTGTACGCGAGGAGCCCGCCCGCCTCGACGATGCCTCGCGTCACGGCGTCCTCGCCGTCCGTGAAGAACGAGAGCGGAATCTCCTCACCCCGCCGGACCCTCGCGAGGATCGAGAAGTCCGTCGTGACGAGCATCCCGAGGTTGATCGCATTCTGGCGGTAGATGCGCTCGAAGCTCTCCGCGACGAGGAGGCGGATGCCGGCCGCGCGCTCGGCGTAAGGCGCCTGCTCGCGCGAAGAGCCCTTGCCGCGCCGGCGCCCGGCGACCGAAACGGCAAAGCCGCCGGCACGCACCGCGCCTTCGCCGAACGGCGTCACGCGCGCGTCGCCCTCGGCGCACGTGACCCCGAGGTACGCGAAACGGCCGAGCGCTTCGTCGTGGTGGAAGCAGACCCATCCCGGCGTGATCTCGTCCGTCGAGATCTGGTCCCGGAGGGCGTGGGAGGCGTCGTTCGCGTCCCAGGCGAGGTCCTCGCCCGAGAGCTGCCGGCGCACGAGGCCCGCGTCTTCGGTCAGGTAGAGGATGCGGCCGCCGAGGCGCACGGCAGGCTTCTCGCCGGACATCAGTTCACCACGTCCTCGGGATCGTCCTCCACGGTCGGATCGTCCGCCTCCGCGAGGCGCGGGGCGGGCGGCGCGCCCGGCACCATCGGGAGCGCGGGCCCGGGCTCGAGGACCCACCGCTCGAAGAGGTCGTCCGCGAGCTCGCGCAGGAACCGGCTCGCCTCCGTCACGACGACGATGCCGTACCGGTCGAACGCGGCGAGCGGGTGGACGAGGAAGAGCTCGTCCTTCGCGCGCGTCGCCGCCACGTAGAAGAGGCGGCGCTCCTCCTCGAGCCCCGGGGCCGTCCGGGCCGCGCGGACGTTCGGAAATCGGTCCTCGATGAGCCCGATGACGAAGACGGCCCGCCATTCGAGGCCCTTGGCCTGGTGGACGGACGAAAGGACGAGGCGCTCGTCTTCCTTTTCCCCAGCGATCGTCGTCTCGCCCGTCGGCTCGCCGAAGAGCGTGACCTCCTCGAGGAAGCTCTCGACGCCGTCGTACGGCAGCGCGAACTGGGCCAGT
The DNA here is from genome assembly GCA_016716715.1 of Acidobacteriota bacterium. NCBI lineage: Bacteria > Pseudomonadati > Acidobacteriota > Acidobacteriota bacterium. The sequence goes on along the minus strand of JADJVE010000003.1, from coordinate 219,113 downwards.
GCCTCGAGATCGTCGAGGCGCGCCTGGTGGTTGTCGAACTTCGACTTCGCGACGTGGGCGTAGCCGCCTTCGTCCACCACGTACCGGATCGCCTCGGCCGGAGCGCTCCGGAGCGAGGGCTTTCGCAGTGATTCCAGCGTCGCGGCGAGCTTCTTCAGGCCGCCCTGCGCGCCCGCCGGCGCCTTCCGGAAGTCCGTCCGGCAGAACGCGGCGACGGGGTCGGGCAGGTCGCCCACGGCCGTCCAGAGCGTCGCGGCCGTGCGCTCGCCCACCTTCGGGAGGAGCTTGAGGAGCCGCTTGAAGGACGTCTCCTCCTTCGGGTTCACGAGCAGGCGCAGGTACGCGAGGACGTCCTTCACGTGCTGCTGCTCGAAGAAGCGCATACCAGAGCGGATCTCGTACGGAATGCCCCGGCGCGTGAGCTCGATCTGGAGCTCGAGGGCCTGGTGGTGCGCGCGGTACAGGACGGCGATCTCGTTCAGCGGCGTCCCTTCGTCGCGCAGCTCGAGGACGCGCTGCGCGACGAACTCGGCCTGTTGCGAGACGTCCGACGCGCCGACGACGGCGACGGGCACGCCGGACGGGCGCACGGGCTTGAGCGTCTTTTCGAAGCGCCGCGTGTTCCCGGCGATCGACGCGTCCGCGAGGCGCAGGATCTCGGGCGTCGAACGGTAGTTCGTCTCGAGCGGGAACACGGACGTCCCCGGATGGCGGTCCGGGAAGCCCAGGAGGGCCTCGAAGTCGGCGCCCCGGAACGAGTAGATGGACTGCGCGTCGTCGCCCACGACCATCACGTTCGGCTTCTCGACGTCCTGAACGACCATGTCCACGAGGTCGGCCTGCAGATGGTTCACGTCCTGGTACTCGTCGACGAGGACGTGTTTGAACCTCAGCCCGAAGGAGCGCCGGATCTCGGGGCGCTCGAGCATGAGCCGCTTCCAGTTCAGGAGGAGGTCGTCGTAGTCCATCCCGTTCGCGAGGACTTTCCGCTCGAGATAGCGGTGCACGACCGTCCGGATCGCATCGATCTGCGGGAGAAAGTGCGGGTGCTCCTCCGTGATGACGTCGTCGAGCTTCCGCCCCGTGTTCACGCACAGGGACACGATCGCGCGCAGGAGGTCGCCCTTCGGGAAGCGGCGCTCCGTGACGGGAACGCCGATGTCGGACGTCGCGGACTCGAGGAGGTCTTTCGTGTCCTCCGAGTCGAGGATCGTGAAGTTCGGCTTGAAGCCGAGAAGCTCGGCGTGCGGGCGCAGGAGGCGCGCGCCCACCGAGTGAAACGTCCCCGCGGTCGCGCGCACGAGGTCCGCGCCGATGAGGGCCTCGACGCGCCGCTTCATCTCGCGCGCGGCGCGGTTCGTGAACGTCAGGAGGAGGAGCGACGCGGGGTCTGCGCCGTCCTCGATGAGGCGCGAGACGCGGTAGACGAGCGTGCGCGTCTTGCCCGAGCCGGCGCCCGCCACGACGAGCGTCGGGCCGTCCGGCGCGAAGACGACGGCCTTCTGCTCCTCGTTCAGCTCGCGCGCGTAATCCACGCGGTAGCTCTTCGCAACCGTGCGCTTGAGCACGTACCTGCGGGTCGCGGGCGGGCCGTCCGTCACGGCCGGAGATTACCCCTCCGGGACGCCTGCTAGGCTTCGCCGCGCGTGATTGAAGGACGCCGCGGCGCGACGCAGCTCGTGAGAGCCCTCGGGCTGTGGGACTGTGTCCTGTACGTCGCCGGCTCGATGATCGGGAGCGGGATCTTCCTCTCGGCCGGCAACGTCATCCGCAAGGCGGCCTTCCCCTCGTGGATCGTCGTCGTGTGGGTGATCGGCGCCGTCCACGCCGCCGCCGCCGGGCTGACGTACGCCGAGCTCGGCGCGCGCCGCCCTGCGGCCGGCGGCCCGTACGTGTACCTCTCCGAGACGTTCGGGCCGATCTGGGGCTTCCTCTACATGTGGGCGCTCGTCTTCGTCGTGATGCCGGGAACCGTCGCCGCCCTCTCGACCGCGTTCGCGGAGTTCCTCGGTTCGTTCTTCCCCGTTCTCGGAACTGCGGCTCCCGCCTTCTCCGCTTTCGGCCTGCCGGTCTCACAGGGCCAGCTCGTCGCGATCGCGACGGCGTTCGCGCTTTCGGCGTGGAACGTCCTGGGGATCAAGGAAGGCGGCCGGCTGAACGACGTCCTCACGGTCGTGAAGATCGGCTCGGTGATCGCCCTCGTCGGCTTCGGGCTGACGGCCGCGAAGGCCGTCCGGCCGTCCCTCGCATTCCCGCCGATGAACGCTCCCCTCGCGATCTCCGTCGGCGGCGCGCTCGCGGGCGTCCTGTGGGCATACGACGGCTGGATCAACCTTTCGGCCCTCGGCGCCGAGGTGAAGAACCCGAAGCGCGACATCCCCGGCGGGCTCATCCTCGGCGTCGGCGCGGTCGCCCTCCTTTACCTCGGGGCGAACGCGGTCTATCTCGGAGCGGCGCCTGCGGCCGTGCTCGGCGCGTCCCCGCGCGCGGCCGAGACGGCCGTGAAGGTCCTGTTCGGTGACGGCGCGGCCCGCTGGCTCTCGATCGCGGTGATCGTGTCCGTCCTCGGCTCCCTCGCCGCGAACATCATCCCGGCGCCGCGTATCGCGTGGGCCGCCGCGCAAGACGGCCGACTCCCCGCGCCGTTCGCGCGCCTTCACCCGAAGTACGCGACGCCCGCGTTCGGCCTCGTGTTCCAGGCGGTCTTCTCCGCGGCGCTGACGCTCTCGGGCAAGTTCGACGAGCTCGTCGCGACGGTCTCCTTCGCAGCGACGTTCTTCTACGCGCTCGGCGGCGCCGCCCTCTTCGTCTACCGCCGCCGGCAGCCGGACGCGCCGTGGAAGACGCCCGGCTACCCGTGGATCCCGGCGTTCTACGTCGTCACGTCGCTCGTCTTCACCGTCGCCATCGCCCTCGACGCTCCGAGGGACGCCGCGCGAGGCCTCCTGATCCTCGCCGCGGGCGTCGCCGTGTACGCCTGGCAAGGGCGGCGCGTGGCGGAACGCCGCTAGCGAGCCTCGGCGAGGCCGACGAGCCTTCCTGCCGTCGTGTCTCGCAGCACGAGGTCCGTCGGGCTGAGCTGTCCGAGCCGTTCCATCTCGGCGAAAGTCCGACGCGCCGCTTCGTAGACCGCGAGGGCCTCGCGACGCGCGGCTTCCCGGTCCTTGCCCCGGGCTCCCTGCATCTCCATCTCCCAGGTTTCGGCGAGAGCGACGTCGTGAGCCCCGAAACTGCCGGGAAGCCGCCCCGCGGTCACACCGGCCCTGGCGAGGGAGTCGAGCCGGGCGATTCCATCGAGGATCATCCGGCGTGCCTCGCGGAAGCGCCCGAGCGACGTGTGCGTCTGGGCGACCTGCAGCCGCGCCCTCAGCGCGGCAAGCTGCGCGCCCACATCCGCCGGATCCTTCGCGGCGATCTCGCCCGCGAGCGCGGCGGCCCTCTCGGCATGCGGCAACGCCTCGGCCGGACGGTTGGACCTCCGCAGAAAGACCGCGAGCGATCGCAGGCTGTGCGAGGCGTCCACCATCGTCTCCGCGTTGCGAGGGGCGGCCGCAAGCCGTGCCTCGTCGATCTCGACCGCCCGCCGGTACTCGCGCTCCGCCTCCGCGACGCGCACGAGACGGTCATAGAGACTCGCAAGGTATCGCGAGACGAGCGCCTGATTGCGCCGTTCGTTGTCGGTTGCCCCGGGATCGGCCGCGAGGAGGTCGAAAAGGCCCGCTTCGCGCCGACGGGCCGCGAGGGCGTCCTCGAAGTCACCTCGCTGGGTGAGGACCATGGCCCGCGCGTCGAGGACGATCGCAAGGCGCTTGCGGACGCTTCGGTCCGCGGGCGCGAGCGCGAGAGCCTCCTCGGCGGTCTTCACCGCGGCCGCGCTCAGCCGGAGGGCCTCCTCCGAGCTCGGGCCGAGCATTCCCGCCAGCGACGAACGTGCGCGGGCGAGGTCCAGCCGGTCCTGAAGCGTCGCGGAATGCGACTGAGCGGTCCTCTCCCGCAGCACGACCGCCTTGCGCAGGCTCTCCTGCGCACCGGCGGCGTCTCCCAGGCTCGCATTTCCCCCACCCTGTACGTCCGCGAGCTTCTCGTACGCGGCCGCGACGTCGCGCAGCAGCGCGAGGTCCTCGGGTTCCGCGGCAGGGTCGAGCCGGCTCAGGTACTCGAGGCCGCGGCGGACGAGGAGCTCGCGCGATCTCACGGTACCGGGCACGGCCGCGAGCGAATCGTTCAGCTCGAAGAGGAGCGTGTTCGCGAGGGCGCGCACGTCTTCGAGGCGCTTCTTCGAGACCGCCTCGTGCGCGCGCGCGATTCGCGCCTGGTGGAGAGCGACGCCGAAGCCGACGGCGAGAGAGAGAGCGGCGACCGCCGCCGCGGCGGCCGCCGTCCGGTGGCGGCTCACGAACTTGCCGAGACGGTAGGCCGCGCTCTCGGGCCGCGCCTCGACGGGCAGCCCGTCGAGATGGCGGCGGAGGTCCTCGGAGAGCTGGTCCACGGTCGCGTACCGGCGCCCGGGCTCCTTCCGCATCGCCTTGAGGACGATCGCGTCGAGGTCGCCCCTCAGGCCGGCCGCGCGCCGCGCCGCGTCCGGCCCCTTGGCGCGCTCGGCCGCCTCCGAGGGTGGCGGCGGGTCCACCTCGCAGATGGCCCGCCAAAGGAGGGCCGGCGCGGTGGCCGCCTCGCGGTACGGATGCGCGTCGGCGAGGAGCTCGTAGAGCATGACGCCGAGGGAGTAGACGTCGGCGGACGTCGTGATCGCGCGTCCCGCGAGCTGCTCCGGCGACGTGTACTCCGGAGTGAAGATGGCCGTGGCCGCCGTCGTGCGGTCCGGGTCTCCCGTTGCGGACGGCGCGAGCACCTTGGCGAGTCCGAAGTCGAGGAGCTTGACCGTGCCGTCCTCCATCACGAGGACGTTGGACGGCTTGATGTCGCGGTGGACGACGAGCATCCCGTGCGCGTGCTGGACGGCGCCGCACACGACCCGGAAGAGGGCGATGCGCTCCGCGAGGGACCGCCCCTTCGCGCGCACGTCCTCCGTCAGCGTCCGGCCCTCGATGTGCTCCATCACGAAGTACGGACGCCCGTCCTCCGTCGTGCCCCCGTCGAGCAGGCGCGCGATGTTCGGATGCTGAAGCGACGCGAGGATCTGCCGCTCCGTCCGGAAGCGGCGGAGGATGTCCTCGGTGTCCATCCCGCGCCGGACGAGCTTCACGGCGACGCGCCCCGCGTAGGCCTCGTCCGCCCGTTCGGCGAGGTAGACGGACCCCATGCCGCCCCGCCCGATCTCGCGGAGGAGCCGGTACGGGCCCACGCGCGCCGGCGGCGCGACCTCCTCGGCGTCGCTCGAGGGCAGCGGTGGCAGAGGAGCCCGTTCGAGGAACCCCGCGCCCTCCTGGTCCGAGGAGAGCAGGGCCTCGACTTCGCGGCGGAGAGCCTCGTCGCCGCCGCACCGGGTCGCGACGAGCGCCGCGCGTGCGCCCTCGGGAGCCTCCAGCGCGTCGAGAAAGATCTCCTTCGCGCGGCCGTAAGTCTCGGGCGTCACGGCGCCGCGGACCCCGCCATCTCGCGGTGGAGCCACGCCTCCGCGTGCCGCCAGTCCCGGCTGACCGTCGCCGCCGACACCTCGAGAGCCTCGGCAGCTTCGTCGATCGTGAGGCCGCCGTACACGCGCAGCTCGACGAGCTTCGCCTGCCGCGGGTCGAGTGAAGCGAGCCGCTCGAGCGCCTGGTCGAGGGCGAGAACGTCGAGGCTGGGCGGCGGCGTCGCGGCTTCGTCGCCCGCCCGCGAGAGAGGGACGAACGTCTTTCCGCCGTCCCGCTTGTCGGCGAGACGGCGGCGCGCGTGGTCGACGAGGACCTGCCGCATCGCCCGCGCCGAGACGGCGTAGAAGTGGAACCGATCCTGCCAGGGCACGCGGCTCTGGTCGACGAGGCGCATGTAAGCCTCGTGGACGAGCGCGGTGGGCTGAAGCGTGTGGCCGCGCCGCTCCTTCGCGAGAGCGCGCCGTGCGCGCTTTCGAAGCTCGTCGTAGACGAGCGGGACGAGCTTCTCGAGCGCCTCGCGGTCCCCCCCGTTCCAGGCGAGAAGGAGCCCGGTCACGTCGCCCGGCGGAGTGGGGTTCGGCCCGGTCATCGAAGAAGGTCCTCGCGGGATTCTCGCATTGCCGGCATCAACGCCTCGGGTCCGCAAAGCGCTTCGTCTCGCGCGCTTTCTCCTCGTCCGAGCACGGGAAGCCGAAAGTCGCGTCGAAATTGCACCCGGGCCCTCGCTCTCCGCGCACGAGCTTCTGCGGCGCCGCGAACCTCTCGGGCCAGACGAGACCGAGGAAATCCCTGGAATAGGAGCCGAACTCCGCAACCGCCGGAAGGAGCGGCGCGAGGGCGAACAGCGCGTCGCGCATACCGGGTGATACGAGCGCTCCGGCCTTCCCGCGCAGAGGCTGGGCCGTGGAGCCCGCGAACGCCGAGATCGGCGCGCCGAAAGATCCGTTCTCGCCGGTGAAGACCACGCAGGCATCGGGCGGGCGCACGGAAGAACAGGAAGGGATTTCTTTGAATGAAGAAAGCACGAGGCGACGGGTGAGCGTCTCGCCCCGCGGGAGGCGCCGGATGCTCTCCGAGGAGTCGCGACCGGAGAGGTCCTGAGAGGAAAGGAACACGAAACGTCCCGCCGGCGAAGAAACGAGGAGACGGGTGGAGTCTCCCTTCTCCTCCCTTTCAAAGAGAATTGAAATCTCCCACGTCTTCTCGAAGGTGAAATGCCACCTCGCAGGCGCCGCCGTGGCGACATGGGCGGCCAGGAGGAGCACCGCGGCGAAAGCGGCTTTCAACGGGAGAGCGCCGTCCAGACCCGCCCCTCTATGAACGCCTTCACGAGCCAGATGTCCAGCTTGTCCTTCTCGGCCTCGGCCGCGAGGACCTCGAGAGCGCGGTCGTGCGGCATCGCCTTCTTGTAGGGGCGGTCCGACGCGGTGAGCGCGTCGTAGATGTCGCAGACCGTGAGCGCGCGCGCCGCGGGCGGGATCTCCTGCGGGCCGACGCGCCTCGGGTAGCCCGAGCCGTCGAGCTTCTCGTGGTGCGCGTACGCGATCTGGGGGACGCGCGCGAGGTCCGGCGTCCACGGAATCGTCGAGAGGAACCGCCAGGTGTGCGTCACGTGGCTCTCGACGTCGAGCCGTTCCTCCTGCGAGAGGCTTCCCTGCGCGATGGAGAGGAACCGGAACTCCTCGGGCAGGAGAAGCGTCGCCGTCCGGCCGCGCCGGTCGCGCCACGGGCGCCCGACGAGCCGTTCGAGAGTTCCGCGTGCGTCCTTCGGGAGGATCGTCGGCTCGTTCGCGGCGGCGACCTCCTCGAACGCCGCCTCGATCTCCCGGCTCCGCGAGTCCGCCGCCTCCGCGAGCGCGGCGAGGTCGCGGTCCGTCACCGGCCGCCCGTCCTTCGCAAGGCGCTCCAGCAGCGCTCGCGCGTCCTCGAACTCCGCCGCGGCGAGAACGTAGTCGAAGCGGTCGCGGATCCGGCGCAACCCGTCCTGCTCGATCTTCTTCGCCTTGACGAGCACGCGCTCGGGGATCGAGATCTTTCCGAAGTCGTGCAGGAGGGCCGCCGTGAAGATCTCGCGCATCTCCTCGCGCGAGAACGAGACGGAGGCGTACGGGCCGTCCGGCGCGCGGTCCACGAGCCCCGCGAGCTCGACCGTGAGGGCCGCGACGCGGTTGCTGTGGCCGGCGGTCGTCGGGTCGCGCTGCTCGACGGCCACGATGGCCGCCTGCGCGAAGTCCTCAAAGAGGCGGCGGATGGAGGCCGTGAGCTGGTTCGCCTTCAGGCAGACCGCCGCCTGCGTCGCAAGGGAGAGGAGGAGCGGGACGAGGTCTTCCGGGTACGGCTCCGGGCCCGCGGGCCCGAGCCGGTTCATGAGCTGGAGGACGCCGACGAGGTCCCCGAGGTGGTCCTTCATGGGGACGACGAGCATCGCGCGCGTCCGGAACCCCGTCGCGACGTCGAAGGCGTCGTTGTGCCGGTAGGGGGCGTCCTTCGGAATCGCGTAGGCATCCCCGAGAACGAGCGGGGCGCCGTGCACGGCGACCCAGCCCGCGAGGCTCCCCTCGTCGACGGGCACGGTGCGTTCCTTGAAGGCGAACGAAACGGCGTCGTTCTGCGCGAGCTTGAAGCGCAGCCGCCTTCCGCCGCCGGGCACGTCCTCGGCGAGGTAGAGGGAGCCCGCCTCGGACCCGGAGAACCGGCGCGACTCCGTGAGGATCGTCTCGAGGAGCTTCTCGAGGTCGCGCTCGGCCGAGAGCGCGATTCCGATCCGGTTGAGCGCCGCGATGCGCTCCTCGGCCTGCCGGAGGCGCTCCTCGAGGGAGCGCGGGTCCGGGCTCACCGCCCGCTCCCGGGCGCCGCCGCACGGGCGATCGGCTCGACCACGCGCTCGCGTGGAAAAATGACGCGGAACCGGCTCCCCTTCTCGCGGCCCTCGCTCTCGGCGGCGATCGTCCCGCCGTGCGCCTCCACGATGGCGCGCGCGATCGAGAGGCCGACGCCGAGGCCCCCGTAGCGCCGGCTCGAGGACGTCTCTTCCTGCCGGAAGCGCTCGAAGACGTGCGGGAGGAAGTCCGGGTCGATCCCGTGGCCTTCGTCCGCGACGGCGAGCTCGAGCCCGCCGTCCCCGGCGCGCGCCACGGTCACCTCCACCGTGCCGCCGGTCGGCGAGAACTTCACGCCGTTCGCGAGGAGGTTCCAGACGACCTGCTTGAGGCGCGCGGGGTCGCCCTCCATCGCGGGCAGGTCGCGCTCGATGTGGCAGCGGATCGCGACGCCCCGTTTGGCGGCCCCGGGTGCCACGGCGTCCAGCGCGCCCGCGATCGTCTCGGAGAGCCGCACGCGCTCGCGCCGGAGCTCGAGCCCGAAGTTGTCGATCCGCGAGAGGTCGATCAGGTCCGCGAGCATGCGGCTGAGCGTCTCGGACTGCCCGAGAATCGCCTCCAGGGCGCGCTTCACGGGAGGATCGCCTCCGTGCGAGTCGAGGAGGACCTCGGCCCAGCCCACGATCCCCGTGAGCGGCGTGCGAACCTCGTGGGAGAGGTTCGCGAGGAAGTCGTCCTTGAGGCGGTTGCTGCGCTGGAGCTCCTCGATGAGCCGCGCGTTGCGCAATGCGATCGCGCACTGCTCGGCGAGGAGCGTGAGCGTGGCGCCGTCCTCGCGCGTGAACGCGCCCGCGCGGTACGACATGACCTCGAGGACGCCGAGCCGCTGGTCGCCGACGCGGATCGGCACGGCCATGAGCGCGCGCACGTCGGGGTTCGCGACCGAGGCGCGCGCGCGGGCCCTCTGTTCCACCGGATCGCCCTCGGCGAGCTCGTCGAGGCCGTTCACGGCCGTGAAGACGGGCCGGTTCTCGCGGAACGCGCGGCCGGCGCTCCTGAGGCGCACGGCAGGACGCGGCGCCGACCCGCCGCCGTGCAGGGTCATGACGCCGACGCCGAAGACCGCCGCGACGGAGAGGTTCCGGCCCGGCGGGTCCGCGACCCACGCCACCGCACCGTCCGCGGCCGGGAACGCCCGCGTCGTCTCCTCCACGACGGACGTGAGCACATCCGGAGCGTGGAGGCGGAAGTTCAGGAGCTGGGTCGCGCGCGCCACGGCCTCGAGGACGCGCGTGCGCTGCTCGAAGGCCCCGACGAGCTCCGCGAGGCGCAACGCGAGCGCGGCGCGCTCGGCGAAGGCGGAGATGTTCCGGGCGTCGGCGTCCGAGAACGCGGCCGCGTCTCCCGACTGGAGGTCGAAGACGCCGATCACGTGCTCGTCGAGGACGAGCGGCACGACGAGCTCGGAGCGCGCATCGGGCCACCCGACCACGTAATCCGGGTCGCGCGAGACGTCGGGGACGTTGACGACGCGCGCGGTCCGCGCGGCGAGCGGGATGAGGCCGGGCGCGTCGAGGGGGATCACGGAGACCGGGTCGCCCGGCGACCACCACTTTCCGCGCCGCCCGAACTGCACGAGGGCGCTCCGGTCGCGGTCGACGAGGAGCATGCTGCTCGCGTCGCGGCCGAAGTGGGTCGCGAGCGCGTCGAGAATCTGCGTCAGGAGGACGTCGCGGTTCGCCGTGCGCGTCAGGAGCGCGCGCGAGGCGTCCGCGAGACTGCGCGCCTCGCGCATGGACTGGGCGACGGCCTCGGCCGTGCGGCGCTGCTCAAGGGCGACCCCCACGAAGTCCGCGAGAGACTGCAGGGTCTCGACGTCGTCGAACTCGATGCGCCGCGCCTCGTCCCGGGTCGCGACCGCCATGACGCCGATCGTCTGGCCCGCCGAGCGCATCGGAAAGACCCCCACGGAACGCGCGCCGATGCGGACGAACCGCTCGCGCGACGCGCTCTCCGGCTCGAGGCGCACGTCCGTGATGATCATCGGCTGCCCTGTCTCGAGCACCCGGAGCGAGTACGTCGGGTTCTCGGGTGAGAGCGGGATGTTCCCCTCGAATTCGTCCTCGCGCGTCCCGCCGTATCCGCCGAGCCCGGCGAGGGCGTCCCCCTCGGGTGCGAGCAGCGAGAAGACGGCGATCGGGTACAGGAGCGTGTCCCGGAGGCCCGTGAGGGCCGTCTCGACGACGTCCTTCACGGTCGTCGAGCGCTGAACGGCCGAAGCGAGGTCGAAGAGGACCGAGAGGCGGTCGCGCTCGCGACCCAGCTCCTCGATGAGCTCGGTCTGCTTGAGCGCGGCCGAGAGGTGGTGGACGGCGGACTCGAGAAACGCGACGTCGTCGGGCGCCCAGTCCCGCCTCTCGACCGTCGCGGCGCCGACGAAGCCGCGGAGGACGCCGTCGATTCCGATCGGGACGAGGAGGAGCGAGACGATCCCGTTCCGGCGGCACGCGTCCACCTGGTCGATCAGCTCGGGATCGGCGAGGACGTCCGCCGCGATGATCGGCTGGAACCGCCGAAGCGACGGGGGGATCCGCGGGGCGGCGCCGGGTGGGACGAGCATGGAGAGCGGCGGCGCGCCCCCGGTGGCCCAGGCGGCACGCGCGACGAGCGTCGCGGGCCCGGCCTCGCTCCCGAAGAGGAAGAGGGTGAGGCGGTCGACCTCGAGGATCCGGCCGATCTGCGAGATGGACCAGTCCAGGAACTCCTGGAGCTGGACGCCCTCGACGAGCGCAAGGGCGAACTCCGAGAGAAAACGATCCCTCACGCCGCCCTCGGCGCCCCGACGGAATTCCTCGGCCACGACGGGGGATTATGACGCCCGCCCGGCGCCGGGTGTGGCCGGCGCGCGCCCTCAGTTGGGAGTCAGGAGGGGGCTGAACACCAGGTACGGGTTCACGACGAGGGCACGGCCGCCGGACGCGTCGTCCTCGTCCCGGAAGATCGCGAAGTGCAGGTGCGGGCCGCCGATCACGTGGCCGGTCGCGCCGACGTCGCCGAGCCGCTGGCCCTTCACGACGTGGTCCCCGGGCCTGAGGCCCTTTTCGTGCTTCGCCAGGTGGGCGTAGAAGAACGTGTAGCGGCCGGTCGTGTCCCGGAGGTACACGACCTTCCCGCCCTTCCGGTCGCGCCCGAGCCGCTCGATGACGCCGTCCGTCACGGCGAGCACCGGCGTGCCGCGCGGCGCGGGCAGGTCGATCGCGTGGTGCTTCTTCTGGCGGCCGCGCTTGGCGGAAAACGTATCGCGGAACTTCGCGCGATCGAAGGCTTCGAGCGGGATCGGAAAATCGGACGAGAGGAGGCCGGCGATCTCTTCCTCGGGAAGCGAGGCCGGCCGGCTGTTCGTCTTCCGGACGACGAGGCCCGTGACGGTCCGGGCGAGGTTCTTCCAGAAAGCGAACTGAGCGGGCGAGAGATTCGCGGCGGCCGCGGGAACCGGCTCGGCATCGGCCTCCTCGGCGCCGTCGTCGGGGTCCTCCTCATCCTCGGCGCGGGCGGCCGCCGGATCGACCGGCCGCTTCAGCCAAGCGAGGTCGGCCGCGTCGGCCGAGGAGAAGCAGTGACCCGTCTCGGGGTCGCGCACCGGGCAGGCGGCGGACGGAGCCGTGTCCGAGCCGGCAAGGGCCGGAGCGGAGGCATCGGGTCCCGCGACCGCGACGAGCACGGGCGGCTCGGAGGACGCCGCCGACACCTCACCGGCCGCGCCCAGCGCTCCGGCGAGGGCGGCCGCGAGGAGAAGGCTCAGCTCACTCGCTCCAGGTAGGAGTTGTCGCGCGTGTCGATCTTGACGACCGTACCCGCCTCCACGAACTGCGGCACCTGCACCATGAGACCCGTCTCCAGTCTGGCCGGCTTGTAGGACGCCGACGCCGTCGCGCCCTTCATGCCGGGCTCGACCTCGACGATCTTCAGGTTCACCGTCGTCGGCAGCTCCACCGAAACCGGGTTGCCGTCGTAGAAGTCGATCTCGATGACCGTCTCGGGGAGCAGGTACTTCATGGACTCGCCCACGACCTCGTCGTCGAGGCGGATCTGGTCGAAGGTCTCCTGGTTCATGAAGTGGTGGCCTTCGGTGTCCGAGTAGAGGTACTGCATCTGGTGCGTGTCGAGGGAGGCCTTCTCGACCTTGTCCTCGGACCGGAACCGATGCTCGTTCATGGCCCCGGACTTGAGGTTCCGGAGCTTCGCCTGGACGAATCCGCGGAGGTTCCCGGGCGTCTTGTGCAGGACGCTGTGCGCGCGGTGCAGCTCGCCGTTGTGGATGATGATCATGCCGGGGCGGATTTCGGTGGCGGAAATCATTGGTACTCCAAGAGTTCTGGAATCACCGGGGGGCGCTCCTGGCATGGGGGAAGACGAACCACCCGGCCCGACCCGCTGGCGGACCTCAAGCCTAACCCACCCCCCGACGGAAAGACAAGCGGCCCGGGTCCAGGGGACCCGGGCCGCCGGAAAGACCTGAAAAGAGGGCGCTTACTTCTTCGTGAGGACGAAGTGCGTCCGGCGGTTCTTCGACCAGGCCGACTCGTCGTGGCCTTCCACGAACGGCCGTTCCTTGCCGTAGGAGATCGTCTTGAGCTTCGCGGGGTCGACGCCGAGCGAGGCGAGGTAGTCCTTCGTCGCGTTCGCGCGGCGGTCGCCGAGCGCCAGGTTGTACTCGCGGGTGCCGCGCTCGTCGCAGTGACCCTCGAGGAGGAACTCGGCGTCCGGGTGCTTCTTCATCCAGCCCGCGGCCATGTCGAGCTTCTCGCGCGAGTCGGCCCGGATCTCGGACTTGTCGTAGTCGAAGAAGATGTCCTGGACGTACTTGTCGATCGGCTCTTCGACGGCGGCCGGCGGGGGCGGCGGCGGGGGCGGCGGCGCGACCGGCGGCGGGGGCGGCGGCGCGCACGTGAACTTCACGGACGCGGTCTCGCGGCGCTTGCCGTTCTGCCCGATCGCCCAGGCGGTGGCCGTGTGCGGGCCCGTCGCGAGGTTGTTGAACGTCGCGGCGAGCGGCGTCTTGTCCGCCGGGATCGTCTGCGATGCGCCGCCGTCGACCGAGATCTCGTAGGCCTTGGGCGGGAACGTGCAGTAATCGCCCGCGACGGGCGTCACGGACACGGCGACGGCCTTGCAGGCCTCCGCGGAGAGCGTGTCGCCCTCGGCGGGCGCCGAGACGCGGAACGCGGGCCCCGTCTGGCACGTGCAGGCGCCGAGGAACAGCGCAGCGACGGCGATCAGGGTGACGCCGGCGCGCCGCGCGAGGAATCCGGGAGAGGTCGCTTTCACGTCAATCCTCCTGTTCAGGGCATCGGGTCGGTGCGACCTGCGCGCTCGTTGCGCTGCACGGGCGCGGAGGGTCCGGGCGTCACGGCGGAGCGGTGCGTCGGGAACATCGCGGCGAGCTGGCTTGCGAAGTCGAGCGTGAAGATCTGCTCGATCGCCATCGCCTTTTCAGCATCGTTCATCGGGGCCCAGGCGTAGGGCTGCGTGTACGCGCCCGAGAGCCCGCCGGCCGTGCCGCCCGCGTAGAGGTACGTCGAGAGGTCGGGCTCCTTGAGGGTGGCCGGGAAGCTCCTGTTGATGAAATTGATCATGTCGTCGGCCAGCAGGGCGTAGCCGATCGGCGTCAGGTGGAAGCCGTCGTACGAGAACGCGCCGCCCGTCAGGAAGGCCGCATTGATCGTCGCGCCGCCGTAGTCGAAGCCGGCCTTGAGGCGGCTGAGGAGGTCGTTCGGGTCGTAGAACTTGTACCCGTTCGCCACCGCGGCCGCCTTCGCCGCCGCGTTGTACTCGGCGCCGCGCGTCTTGAGGAGCGTGATCTCGTCCAGATAGAGCAGGACGCCCGGGCCGGCGGCGCTGCTCGAGTCCGGGAGCGGGTTGTTGCATTTCGGAAGAGTCGGGGCCACCGCGCACGGGATTCCGTAGCCGAAGGGCATGTACGAGGCGGCAGCCAGCGTGACGATCGTCGTATTCGGAATCGCGCAGGCCGGAACGCCCGTCGCGCAGCCCTTCGGTCCGAGGAGCGGGATCGGCGCGCCGCCGACGAGGACGAGCTTGCCTCCGCTCGTCACGTACGGCGGGAGCGTCGTCGTGAACGGGATGTTCGTGATATCCACGACGCCGGTCACGATGCCGTTCTTCTGCCGGGCAGCCAGCTTCGCAACGGCGGCGTTCGTGTCGGCCGCGAACGAGGCGAGCGGCGTGACGGTCACGCCGTCGATCGCGGTTCCGCTCGTGACCGCGCCGAGGTAGTCGTTTCCGAAGTTCGCGAGAACCACGAACGTCGGGCTGAGGGAAATGGCCTGGTCGACCTGCGATCCGATGTGGAACACGGAGTTCCTGAGCGTGAGGTCGATGAAGCTCCGGCACGCCCCCGCGGAGGGCACGTCGGCCGCCGTCGTGGCGTAGAGCATGTCGTGGATCGCGCAGCCGCCGATCGCGAGGTTGTTGTACGGCCTCGGGAGGGCGAGATTCGCGGGCGTGCCCGTCGAAGGCTCCGCGCCGAACGACGGCGCGAGCGACGTGAGGACCATGCAGCCGCCCTGGCCCGGGTCGTTGATGATGGGCTGCTGGAAGTCGGCCACGTTGTTCGCGCGCGCGATCACGGCCGACGGCGAGTCGACCTGGACCCGTTTCGTCAGGCAGTTGGCCGAGAAACCGGCCCCGATCGAGTCGCCGATCCAGACGAGCTTGCTGAGGTCCACCTGGGCGGCGGCGGGAAGCGCGATGACGGCCGCGAGCGCGGCGGCGGTGAAGAGGCGGAGGAGGGTGTGAGGGGTTTTCATGTTCTTCCTGGCTCCCTCAGAAGGTGGTCTTCATGCCGACGCTCGGGAGGATCGCGAACGTCTGGTAGGTGGCGCTGAAGTTGTCCTTGTTCGTCGTGACGGTGCGTTCGTGGAACCACAGGAAGAGCGACGAGAAGTTGAGCTGGACGCCCTTGAGGACGTTGAAGCCGGCGCCGATCGTCACGCCCGTGCGGTTGTTGTCCGGGAGGAACGGCGAGGCGTCGAAGTCGGGCTGCGGCGTCTGGTCGTAGACGAATCCCGCGGCGACCCACCCCTTCTTGCCCTTGTAGAGCGCTCCGGCGCGGACGGCCCACGTGTTCTCCCAGCTGTGCGGGAGGACCGAGTCCGCGAGGCCGTCGATGCGGATGACCGTCTGGTCGAACACCTTCCACGTCGTGTAGTTGCCGTCCACCTCGAGCGTCAGGTTCGGGGTCACGTCGTACGCGACGCCGAAGGACGTCAGGGAGGGGAACTGCAGCGTCGTGCGCCCGTTCGGGTTGGTGCCGAACGGCAGCAGCGTGGAGACCGCGGCGTCGAACTGCGGGCTGCCCGAGGAGATCTGGTAGAACTGCGCGGGCCCCTCGAGGTCGACGTCGACGTGCGCGTGGTACGAAACCCCGAAGCGCAGGCGGTCGCACGGCTTGATGAGCATGCCGGCGGTCCACGTCACCTTGATGGGCGTTCCCGTCGAGATGAGGCTCAGGTGCGCGATGTCGGTGACGCGCTGCGTGAAGGGGTTCACGGCCTGGACGTTCCGCGAGAGCTTCACGTCCGTGAAGCGGACCTCGGGACCGGCGCCGATCGCGATCGCGTCCGAGACCTTCCACGCGAACTGCGCGCTCACGGAGAGCTGGCGGAGGTCGGTGCGCTGGTTGATGACGCGGCCGCGAAACGTGTCCGCGTTCTGCCAGGGCACGCCGAGGCCGTTCGGCGACCACATGCCCAGCGACACCTTCAGGTCCTTGCTCAGCGACGTGACGGCGTACATGTTTCCGAACCAGTAGAGGGGCTTGGCCATGTTCGCCGAGTAGCCTTCGCCGGGGAACGGGTTCAGGCCGTCGAGCCGCGCCGTGGGCCGCAGGACTCCGAAGATGCTGCCGTCCACGATGGTCTCGTCGATGAACGCGTTGCCGGCCGGGTTGTAGAACATCGCCGACGGGTCATCGGCGGTGGCGGCGAACGCGCCGCCCATCGCATTGCCCTTCGAACTCTGTTCGAAGAGCGCGAAGCCCGCGGCCTCGAGTCGGGCCGCCGGAAGGGCGACCGCGAGGCCGACGAGCACGAGTGCCGCCAGCCGGGTCCCAATCGCTTTGAACACCGGTTCCTCCTTCACGTCGCTATACAGGAAAGCGAGTAAGTCGTCTTTTCGGCCCGATTCTACAGACAAAGGCAAGTCTGGCGACCAGCGTTTCATTCCGTCAAGGGTGCAGCCGAATCAGACCGCCTCCCGGCGCGTCAACGCGGGCGCGCCCCCATGGTCGCGACGGCCACGGCGCCCGGCCCGGTGTGGGCGGCGAGTACGGGGGTGACCTCCACGACGTACTCCTCCGCCCCGGGGCGCCCGGCGAGCAGCTCCCGGGCGATTCTCTCCGCCAGCTCGGGGGCGTCGGCGTGGGCCACGGCGAAAACCGGCGCCGGGACCCCCGAGGCTGCATTCAGGGACTTCTCGACGAGCCGGACGCAGGCCCGGGGGAAGCCCCGGGCAGCCCCGCCGGCGCGCGCGCGGCCCGCCGCGTCGAGCGTCAGGAGCGGAACGACCCCCAGCAAGTTGGCGAGGCGGCGCTGTCCCGCCGTCACCCGGCCTCCCCGGACGAAGGAGTCCAGGGACGGCACGGCGGCCAGGAGCCGCACCCGGGCCGCGGCGTCCTCGGCGGCACGGACGACCTCGGCCAGGCCCTCCCCCCGGGCGGCCGCCTGGGCCGCGGCCCGCACGACCAGCCCCTGGGCAACCGACACGGCCTTCGAGTCCACGACCTCGACCGGAGCGAAACCGGCCCGGCCGCCGAGCGACGCCGCCGCGAGCCGCGCGGCCGAGGTCGTCCCGGACAGGGCGCCGGACACGTGGATCGCGACCACGGGCGACCCGTGCCCGGCGAGCGCGCCATAGACCTCGCGGAAGTCGGCCGCCGGCGGCTGCGACGTGCGGGCCGTGATCCCTTCCGCGCGGAGCCTGCGGTGGAACTCGGCCGGCGTGATCGTGACGCGGTCGAGAAACGTCTCCTCGCCGACGATGAGCCGCAGCGGCACGAGCGCGATCTCTTCCCGCTCGAGGAACACGTCGGGCAGGTCGCAGGCCGTGTCCGTCACGATCGCGACGCGTCCGGCCGGGCGGACGCGGCCGCCGCCCGCCTCGTCGCGCTGCGCGCGCATGTCCTCGGCCTTCGTCTCCTCGACGCGCCCGAAACGCCGCGCGACCTCGAAGACGTCCTCCGGGCGGTTCACGTGCATGTGGAGCCTCACGCGGGTCGCGCTCCCGACGACGGCGAGCGAATCGCCGAGCGGCGCTGCAGCCCGGCGGAGCGCCTCGCGGTCGATCCCGGCTCCCGACAGGAGCACCTCCGTGCACCACCGGAAGAGAAGCGTCTCCTTCGCCTCGCGGATCCGGGCCTCGACGCGGTCCGCCGGGGCGGGCGGCGGGGCGACGCCCCGCACCGCGTAACCGGCGGCGACGCCCTCGAGAAAGTCCACGAACCCCTGTGCGCCCGCGTCGACGACGCCGGCCTTCCGAAGAACGGCCAGCTGGTCGGGCGTCCGCGCGAGGGCGGCTCGAGCGGCAGTCCGCGCGGCAAGGAACGCGGACGCCCAGCCGCCGCCGGCGGCCGCCCGCTCCGCCTCCCCGGCCCACGCGTCGATCACGGAGAGGAGCGTCCCCTCCTGCGGGTGGGCCATGGCCCCGCGAGCCGCGCGCGCGGCGGCGCGGGCGGCTCGCCCGAACGCGGGCGCCGGGAGGCGGGCGTCGTCGCGCACGGCTTCCGCGAAGCCCTCGAGCGCCTGCGCCACGATCGCGCCCGAGTTGCCCCGCGCCCCGAGGAGCGCCTCGTCCGCCGCGCGGCGCGCGACGGCCGCGACGCTCCGCTCGCGCGTCCCGGCGATCGCCGCGGAAACGCGGTTCAGCGTCGCGGCGAGATTCGAGCCCGTGTCGCGGTCCGCGACCGGGAAGACGTTGATGCGGTCGATCGCCTCGCGGTGCAACGCGACCGCGCGGGCTCCCGCCACGAGGGCGCGAGCGAGGCGCCGCCCGTCGAGATACGGCACGCGGACTCGAGGCATTCAGGAGATTCTATTTGCTTCGGAGCTACTTCACCGGCGCGCGGAGGACGGGTGCGAAGTTTCCGACCTTCGACGCCTCGCGGGCCGCACCCGCTTCGTCGAGACGGCGCACGGGCGTCGTGTGCGGGGCGCCGTGGACGATCTCCGGGGACGTCTCGCACTCGCCCGCAATCGCGATCATCGCGTCGATGAACGCGTCGAGCTCTTCCTTCGGCTCGGACTCCGTCGGCTCGATCATGAGCGCGCCGGGCACGATGAGCGGGAAGGACATCGTCGGCGGGTGGAAGCCGTAGTCCATGAGCCTCTTGGCGACGTCGATGTTGTGGAGCCCGTGCGCGGCCTGCTTCTTGTCGTCGAACACGACCTCGTGGTAGCTCGGCGCGTCGTACTTCAGGTGGTAGAACGGCTCGAGCTTCCGGCGGATGTAGTTCGCGTTCAGGACGGCGTTCTCGGCCACCTCGTGGATGCGGTTGCCGTAGGACACGATGTACGTGAGCGCGCGGACGAGGACGCCGAAGTTCCCGTAGAACGTCCGCATCTTTCCGATCGTGTCCGGGCGGTCGACCTCGAGGCGGAAGACGCCGCCGTCGTTCTCGACCGTCGGGACCGGGAGGAACGGAACGAGCGCCGGCGCGACGCCGACGGGCCCCGCGCCCGGGCCGCCTCCGCCGTGCGGCGTCGAGAACGTCTTGTGCAGGTTCATGTGCATGACGTCGACGCCCATGTCCGCCGGCCGCACCTTGCCGACGAACGCGTTGAAGTTCGCGCCGTCGAGGTAGAGGTACGCGCCCTTGTCGTGGACCATCTTCGCGATGTCGAGGATCCGCTCCTCGAAGACGCCGAGCGTGTTCGGGACCGTGATCATGAGCGCCGCGACGTCCTCGTTCAGCTTCGACGCGAGCTCCGCGAGGTCGAGCGTGCCGTGCGCGTTCGACGTGAGCTCGACGACGTCGTAACCGGCGAAGTGGGCCGTGGCCGGGTTCGTGCCGTGCGCCGAGTCCGGGACGAGGACGTTCTTGCGCGGGTTTCCGGCCTTGACGTGCGCGGCCCGGATCATGAGCGCTCCGGTGAGCTCGCCGTTCGCGCCGGCCGAGGGCTGGAGCGTGACGCGCGCGAAGCCCGTGAGGGCCTTGAGCGCCTGCTCGAGCCGCCACATGAGCTCGAGGTTCCCCTGCGCAAGATGCTCCGGCGCGTAGGGGTGCGTGTCGTTGAACCCCGCGAGGCGCGCGATCTCCTCGTTGATGCGCGGGTTGTGCTTCATCGTGCACGACCCGAGGGAATAGAGCGCCGTGTCGATCGCGAAGTTCATCTGCGAGAGGCGCGTGAAGTGGCGGACGACGTCCACCTCGCTCGCCTCGATCTCGCCCGCGACCTCGGGTCGATGCTGAGCCCCGAAGATACGCTCGGCGTCGGCCGCGGGCACGTCGAGCGCGGGCAGGTGGACGCCCGTGCGGCCGGCGCGCGTCGCGTCGAAGAGGGAGCCGAAGCGGCGGCGCCGGTCGAGGCGCGCATCCGCGCGGACGATGGGTTCGGACACCAGGGTTCCGTGGTCGCTCATCTCAGAAGCTCCTCAGGACGGCGAGGAGGCCGTCGAGCCCGGCGCGCGGAACCCGCTCGGTCACGGCGACGAGAAGAAGGTCGCGGTGCGCGGGGCCGAGCGGGTCGAGGCGCGCGTACGGGACGCCCGCGAGGATCCTGTTCTCCTCGGCGCGGCGGAGAACCGCGTCGACGCCCGGGCCGCAGCGCAGGGCGAACTCGTTGAAGGTCTTCCCGGAGAACGGGAGCGAGAACGGGCCCGCGAGGGCTTTCACGCCCGCCTTGAGGTACTCCGCCTTCGCGAGACACTGGAGCGCGGTCTCGCGCAGGCCCTGCTTGCCGAGCGCCGAGAGCGTCATGGTCGCGGCGAGCGCGAAGAGGCCCTGGTTCGTGCAGATGTTCGACGTCGCCTTCTCGCGCCGGATGTGCTGCTCGCGCGTCGAGAGCGTGAGGCAGAACGCGCTCGCGCCGTCCGCGTCCACCGTCTTGCCGACGAGGCGGCCGGGGATCTGGCGCTTGAACGCGTCGCGGCAGGCGAGGAAACCCACGAGCGGGCCGCCGAACGACGGCGGGACGCCGAAGGACGCCGCCTCGCCGCAGGCGATGTCGACGCCGCGGGCGCCGGGCGGCTGGAGCACCGCGAGCGAGAACATCTCGTTCACGACGCCGATCGCGAGCGCGTTCTTCGCGTGGGCCGCGGCCGCGAGGCCGTCCCAGCTCTCGACGACGCCGAACGCGTTCGGCGACTGGACGGCGACGGCGAACGTCGCATCATCGACCGCGGATTCCAGGGCGGCCGCGTCCGTGAGGCCGTCCGCCCCGACCGGAACCTCGACGATCGTGAACGGGAAGTTGGCGAGGTACGTCCGGAGGCACCGGAGGTATTCGGGGTGGATGCCCTGCGAGACGACGACCTTCGTCTTCTTCTTCGTCAGGCGCTCGGCCATGAGCACCGCCTCGACGAAGGCGGACGCGCCCTCGTACATGGAGGCGTTCGCGATGTCCATGCCTGTCAGGAGCGCAACGTGCGTCTGGAACTCGTACACGGCCGTGAGCGTTCCCTGCGAAACCTCGGGCTGGTAGGGCGTGTAGGCCGTCAGGAACTCGCCCCTCAGGAGGAGCTGCGAGACGAACGCCGGCGAGTGGTGGCTGTAGAGGCCGGCGCCGAGGAAGGACGTCCAGTCGGACAGCGATGCGTTCGAGGCGGCGAGGGCGCCGAAGTCGCGGCGGACCTCGATCTCGGAGGCGGGCGGCGGGAGCGGCGGCGTCTCGCGGTGGTAGACGGCGCGCGGCACGGTCGCGAAAAGGTCGTCGACCGACGAGGCTCCGACCGCGGCGAGCAGCTCGGCGCGCTCGTCGGGACTGTTCGGGATGTAGCGCATCGGGTGATTCCTTCCCGGCTCGATCTACGCCGAGGGTCAGGCCTTGGCTTCTTCCTCGACGAATTTCTCGTAGTCGGTCGCGTTCAGGAGGGCGTCGACCTCGGCGTCCGACGAGAGCTTCACCTTCACGAGCCAGCCGTCGCCGTGCGGGTCCTCGTTCACGGCGCCGGGCTCGTCGGCGAGGACCTTGTTGGTCTCGAGGATCTCGCCGGCCACGGGCAGGAAGATCTCGGAGACCGCCTTCACGGACTCGATCGTCCCGAACTCCTGCCCGGCGTCGAAGATCTCGCCGATGTCCGGGAGGTCGACGAACACGATCTCGCCGAGCTCCTTCTGGGCATGGTCGCTGATGCCGATCGTGCCGACGTCGCCGTCCACGCGGATCCACTCGTGGCTCCTCGTGTAGCGGCGGTCGTCCGGATAGTTGCTCATGTCCTTCTCCTGTAGAACGGCGTCGGTACGACGACGGCCGGGACGCCGCGGCCCCGCACGTCGATCGCCAGGACGGTGCCCGGCGCGGTCTTCTCCGTTGGGACGTAGGCGAGGCCGATGGGCTTGCCGACCGTGGGCGTCTGGGTTCCGGACGTGACGACGCCGGCGGCCCCCGCGGCCCCGCCCACCTGCACGGCATAGCCGTGCCGCGCGATCCCGCGGCCCGTGACCTCGAAGCCGACGAGCTTGCGCGGAACGCCCGCCTCTTTCTGTTTCGCAAGCGCCTCGCGGCCCTGGAAATCGCCCTTCTTCATCTTGACGATCCAGCCCAGGTTCGCCTCCCACGGCGTGTGGGCGTCGTCGATGTCGTTGCCGTAGAGCGCGAGGCAGGCCTCGAGGCGCAGCGTGTCGCGCGCGCCGAGCCCCGCCGGCAGGATCCCGTGCGGCTGGCCAGCCTTGAGGATCGCGTCCCACACGTCGCCCGCGCGGTCGGGGTGAAGGTAGACCTCGAAGCCGTCCTCGCCCGTGTAGCCCGTGCGCGAGAGGAGCGCGGGGATGCCGAGGACCTTCCCCGGCTCGGAGCGGTAGTACGTGATCCGCCCGAGCGGCGTTTCGGTGAGCGTCTGGAGGATCGTCTCGGCGCGCGGGCCCTGCACGGCGATCTGCGCCCAGATCGGGGACTCGTCCTCGACGGACGCGCCCGGGCACTCGGCGGCCTTCGCCCACGCGACGTCCTTCGGCGTGTTCGAGGCGTTCACGACGAGGAGGTAGTCGTCCGCCGCGAGGCGGTACGTGAGCAGGTCGTCGACGAACGTGCCCTGCGGCGTCAGGAACGCCGAGTACTGGACCTTGCCGTCGTCGAGCGCGGCGACGTCGTTGCACGTGAGGCGCTGGACCACCTCGAACGCCTTCGGACCCTTGACGCGGATCTCGCCCATGTGGGAGACATCGAAGAGGCCGGCGCGCTCTCGGACGGCGCGGTGCTCCTCGGACAGCCCGGAGTACTCGACGGGCATGTCCCATCCGCCGAACGGGACCATCTTGCCGCCGAGCGCACGGTGCCGCTCCCAGAGCGGCGTATGCCTGAGAACCGGGGCCGAATCCGAGGTGGGACCGCTCATCGCCGCGCCGGGACGATAGATCCCGCCCCCCGCCCCGTCAACCGATGCACGTGCACCGAGCGGCGGATAATCCCGGGGTGGGAAGCGCACGCGACGCCGAGCTCCTCGCGGGGGCGCGTCCCCGCCGCGTTTTCGCCGCGGGAGACGAGATCCGGGACGGCGACTCCCCGGCCGGCGCATTCCTGTTCCTGGAAGGCTCTGCGGAGCTCCTCGCCGAGACGCCGTTCGGCCCGCACCCGGTCGCGCGCCTCTCCGCGCCGGCGCTCGCCGACCTCAGCGCGACGCTCGGCGGAGCGTCCCGGGTCGCGCGCCTCAGGCCGGAGGCGGGGTCCCGGGCCGTCTTCCTTCCCGCGGACGAGGCCCGCGCCCTCGTGTTCGCGGGCGGCGATGCGGGCGGAGCGTTCCGGCGGATCGCCCTCGCGAGCCTGACGTCCGCGATCCGCGACACGAACGCCTCGCTCGCGAGGTTCTTCGAGGGACTCTCGGTGAAGCCCGTGGCTCCGGACCCGACGCGCGCCCACACGATCGACTCCGACGTGGACCTCGCCCGGGCGCGCGACCTCTTCGAGACCGCGGGCCTCGATCCCGCGATCCTCCCGGCGCTCGGCCTCACGGCGCGCACGGTCATGCCGGGCGCCGCGCTCGTGAAGGCGGGCGACTCGGGACACGAGGCGTTCCTCCTCGTCGAGGGCAGGCTCCGCGTCTCCCTCGACATCGCGGGCGCCGGCGAGGAGGCCCTCGCGATCCTCAAGCCCGGCGAGATCGTGGGCGAGATGGGCCTCGTCGACGACGCACCGCGATCGGCGGACGTGTACGCGCACGGCGGCCCGGCCGTCGTCTACGTCCTGACGCGCAACGTCGTGCAGGGTCTGCTCGGAAGCGGCGCGCCGGAAGGCGCTCCCCTGCTCGGCGGCCTGACGCTTCTCCTCGCGCGGCGGCTGGAGGAGGCGATCAAGAAAGCGGCCGGCTTCCGAATCCTCTCCGGCCCGATCTGACTACTGCTTCTTCAGCCGTTCCTTGACCGTCGCGCGGAGCTCGCCGGCGGTCGGGGCGATCAGGACGCGGACCGTCTTCGTCTCGTAGCCTGGAGCCGAGAGAGCGACCTGGTAGACGGCCATGTTGGCGAACGTCATCTCTTCCTTCAGCCACTTCGACGCGGGGCCGTACTCCTTGCCGTTCACGGTGACCATCGCGTCGGGCGGGTCCACGTTGAAGAGGACGGCGCCGATCGACTTGTAATTCGGCCGGCGGAAGCTGCCCTCCGGGCCCGTCGGTCCGTCCGGCACGCCCTTCGGGAGGTCCTGCTCGATCGTGACCTTGTCGTCGGCCGCGGTCGAGCGGACGATGACGTCCACGAGCAGGTCCCGGTGCTCCGGGTAGCAGATGCGGAGCCGGTGCTGGCCCTCGAGGTTGAACGTCAGGAGCGAGCCGCCGCCGGCGTCGTCCCAGTCGTCCGAGATCCCGATGTAGTTGCCGTCCATGAAGACGCGCGCCTGGCTGGGCGAGACGTTGATCTTGAGGAAGCGGCGGATCGTGTACGTGAGATCGACGGGCTTGACCGCGGCCACGGTCGGCTTGGCGGCGGCCTTGGCGGCGGAGGCCGATGCGGAGGCCGCGGCCTCGCTCGGCGTCGGTTTCACCCTCGTCTTCTTCGGAGCCGGCGGGGGCGTGGGGGCCGCGGGCGCAGCGCTCGCGGCCGGGGTCTCGACGACCGCGACGGCGGGGCCGCCCGTGGACGGAGCGGCCACGGAAGCGGGCGGTGCCGGCGCCGGCGCGGACGTTGCGGCCGGGGACGCCGAGGTGACCGGCTGAGCGTCCGTGGCCCCGCCCTTCTTCAGCGCGACCGCGACGAGGACGGCGAGGGCGGCGACGATTCCGAGCGCTCCCAGAGTCGCGGCCGAGAGGCCCTTCTTCGCGGCCGGCGGGCCGACCTTCGCCTCGGCCTTCTTCGCGACTTCGCCCATCCGGCGGCCGGTCGTGATCGTCGGGGACTCCGAGTCCGACGCCGCCGGAGCTGCGCCCACGGGCCCCGGGGACATGACCGGCATGGCCGCCGTGGGCGCCATGGACGCGTGCGGCGACTGCGGCGGCAGCTGGGGCGTCGCGGGCGACGACGGCGTCGACTTCCCTCGCTTGACGCGGCTTTCCGAGAAGCTGGCCGTCGAGCCGACCGGCGAGAAGCCGAGCACCGCGCGCAGGTCGTCCGCAAGCTCGGCGGCGTCCGCGTAGCGGTTCGCGCGGTCCTTCGCGAGGCAGCGGCTCACGATCGCCCCGAGCCCCTCGGGCAGGTCGCCGGCGACCGCGGCCGGATCGGCCGGCTCCTCGTGGAGGATCTGGTACACGAGCGTCGTGAGGGTGTCCGCGGGGAACGGCTTGCGCAGCGTCACGGCCTGATAGAGGACGACGCCGAGCGAGAAAATGTCCGTCCGCGCGTCCAGCTTGTCGCCCTTGATCTGCTCGGGCGACATGTAGGCCGGCGAGCCGACCATCTGGCCCGTGGACGTGAGCTCCGTGTCGCCCGTGAGGAGCTTGCCGATCCCGAAGTCCGTGACCTTCGCCGAAAGCGACGGCGACAGGAGGATGTTCGCGGGCTTGATGTCGCGGTGCAGGACGCCGCGCTCATGGGCGTGCGCGAGCGCCTCGGCGACTTCGGCGACGACGCGGACGCGGTCGCGGATGGAGAACCCGGCCGGGTCGGCCAGTCGCTGCGAGAAGCTCCCGCCCTGCACGAGCTCCATCGCGAGGTAGAGCACGCCCTGGTCCTCGCCGACGTCGAACACCGTCACGATGTGCGGGTGCTGAAGGCGGCCGGAGATCTTCGCCTCCTTCAGGAAGCGGGCCTTGGCCTCGTCGGCGCTGAAGCTCTTCTCCCCGTCGTCGAAGCGGATCGTCTTCAGGGCGAGCTCGCGCTCGATCTGCGGGTCGCGCGCGAGGTAGACGACGCCCATCGCGCCTCGCCCGAGCGTGCGCAAAATGACGTACCGACCGATCTTTTCGGGCTGCAATGAGACTCCGGCGCCGGATTCTAGCGGAGGCGCCTCGAGACCCCGTGATCAGCCGCCCGAGGGTTCGTCGTCGCTGATCAGATCCGATCCGGGAGGCGCCTCGTCGTAGGCCTTTTCGCGGCGGGCGAGCTCCTCGCGCGCCTCGGCGACACGCGCGGCCGGCACGCCGACTTCGACGCCCGACAGGTCCTCGCTCTCGGTCGGCGTCAGGTGGAAGCTCTTGTCCACGACGCGGGCCGGGATTCCGCGGCTCTCGAGAAATCCCGCGATGAGCGCCGCCTCGGACTCGTTCGCCGCCGACGTGACCCCTTCCCAGCGCTCTTCGTCCTTCGTCGCGTCCATGTCCGCCTCCTTCAAGCGATCACCCGGATCGCCGGTGCACCCGACCGTATCCCGAAAAACCGTCCCACGACCGCCGCGGGAGCGTCGCCTCCGCCGCGCAGCGCCGCCACGAGCGCCTCCGCCTCCGATTCCCGGACGGCGAGGAGCAAACCCCCGGACGTCTGGGCGTCGGCCGCGAGGAGAAGATCGTCCTCGGCGACGCCGGACGCAACGTCGAGGCCGGGCCGCGCCGCGGCGAGGTTCCGCCGCGAGCCGTCGGGCGCGAAGCCCGCCGCAACGAGACGCCGGGCGCCCGCGAGGACGGGCAGAGCCGACGCGGAAACCTCCGCCGAGACGCCGCCGCCCCCGAGCATCTCCTTCAGGTGGCCGAGGAGCCCGAAGCCCGTCACGTCCGTCGACGCCGAGACGTCGAAGGCGTCCGCGGCGCGCGCGGCCGCGCGGTTGAGCCGGATCATCGAGGCGACGGCGCCCTCCTCCTCCTCCGGCGTCGGGCCCTCGCCGCGGCCGAGGAGCGCGCGGATCGAGCCCTCGCGCAGAACGCGCGCGCGCAGCGCGGAGGTGAGGATGCCGGTGCCGAGCGCCTTCGTGAGGACGAGCGCGTCGCCCGGCCGGGCGCCGACGTTGCGGCGCAGGCGCGAGAGCTTCGCGCGGCCCGTCACGGCCATGCCGTAGACCGGAACGTCGAAGTCCGTCGAGTGGCCGCCGAGGATCGGGATCCCGGCGTCCTCGGCGACGGCCGCGCCGCCCGCGAGAATCTCGCCCAGGACCTCCATCGGGAGGGCCTTCGCCGGAAAGCCGACGAGGTTCAGCGCGAAGAGCGGCTCGCCGCCCATCGCCCAGACGTCCGAGAGGGCGTTCGCGGCCGCGACGCGGCCGAAGTCGAACGGCGAGTCCACGACCGGCGTGAAGAAATCCGTCGTCGCGAGCAGGCACTCGGCGTCGGGGTCGTCGGCGTCCCCGAGGCGGAATACGGCAGCGTCGTCGGACGAGTCGAATCCGACGAGAGCGCGCGGATCGTGCACCCGCGGCAGCGCACCCAGCAGTTTCACCAGGTCAGACTGACCCAGCTTGCACGCTCAACCCGCCGACGACGCGAACGTCAGGATCGACGGATGAGCCTTCGCAGACTTCTCCATGGGAAGAGTCTACGCGGGCGAAGCGCCGAACCTTCTAGCCGAGGTCTCCGCCGACGAACGACTCGCCGATCTGCTTCAGCACCATGTTCGTCGCGACGCCGGCGAGGGCGCCGACGATGGCGCGCCCGCGATAGCGGCCCACGATGAAGCCCACCGCGGCCGCGCCCACGAGGCACGGGATCGGGTGCTTCTGGACCGTCTCGAGAACGGTCTTCTGCCAGTCGCCGGACGCGATGAAGCCGAACGGCTCACCGAGCGCGCCGACCGGGCCTTCGGGCGACGCGCCGTGAGGAGCGGGCGGGCGGGCGGCGCCGTCCATCAGTCGTCCCTTCGCCGCATGAGGAGCCCGAGCGCGAACCCGACGCCGAGCGCGATCGCCACCGACTTGCCCGGGTTGTCGCGGACGTAGCCCGCGACGTTCGCTTTCACGTCTTCCCACTCGGTGTCCGCGATCTTGTCGCGCAGCGCGGAGGCGCGCGCCTTGACGTTGTCGGCGACCTCCGAGACACGCTCGCGGACCCGGCCCGCGCCCGAGGCGGCGGCATCGCGCGTCGCGTCGATCTTCTGCTCCACCGCCCGGGCGGCGTCTTCGACGGTGTTGTTGGCCATGAGGTCCTCCTTCGGGAGGCGGAATCTTGTCACAGCCCGCGCGCGGGCGGAAGGTTACGATGGGAGACGCAATGCACCCGACGACGGCGCGGCTCCGGCTCGCCCGGACCCCGTGGCAGAACCTGGCCGAAACCCTGCGGGTGGTCGGCCGAGGCACGGCACGTCGCTTCTGGGACGCCCGCGGATTCGACCTCGCCTCGAGCCTCGCGTACTCGTCGCTGCTGAGCCTCGTCCCCCTCATCGCGTCCGTCACGGTCCTCACGTCGACGCTCTTCGGCCTCTCGGGCGTCGGCCTCTATCGGATCCTCCGCCTTGCCCTCCCGGGCGCCGGGCGCGAAGTCGTCGCGGACATCCAGACGATCGTGCGCTATGCGTCGGTGTCGGGGACCGCGACGATCTTCTTCCTCGTCACGTCGCTCCGGACCTATTTCCTGGTGGAGGGCGCCGCGCAGGCCCTGTGGGGCACGACCGTGACGCCGCGGCCGCCGCTCCGGCGGCTCGGCACCGCGCTGTCCGTGATGATCCTCGGGCCGATCGCGATCGGCGTCCTCACGTCGCTCGTCCTCGAGAGCGGGGCGAGCCTTTCCGGCATCCGGCCTCTCGGCGCGATCCTGACGCTCGTCCTTCTCGTCTACCTCTACCGGACGCTCCCGGGCGCCGTCGTCCGATGGGGTCCCGCGCTCGCCGGCGCGACGTTCGCGGCGGCGACGATCACGGGGCTCCGCGTCGCGATCGCGCGCGGCGTCGCGCAGCTCGCGGGCGGCGGCGCCGTTTACGGCCCGCTCACGGCCGCCATCGTCTTCGTCGTCGCGGTGGGCTTCGTGTTCGTCCTCTTCCTGCTCGGGATCTCGCTCGCCCACGCGATCCAGTTCCGCGCGGAGTTCCTCGACCACGACGCCCTCGCGGAGCGCACCGAGGAGGGCGGCCGCCTGTACGAATCCGTGCGGCTCCTCCTCGTCCTGACGGTCGCCTGGCGGAACGACCGGGCGACGCGCACGCTCACGGCGCTCGCGCACGAGCTCGCGCGGCCGGAGGCCGACGTCGTGCCCCTCGTGCGCGACCTGCGCCAGGCCGGCCTCGTGGCGGCCGGCGAGGGCGGCGTCTTCTCGCTCACGCGGGCCCCGGAGACGATCTCGCTCTACGCGGTCGCGCGCGCGATCGGCGAGTCGGCCGCGCGCGCCGTCCCGAAGGGGACCGACGCCGTCGCCACGAGCCTGCACCGCATCTTCGGGAAGGCCGCGCGCGAGGAACGGGCCGTCCTGCAGGGGACGAGCCTCCACGACCTCCTCACGGCCGGCGCCCAGGAGCAGAATCGGACCGTGAAGGCGATCGTGGCGCCGTGAAGGCCGCCCTCAAGTTCCTCGCGTTCTGCGTCGTCGCCGTCGTCGTCATGGCGATGGTCGGGGCCGGCCTGCCCCAGAAGCACGTCCTGACGCGCCGCAAGTCGTTCGCGGCGCCGCCGGAACGGGTCTGGTCCGCGCTCCTCTCGATCCGCCAGCTGCCGGTCGATCGCTCGGACCTGCGCGCCGTGGACCAGGGAGTGGCGACGGCGCCGCCCACGGCGATCGAGGTCGTCGGGTCGCCCGTCTCGATCACGTTCGATACATTCCGGCCTCCCCGCAAGCTCGTCGTCAGGACGACCGAGCCGGACGTCGCCTACGGCGGGACGTGGACGTTCGAGCTCGAGCTCGAGACCGCGCAGATCACGAAACTCACGGTGACCGAGGAGGCGGAGGTGCGCGGGAGGCTCGTGCGGTTCGCCGTGCGGACGTTCGGCCTCGACGACGCGATCATCGAGGGCGTGTTCCGCGCGGTCAAGCGCAAGCTCGTCGAGACTCCGAGCTGAGGCCTTCGGGGGCCGCGTTTGACGGCCTCACCGCTTCCCGCTAATCTCCGCGTCCTCTCCGACGGGTGGGGCTGTAGCTCAGTTGGGAGAGCGCCTGAATCGCACTCAGGAGGTCGTCAGTTCGATCCTGATCAGCTCCACCACTTCATCGACCCTTCGCCGGTGAGGCGCGGAAGGTCACGTCCATCCGCCGCCGAGATATAGATCGCTGATCGCCCGATGCCAGCCGTAGCCGTAGTGCTGGCCGTTCGGCGTCACCACCATCCCCGACAGGTTCAGGCTCATGATCCCGGTCGGATCCGTGGGCCCGATCTCCTTCCAGGCGACGCGCCGGCCGGTGGATAGATCGAGACGAAACACCGTCCCCGCGGCCGCCGGGTTCTCGGAGATCAGGATGCCGTCCTCGATCCAGCGGAGCGGCCAGTCTCGGTCCGTCACCCCAGGCACTCGTCGCGGGGGCCCAGGCGTCAGCGGATAGAGCTCCAGCGCGCGATCCGTCGCGACCGCTACCGCCGTCCCATCCGGCGACACCTGCCACCCCGTCGCGCCGACCGCCACGTCCCCGGGCGTGATGGCGTCGACCGCTGTCCCGTCGATGTCGATCACGAACAGCCGGGGGCCGCCCGCCGCCGGCTGCGCGCGCACGACAACGCGCCGGCTGTCAGGCAGAAAGCGCGCCGTGAGCAGCGTCAGGCCCGATCGCTCGAGCCGCCTGGCCTGTCCCGCTCCGGTCGGAACCAGATCGAGGTGCGGCGATCCCGTCCGCGCGATCGCCCATCGGCCATCCGGCGACAGTGCCTGCGCGTGACCATCGCCGAGGCGCACCGGCGCCGAGCCGTTGGTGCCGCGCAAGTAGGTGCTTCCCCGGGGCCCGCCGCCAACACCAGTCTCCGAGAAGAGAATCGATCGGCCGTCCATGGAGATGTCGGCCAGGACCGGCGCGTCGAGCCAGGACAGATCGCGTTCGGTCGCCGCGCCGGGCGCGAAGACGGAGATGCCGCTGCGATCGTCCGTGCGCGCGATCAGGACGCGGCCGTCGGGCGCCACGTCGTGCAGGCTGACATTGCCTGGCAGGCGTGCGAGGACGCGCACGGGCCCGTCGAGGGGCATCGCGTAGAGCGTGTTGCGGAAAAGCGGCAGCTCGTCGGCTGCCGTGAAGAGGACCTCACGTCCGTTCCCGCTCCACGCCAGTCCGAAAACGTTGACATACGGCCGCGACGTGGCCTTCCGCCTGCCGGAGCGGTCGACGATGGTGACCGTGCCGTTCAAGTCGCGGGCTGCCGCGAGCTCGAAGGCGGCCACGAAATCGCCGCCCGGGGACACGCGGACGAAGCTGAACCCGCCATTCGGCGTGGACGACTCGGCTACGACGGTGCCCATCGGGAATTCGAGCTGGTCGCGAGCGCCCGCTCGCCGGACGATCGCGAGGTCGCGGCCGTCGGGGGACCAATCCGCGAACTTCACGTCCTCGAGCATTTCCCGGGGGGCGCCTCCCGAGAGCGGCACGCGCGCGAGCGTGCCGTAGGTCATGGTGCCCCTCAAGTGCGTGCCGAGGGACAGCGCCAGCTCTCCGGACGCGGAGATCGCCAGGGGCATCGCGGGGGGCAGATTGAGCGGAGCCGATTCCGGACTCTCGGGTCTGACCGTGTAGATGCGACATACGTCGCCGTCCCAAAGAGCACCGCAAAGGACCGTCTTGAAGTCGGGCGCGAAACGAGCCGTGCGAATCAACCCGCGCCTGAACGTGAGCCGCTGGTATGACGGCGGGGCCCCACCGCGCCCGCGGCCTGCCGCCGCCGAGCCGCCCACGAACCCGACGCCCAGCATCCCCAGTGCCGCTCCGCCGAAGAGGACCCCTCTTCGTGACACGCCCGGCGCGGCCGGGTGGACGGGAACAGCCGCGACGGGCAGGAGCGCGTCCTCGAGGGCCGGTCGCGCGTCGCCGATGTCGCGCAGGCGACGCCTGAGATTCTCGTCAAGGCAGCGCTCGAGCAAATGGCGCAGCGCAGGTGGCACGTCATCCGGCAAGCTGGTCCAGTCCACGTCGGAGCGGAGAATGGCCGCGATCGTGTCGGAGCTCGTCTCACGGGAGAAGGCCTTTCGGCCCGCCAGCATCTCGAACAACACGCATCCGAAGGCCCAGATGTCCGTGCGCCGATCGACGGCTTGGCCGCGCGCCTGCTCGGGGCTCATGTAGGGCACGGTCCCGACGACGAGTCCCTCTCGCGTCGCCTTCAGCTCTGTCGAGGCGCCCGAGTCATCACCGAAAAAGTCGCGAGCAGCGACAGCCTTCGCCAAGCCAAAGTCCAGCACTTTGACGAGGCCGTCGGGCGTGATCTTGATGTTCGCTGGCTTGAGATCGCGGTGGACGATTCCCTTCTCGTGTGCGGCGTCGAGCGCGTCGGCGATCTGCCGGGCGATGGCGATCGCCTCGGGGAGCGCGACCGGGCCGCGCCTCACGCGCTCGGACAGGTCATCACCAGGCACCAGCTCCATCACGATCGCCTGCACCGGGCCGTTTTTCTCGACGCCGTAGATCGCGGCGATGTTGGGGTGGCTCAGCGACGCGAGCGCCCTTGCCTCGCGCTCGAAACGCGCGAGGCGCTCAGGATCGCTCCCGAACTGGTCCGGCAGCACCTTGATCGCGACCTCGCGCCCGAGCGTCAGGTCGCGGGCTCTGTAGACGTCGCCCATGCCACCGGCGCCCAGCGGCCCGACGATCTCGTACGACCCGAGCCTGGCCCCGGTCAAGAGCGACATGTTGGAGGGCGATTATAGGTGCGCGGGATAGAGTCGGCCGGATGGTTCGTGAGCCTTCGCGTGTGCCGAGTTTCGTTCTCGTCGCGAGTCTCCTTCTCACAGCCGGCGCCGCGCGCGGCCAGAACCTCGTTTCCGACCCGCACTTCGCCTCCGGGATCTCCGCGTGGTCCCTTCGGCTCTCCCCCGGGATCACGGCCACCCTCGTGCGCGATCCCGGGCCGGGCGCCGACGGGTCCCCGGGCTTCGCGGCGCTCGCGGGAGCCACATTCAATCCCGTCACCCTCTTCGCGCGCACGTGCGTTCCCGTTCAGCCGGGTGTCGTCTATTCGTTCGGCGGCGCCGTGCGGTTCCGAACGGCTCAGCAATCCCAGGCGTTCTTCACGCTGAACTTCTATCCCGACGCGGCCTGCGGCACGACGATCCTCTCGCCGCCGCCTCCCCCCAGCAGCGCGGCGGCGTCCGGCGGGACGCCGGGCGCGTGGGCGTCCTGCGCGGGAACCGGAGCGGCGGCGCCGCCCGGCGCGGCGAGCGCGGCGCTCGAGCTCAACCTCAGCGGAGTCTCTACGGGCGGCACGCCCTCCGTGGACTTCGACGACGTCTACGCCGGACGCGCCGGCACGGTGGAGCCGCCCGCAGCGGTCCCGTCCCTGTCGCACGCGGGCGTTCTTGCGCTCGGACTCGCGCTCTCTCTTGCGGGCGCCCTCGCGGCCCGTCCGGCGCGCTGAGACGCCGGCCTCACCAGACCTTGACGCGCTCCTTCGGCGCGAGGTGGAGCTTCTGCCCCGGCTTCACGTCGAACGCGGCGTACCAGGCGTCGAGGTTGCGCACGGTGTCGGCGCGGTACTCGGCCGGCGCGTGGCTGTCGACCACGATGCGCTGCCTGAGCGCCGGTTCGCGGAACTTCGTCCGCCAGCTCTGGGCAAACGCGAGGAAGAACTGCTGGTCGCCCGGCACGCCGCGCCACGCGGGCGCTTCCTTGCCGCCTTGCGAGATCCGGTAGGCGTCGTACGCCGCCGCGAGGCCCGCGACGTCCGCGATGTTCTCGCTGATCGTGAGCTTGCCGTTGACGGCGAGGTCCGGGAAGGGCCGGTACTCGTTGTACTGCCGGATCAGGGCCTGCGCCGACGCGGTGAAGTGCTCGAAGTCTTCCTTCGTCCACCAGTTCCTGAGCCGCCCCTCGGCGTCGAAGAGCGCGCCCTGGTCGTCGAAGCTGTGGCTGATCTCGTGCCCGATCACGGAGCCCGCCGCGCCGTAGTCCATGACGGCGGGCCGCTTCGGGTCGAAGTACGGAGGCTGGAGCATCGCGGCCGGGAAGTTCAGCGCGTTCATCGCCGGCAGGTTCACGGCGTTCACGAGCTGCGGGTTCATGACCCACTCGCCGCGGTCGACCGGCTTGCCCAGCCGCGCGAGGCTCCGCCGGGTCCGGAAGAGCGACGCCCGGCGCGCGTTGCCGAGCGCGTCGCCCTTCACGACCTCGAGGCCGGAGTAATCGGTCCACTTGTCCGGGTAGCCGACGCCGACCTTCAGCGCCGCGAGCTTCGCTTTCGCCTTAGCTTTCGTCTCCGGCGCCATCCAGTCGAGCCGGTCGATCCGGATGGCGAACGCCGCGATCTCGTTCCTCACCATCTCCTCGGCGCGGGCCTTCTCAGACGGCGGAAAGTACTTGGTGACGTAGAGCCGCCCGACGGCCTCGCCGAGCGCGGCGTCCGTGACGGACACGCCGCGCTTCCAGCGGTCGCGGAGCTTCGGGGCGCCCGTGAGCGTCGTGCCGTAGAACGCGAACTGCTCGTCGACGAACGCCTTCGGGAGGAACGTCGCGGCGCGCGAGAGGGCCCGCAGCGCGAGGTACTCCTTCCACGTTTCGAGCGGCTCGGACGCCACGAGCGCCGCGATGCCCCGGACGGCGTCCGGCTGCCAGACGACGAACGAGGCCTGAGCGCCGAGCCCCGCGGCGCCGAAATAGGCGTCCCAGTCGAGGCCCGGGGCCTTCGCCGCGAAGTCCGCGCGCGACCAGTGGTTGTTGCCCTTGAGGACGTCCTCGGAGTCCTCGCGGCTCGCGTGGGCCGCCGCGATCTTCGTCTCGAGGCCGAAGATCCTCGCCGCCTTCGCCGCGGCGTCCGAAACTCCGGCGAGCGCGAGCATCCTTCCGATGTGGGCCTGGTACTTCGTCCGGATGTCCGCCATGCGCGGCGCCGGATCGAGGTAGTAGTCGCGGTCCGGCATCCCGAGGCCCCCCTGAAAGAGAAACGGCGAGTACTTCGAGGGCTGGTCGAGATCCTGCGCGACCCACAGGCCGAAGAGGTTCGGCGTGTAGAAATTCGTGTTGTTCAGGGCGTCGACGTCGGCACGGAGCGTTCCACCGAGGGTGTGGGCGAGCGCGGCCTTGTCCGCGAGGGCGGCAACGCCGTCGAACTCGGGCTTCAGCGGAGCGAGCCCCTTCGCCTCGATCGCGGCCTCGTCCATGAACGTCGCGAAGGTGTCGCCGACCTTGCGCTCGTCGGACGCGGCTGGGGCGGAGGACGACGACGCCTTCTCGATCAGCTCGCGCGTGCGCTTCGACGTCAGCTCGTCGAGCATGCCGGAGGCGCCCCACGCCGCGCGGTCGGCCGGGATCTCGGTCTCCCTCAGCCACGTCCCGTTCGCGTAACGGAAGAAGTCGTCGCCGGGCGCGACGGAGCGGTCCATGCCGCCGAGGTCGATGCCCGGCACGGCCACGGCGGCGAGAAGGGCGAGGGACGCGAGCGCGGCGGCGAAGACCCTGGCGACTCTCATGGCCCGGACGATAGGAAGTTCTCCCCGGAGCCGCAAGCGTTATGGGACGGACGCCCGCGGCCCGACCCCGAGCCACAGGAGCCCGCCGACGACGGAGAGAGCCGCCGCGACGTGGAGCGCGTTCTCCCAGCCGATCGACGCAGCCAGGATGGGCGTCAGCGCGGGCGAGACGAGCCCGCCGAGGTTGCTCCCCATGTTCATGACGCCGCCGGCCGTGCCGCTGCGGTCGCCTGCGGCGTCCATCATCGCGGCCCAGAACGGGCCCTCGACGGAGAGGACGAGCGCGGTCGCGAGCGCGAGGCAGACGGCCGCGACACGCGCGTCCGGCGTGCGCGCGCCGTACGAGAGGAACGCGGCCCCGCCGATGAGGCCCGCCATCGGGACGAGGCGCCTGCCCCAGGCCGGCCCGAGCCTCTTCACGAGAGCGTCCGAGACCGCGCCACCCAGCGGGATCGAGACGATCGAGAGGAGCCACGGCAGGCTCGCGTAGAGCGCGCCCCTCAGAAGGTCGAACTTCCGGACGTCCACGAGGTACAGGTAGAACCAGAAGACGAAGATGTAGCCGACGTAGCCCTGCAGCGTGTAGCTCGCCGTCAGGAGCGCGAACGAGCGCGTCGCGAGGCTCCTGTCCGTGGCCGGCGCTACCGCTTCCGCGCCTCCGCCGCCCGCGACCACGGGCGGCATCCCCTTCACCGCGAGCCAGACGCACGCGACGGCGAGGGCCGGAACCACCGACACGACGAGAGCCGCGCGCCAGCCGAACCGGACCATGACGGCCGTGACGAGCGGCGGCGCGATCGCCGAGCCGAGGCCGATCGCGGCGATCACGAAACCGTTCGCGCGGCCCCGCGCCGCGACAGGCACGTGCCGGGAGACGGCCTCGGCCGCCGCCGGGAAGGTGGGCGCCTCGCCGATTCCGAGGAGGAAACGCGCGCCGAGGAGGACCGGCAGCGCCGCGGCCGCGGGCGCAACGACCATGAGCGCCGTCGCGAAGACCCACGTGAGCGCGGCGATCCCGAGGACCCGCCGGGCGCCGAAGCGGTCCGCGAGCATTCCGGCCGGCACCTGGCAGAGCGCGTACCCGAGGAGGAAGGCGCTGAAGACGCGCCCCATCTGGATCTGGTCGAGCGCCAGCTCCTTCATCATGAGCGCGCCCGCGACCGACACGTTCACGCGCGCGAGGTAGCTCGCCGTCGCGGTCGCCGCGAGGAGGACGACGAGCGCCGCGCGGCTCAGGCGAGCCTCTTGACCATCAGGTGCTCGGCGAACCCGTCCGCGACGTAGTCCGGCAGCGCGCCGACGAAGCGGTAGCCGCTCCGCTCGTAGAGGGCGCGCGCCCTCGGATTGAAGTCCGACACGCACAGGAACATCCAGCGCGCGCCCGGGAACCGAGCCTCTCCCGCCGCGAGGAGCGCCGAACCCACGCCGAGGCCGCGCGCCTCGGGAGCGACCGCGATCGACGCGAGGTACGGAGAACCCGCGACCCCGCGCGGGTGGAAACGCGCGAAGCCGAGCGGAGCGCCGTCCCCGCGCGCGACGAGCGTGACGTACGCGGGGTCGAGCGCGGCGGCGCGGCATGCGTCCTCGCCGCGGCCGAGCGTGATCCAGGGCTCGCTCGAAGCCATGAGACGGCCCGCCCACAGGCGCTCCTCGTGCGTCGCGTCGCCGATCTCCGGGCCCGTCATGCCGCTCCGAGGATAATCCCGCGCGCATGACCTCCGTCGTCCTCGTTCGCCATGGCCAGGCGTCTTTCGGCGCCGCCGACTACGACGTCCTCTCGGAGACGGGGCGGCGGCAGGCCCGGGTCGCCGGCGAGGCGCTCCGCGGACGGGTCGGGGACGTGCACGCCGTCGTCACGGGCTCCATGCGCCGGCAGCGCGACACCGCCGCGGCGTGTCTCGAGGCGATGGGTCTCGCGCCGCCCTGGGTCGAGGACGCCGCGTGGAACGAGTTCGACCACGAGGAGGTCCTGCGCGTCTTCGAGCCGCGCTGGGGAGACCACGCGCAGCTCCACCGCGACCTCGAGGCTGCGGCGTTCGCCGGGGCCTTCGAGCGCGCCTTCCACGCCGCCGTCGCCCGCTGGACGGATGGCGCGCACGACGCGGAGTACCGCGAGACGTGGCCCGGCTTCCTCGCGCGCGTGGACGGCGCGCTCACGCGGCTGCCCCGCACGCCGGGCGGGTCGGTGCTCGTCTTCACGTCGGGCGGCCCGATCTCCGCCGCATGCCGCGCGCATCTCGGCGCGGCGGACGCCGCGGCCGTCTTCGCCCACGCGTTCCGCCTCGCGAACGCGAGCGTGACGACGCTCGAGATCGGGCCGGCCGGAAGCGTTCTGGCGGCGTTCAACGACCACGCCCACCTGACGCTGCGGGACGAGGCGCTCCTCACGTTTCGGTGAAAGGGCGCCCCCGCGGCGCTCCGATTCTCGTCTCCTGAGCGAAGATGCAGCAGCCGAAGGAGACCTCCGTGAGACGTTTCGCCGCCCTCGCCCTCCCGCTCCTCCTCCTCGCCTCCCGCCCCGCAGCCGCCGCGCAGCCGCTGCCCGACGGATTTCACGGGCTGAAGTGGCGCTCCGCCGTCGCGCCGGGGATGAAGCTCAAGAAGGACGTCTCCACCGGCGACAACGCCGCCTACACGCGCCCGAACGACTCGAAAAAACTGCACGGCGCCGTGCTCGAGAGCGTCACCTACGGCTACTACAAGGGCCAGCTCTGCTCCGCGACCGTCCAGACGGACCCGGGCCAGGGCGCCAAGCTCCTCAAGGCGCTCACGGCCGAGTGGGGTGAGCCGGAGAAAGCCGCCGCGAACGTTTTCGTCTGGAAGGACACGACCGAGACGATGGTGATCTTCCGCGGGACGGACCTCGAGGGCTCCGCGTCGAGCGCCGAGGTCTACATCGTCTGCAAGCCGCTCGTCGAGGAGGCGAACAAGGCCGAGCGCGAGCGCCGCGAGAAGATGCTCGGCCTCAAGTAGCCGCGAGCCGCGCCGCCGCGCGGTCCACGCCCTCGAGACCGGCCGCCTTCCCCTGGAAGACGCGCCCCGACCCGCCGCCCTTGCCGCCGAGGAGCGCGGCCACCTCACGGCCGAGCGCCTGAGCGTCGCCGAAGCCCTCCCCCGCTCCGAGCGCGAAGACGTGCTGCCCGCCCGCCGTCGCCGTGACGAGCGCGATCCGGGCCCCGGCCTTCTCCGCGAACCGCCGCGCGACTGCCTGGACGAACGCCATGTCGCGGCCCTCGAAGTGCACCCGCGCCACGCGCCCGTCCCGCGTGAGGAGCGCCTCCGCCGCGGCCGCGGCCAGGGATTCCTCGGCGCGGCGCAGCGCCTTCTGCGCCTCGGAAAGCTGCTCGAGCTTCGTCCTGGCGGCATCGACGAGCGCCTCGTCGGCCGCGCCGAGCGCGACCCGCAGAGCCGCGTTCCGGTCCTCGTGGCGTTTCAGCCGGCGCCGCGCGCGGCCGCCCGCGGCGAAGAAGACGCGCGTCCCGCCGCGCAGGGATTCGTTCGAAAGAAGAGCCACGACCTCGATCTCCGCGGTGTTCGAGAGGTGCGTCCCGCCGCACGTGTTCAGGTCGACGCCCGCGATCTCGACGAGGCGCACGTCGCCCGAGAAACCTTCGGGCAGCCCGCGCGTCCTCACGGGCAGCGCCCGGAACTCCTCGAGCGACACGCGCCGCGGAACGACCGGGCGCGCGGCCCGGATCTCCGCGGCGACGGCCTCCTCGAGCCGCGCGAGATCGGCGGCGGAGAGGGACGCCACGGCGAGCTCGACGTCGGACACCTCGGGCCCGAGGTGGAACGCGGTCGTCTCCCAGCGGAACCGGTCCTGCGCCACCGCCGAGAGAAGGTGCTGGCCCGTGTGCTGCTGCATGTGGTCGAAGCGGCGCTCCCAGTCGAGACGCAGGTCCGCGGGGCCCGGCGGGACCGGCGCGGCGAGCACGTGCCGGATCGCGCCGTCCTTCTTCTGGACGTCGAGGACGGCGACACCGTTCAGCGTGCCGCGGTCGGGCGGCTGGCCGCCGCCCTCGGGGTAGAGGATCGTGTCCTCGAGGACGGCGAAAGGCTTCCCCGCATCCACTCCGGCCTCGATGACCGTCGTCGCGAGCGACGTGCGGTACGGCTCGCGCTCGAAGGCCGGGAGGCGTTCCTCCCCCACTCTCAGCGTCTCCCGAGCTCCGCCGTCGCGGCTGCCGCGAGGCGGTCGAACGCCTCGCCCTGGAACGGCCCCTTCTGGAATCGGACGGCGCCGCGCGGCCGGAGGTCCGACGGAGGCGCCAGCGGCCAGAGCAGCCGGATGGGCAGGAACGCGTCGTCCAGCGGAGGCCCTCCTGCCTGTTGCTTGAGGAACGCGAGCGCGGAGGCGGCGTCGAGGAGCCTCGGCTCGACGTTCGCGACGAGGGTGGCGACCCAGCAGGCGACGGTGGGGCGTTGGAGCTCCGCCTCGACGACCGTGACGGTGCGTCCGCCGGCCTCGAGAAGGATCGAGTCGCCGCGGCGCGTGAACGTTACGCCCGGCGGGCCGCCCAGCCAGATCTGGTAAGACGTGGCGCCGCCGTCCTGCGAAGCGCGGCGCAGGAACAGCCGGTCGCCGCGCGCGCTTTCGAGGACGATGACGACGGCGGCGCCCGGGCTGGAGCCCCGCGTCGCGCGGGCGGCCGTGACCGCGAGCGAGCCTTCGTCCGCGACCCGGAAGAACGCGACGTCGTCGGCGCGCGCCGGCCCGCAGGTCGCGGCCGCGAAATGCAGAAAGAGGATGAGCGCGGCGCGTCTCATGTCAGAAGACCGGCACGCCGGGGAGCATCTCGGGAGCGTTCGTGACGGACCGCCAGGCGCCGTCGGCGGGGCTGAGAGGAGGTCCTCCCGACACGCGGAAGCTCAGCGCCTTGGCCGAACGCGCGAAGTTCCGGCCGGGGAAGAAGACGTCGAGCATGTCGGACGGTACGCCTGGCAGTCCCTGCGTCGTCCCCGCGTAGAGGATTGGCACCGTGGCCGCCACGAGGTCCCGCTGGCGTTCCGAGACCGCGGCCTCGACGACCTGCGCGACGCCCAGTCGCACCGTCCGCGCCGCGAGGTCCGCCGACGCGAGCGGCAGGTCCGCGTTGCCCGCGCGGACGAGGACGTCGAGCGACGCGCACGCCCCGCCCGTTCCCGCCGCGCGGCCGAACGTCTCGAGCGCGCTCCCCTCGAGGCCGATGCGCGTGCGCGGCGTCCAGGCCG
This sequence comes from Acidobacteriota bacterium, assembly GCA_016716715.1. Classification (NCBI taxonomy): domain Bacteria; kingdom Pseudomonadati; phylum Acidobacteriota; species Acidobacteriota bacterium. Next base: position 178,508 of record JADJVE010000003.1, on the reverse strand, counting down.
TCGGGTCGGAGGCGGCCGGCAGGCGCGTCACGCGCTCGAAGATCAGCCTCTCGCCCGACGCGTGCTCGACCAGGAGCATCTCGCGCTGGGGCCAGGAGTCCCAGGCGATGTCGCGGCGCCCCGGGTCGAGGGAAAGGCGCACGTACCGGATGCGGGCGACCGGCTCGAGGCCTCCCGCGGCCGCCATCGCGTCGAGCGACACGTCGACGACGATGTAGCCCTTCGCCGGCACGTCGTCGAAGAATCCCGCGCCGGACGCGGGACCGGCGGCGAGGAGGCCGCACGCGAGGGCCGCCGCGGCGCGGAGACCCGACCTCGGCAAATTGGCCATGGCCCGATCCTAAGTCCTCAGCGTCCGCGGATCGAGCGCTCTTCCGGCACCGGCGGGAGCTCGAGCTTCGTCTTCACGTCCACCTCGTACGAGGCTGCGACGCGCCAGAGGCCCGCCTCCTTGAGGAAGACCTGCAGGAGCCGCATCCGGAGTGTCTGGTCGGCGTCGGCCTTGAAGCCGGGAGGCAGCTTCTTCCAGCCGGTGAGCTCCGCATCGGCCTCGACGAGCGCGACGTCCGGCTTGAGGACGCGGACCTTGCGGACCTTGAGCGCAATCCGCGTCCCGCGCCACGCCGACAGGACCTCGGCGATCCGCTTGTCCACTTCCGAGCGTCCGCGCGCGACTCCGCCAAACGCGTCGGCATACGTCGCGTCGTCTCGGAACAGCGCCGCAAGCGCCTTCGCGTCCGCGCCGTTCCACGCCGCTTCCTCGTCGTCCACGGCCTTGCGGAGCGCCGGTTCTTCCGCCGCCGGGTCGAACACGGGGCCGACGGCCGGAGCCGAGGCCGCGCCGGGAGCCGCGTCGTCAGGCGGCGCGGCTGGCGCGCCCAACGCGCCCGACGCGCCCTTCGGCGGCTCGTACACCGACGACAGGATCTTGCCGTCGCCCGCGTCCACGGAGACTTCGGTCACGCCGCCCTTGTTCGAGAAGCGGAGGAGGAACGTCCAGGCGAGACAGCCGTCCAGGACGTCGACGTCGCCCGAGACGATCGAGTTCACCTTGTCCGGGGCGACCGACGCGATCGCCTTCGCCTCGGCCTCCTTGACGCTTACCTTCGTGAGACGCCGGAGCTCGGCCTCCGACGCGCCGCGCGGCGCCTTGATCGAGCACTCCGGCTTCTGGGCGAGCGCGGGGACGCAAAGAACGAGGAGGACGGCGAGGGCGGAGAGCGGGACGCGACACATGTGGCGATTATGGGCGTCAGGGATTCATCTCGTACGCGTCCGCGAGCGGCAGGACCTCGCGCGCCCAGATCGCGGCGGCGCGGGCGGGATCGGCCGCGGGCTTTCGCACCATCGTCAGGCAGTCGGCCGCCTGTTCCGGCGTCGTCCCGGCGCGGCCGTGCAGCTCGACCGCGAAGCGCGAGAAGTCGCGCACCATGAAGTCGAAGATCTGGTCCACGACGTCGGACGCCACGCCGAGGAGCTTCGCGTTCTCGAGGACGAGCTGCCCGTAGACGACGAGCGTGAAGAGCTCTCCGAGCGTCAGGAGGAAGTCGAGGTCCTTCTGCTGGGCTTCCGTCACGCTCCGCTTCGCGAGGAAGCCGCGCAGCGCCGCGATCTGCTCCTCGAAGAGGTTCACGTTCGGGAGGTCCCACGCCGCGAACGCCGGACGGAAGTCGTGGAAGCGGATCTTCGAGAGCCCGTGCGCGGGGCCCTGGTCGAACAGGAACCCGTCGTCGGCCGCGTCCGTCCGGCGCGGGACGTCGGGGTACGGCGCGGGCGCGAAGAAATAGTTCGGCATGAACTTGAGGATCAGCGCGATGTTCACGTGGACCGTGCCCTCGAGCTTCGGGAGCGCGCGAATGTCGCGCGCCGCCATCTCGAACGCCATGTCCTTCTCGAAGCCCTTCGCCGCGATGACGTCCCAGAGGAGGTCGACGACCGCCTCGCCCTGCGTCGTGACCTTCATCTTCACGACCGGGTTGTAGAGGAGGTAGCGGCGGTCCTCCTTCGACGCCGTCCGGAAGTAGTCCGACGCCCGGAGCGCGAAGAGCCGCATCGCGACGAGGCGCGCCCACGCGTCCGTGAACATGCGCTTGACGTGCGGGAAGTCCGTGACGTTCATCTTGTAGAGCCGCCGCCGGGCCGCATGCCGGACCGCCTCGTAGAGCGCGTGCGTGGAGATCCCGATCGATGCCCACCCGAGGTTGTACTTCCCGACGTTCACCGTGTTGAGCGCCGCGTCCCACGCGGACGGTCCGCGCGAAAGGAGGGCGTCCTCCGCGACGGGCATGTCGTGCAACGCGAGCTCGGCGACGTACGACTGGCTGTTGCACACGTTTCGCACGAGCTCGTACGCCGGGTGCTTCGGATCGGCCGCGAAGAAGACGAATTCCTCCGTGCCCGCGACCTTGCCGAACACCGAGAGAAGCGCGGCCTCGTTGCCGTTGCCGATGTAGTACTTCCGGCCGTTCGCGAGGTATCCGCCTCCCGGCGCCGGCGCGAGCGCCGTCTCGGTGGAGTAGACGTCCGCCCCGTGCTCCTTCTCCGAGAGGCCGAAGCCGAAGATCCCGCCGCCCGCGAGGAGCGCCGCGGCTTTCTTCCTCATCGCCTCGTTCGTGCTCATCCAGTAAGGGCCGAGGCCGAGGATCGTGACCTGCCACGTGTACCAGTACGCGAGGCCGTAGAAGCCGAGGACCTCGTTGAGGGCGCAGTTGCGGAACGTGTCCCACCGCGCCGCGCCGCTTCCGAGCGCCGCGGGCGTCAGGAACGTCGCGAAGAGCCCGCGGTCCTTCTGGAAGTCCAGGAAGTCGCGGTACCAGACGCGGGCGGCGTCGTCGTCCTTGAGCTTCTTCTTGCCCTTCTTCTCGAAGAACGCGACGGTTTCCTCGACGAGCGTCCGCGAGGGTGCGTCGAGGCCGAAGGCGGAGAGATCGCGGGGGTTCAGGAGGAGCATGTCGTCACCTCGTTTTCGAATCGGGCGTGGTACGCGTCGACGGCTTGCTCGAGCGTCGGGAAGAAATTCTCCGTCCCGAGCTGGCTGAAGAGGCCGTACGTCTTCAGGCGGTCTTTGACCGGGCCCTTCATCTCCGCGAAGATCAGTTTGATCCCGGCCCCGTGCAGGGTTTCGTCCAGCGCGGCGAGGGCGTCGGCGGCCGTGATGTCCACGTCCGTGACCGGCTCCGCGGCAACGACGACCCATCGTGTCGGCGTCGGCGCACCGGCGACGGCGCCGAGCACGTGGTCGCGAAACGTCGCGGCGTTCGCGAAGAACAGCGGGGCGTCCCAGCGGAACAGGACGAGGCCGGGCACGCGCCGGGCTTCGGGGTGGCGCGAGACGTCGTGGTACCCCTTCAATCCGTCGACGAGGCCAAGGACGGCGTCGTAAGGCCGCCACGCCCGCCACACGAAGGCGAGGAGCGCGATGCCCACGGCGAGGAAGATCCCCCGCGTGACGCCGAGCAGCGCGACGCCGAGGAAGCACACGCCCGAGATTGCGAACTCCCCGCGCCGCAGACGGTAGAGGCGGAGAACGCCCGACACCTCCACGAGGCCGAGGCATGCGGCGATCACGACGGCGCCGAGGACCGCGTGCGGGAGGTTTCGCAGCAGGCCCGGCGCGCCCACGAGCAGGAGCGCCACGACGAGAGCGCCCACGAGTCCGGTCACCTGCGTCTGCGCGCCCGCGGACTCGGCGACCGGCGTCCGGGACGCGCTGCTCGCGACCGGGAACCCCTGGAACAGCCCCGTCGCGACGTTCGCGGCGCCCAGCGCGAGGAGCTCCTGGTCCGTGTCGGTGACGCCGCCGCTGCGCGCCGCGAACGCCCGGGACAGGACGCTCATGTCGGCGAGCGAGACGAGCGCGATCGCGACCGCCGCGGGGGCGAGCGCCTGAACGTCGGGCACGGAGACGTCCGGAACCCGGAATGCGGGCAGCCCCCGCGGCAACGCCCCCACCACGGAGAGCCCGGCCTTCGCGGCGAGGTCGAGGCCGGCGGCCGCCAGCGTTCCGGCGGCCACAGCAACCGCCGCGCCCGGGACCCTCGGCGCCCAGCGCCGGAGCCCGAGGATCAACGCGAGACTTCCCAGTCCGATCGCGCAGGCGGCCGCGTTCGTGTGGCCCGCGGCGACGCCGCGCGCGAGGCCCGCGATCTCGCCGACGAGACCCGGGCCCTCCGCCGGAAAGCCGAGCACCTTCGGGAACTGCCCAACGATGACGGTGAGGGCGATGCCGTTGAGGTAGCCGTACCGGATCGGCGTCGACAGAAGGTCCGTGAGGAAGCCGAGCTTCAGGAAGCCGGCGAGAACGCACAGGACGCCCGTGAGGACCGCCAGCATCCCCGCGAGCGCCACCGCCCGGTCCGTGCTCCCGGCCGCGAGGGGCAGGACCGCCGCCGCCACGAGGGCCGCGAGGGCGGAGTCGGGTCCGAGCACCATGATCCGGCTCGGCCCGAAGACGGCGTACGCCACGAGCGGGACGATCGTCGCGTAGAGGCCGTAGATCGCGGGGAGGCCCGCGGCCTCGGCGTAGCCCATCCCGACCGGAACGAGCACGGCCGTGAGGACGAGCCCGGCGAGGAGATCCTTCCCGAGCCACGCCGGCTGGTAGGCGCGAACCGCCGCGAGACCGGGGGCCCAGCGCCGCGGGCCCGCGGGCGCGGGCGGCGCAAACGGATTCCCGCGCAAGACTGGCACGCCTGGAATGTACGCCCGTCTCCCGGCGGAGGCGCGCTATCGTCTCCGGATGAGCACCCTCGCGAACGTCCTCGTCGGCCTCGTCGCGCTCCTCCACGCCGGCTTCCTCGTCCTCGAGATGTTCCTGTGGAAGACGCCGACCGGCCGCCGCGTGTTCGGTCTTCCGCCCGACGTCATGGCGGCTTCGGCCCCGCTCGCCGCCAATCAGGGCCTCTACAACGGTTTCCTCGCGGCCGGGCTCGTGTGGGGCCTGCTTCTCGGCCCGGCGGGCTTTCCCGTGAAAATCTTCTTCCTCGTCTGCGTCGTCGTCGCGGGCGTGTTCGGAGCGGCCACGGCGAAGAAGACGATCCTCTACGTTCAGGCGCTGCCTGGAGCCCTCGCGCTCGCCGCCGTCTGGCTGGCGCGTTGAGAGCGCGCCGGGTGTAGGCTGGCCGAGGGTGCGTCCCGCGCCCGAGGAGTCCCACATGGTTCTCTGTCCCATTGCCCTCGCCGTCGGTTGCAAGAAGTGCCCGATCTTCTCGTTCTGCCCCGTCAAGACCGTGATCGGAGACCAGAAGGAAGCGGCGAAGCCCGCTCCGAAGGCCCCGGGCGGAAAGAAGCGCGGCTGACCGCAGCCCGCGGATTCCTGAGACGGCCCGCGTCCGCCGCCGCCCTCGCGGCGCTTCTCCTCCTCGCGTCCTGCGGGCGCGGCTCCGGCGATCCCGTGACGGACTGTCTGAAGGGCGCGGTCGCTGCCGCGGAGAAGCGCGACGCGGACGCCGTGATGTCCCGCGTCGCCGAGAATTTCCGCGACGCCGAAGGCGGCACGAAGCCCGACGCCGCCGCGCTCGTCCGGCGGTATCTCGCGGCGTACGAGTCTCTCTCCCTCACGCTCTCGGACCTCGCGATCGAGCGCGGCGCCGCGGCCGCGCAGGCGAAGTTCAAGGTGCGGATGTCGGGCAGGCCGCGCGCCGTGGGCGGGCTCGACGGGCTGCTCCCGCGGTCCTCGCGCTGGAGCTTCGACGTCCGCCTCGAGTCCGGCAAGGGCGGATGGCGGATCGTGTCGGCCGCATGGAGCCGGCTCGAGGACGACTAGCGTGGCGGCGCGCGCGGACTCCCTCTACCGGAGGATCTGGGCCGTCGCGGCGAAAATCCCGCGCGGACGCGTCGCGACGTACGGGCAGGTCGCGCGGCTCGCGGGCCTTCCAAACCACGCGCGGCTCGCCGGCTACGCGCTGCATGCGCTTCCGGCGCGGAGCCCCGTCCCGTGGCACCGCGTCGTGAACGCGAAGGGCGAGGTGAGCCCGCGCCGCGACGGCTCCGAGCACCACGTCCTGCAGCGCGTCCTGCTCGAGAAGGAAAGGGTGCGCTTCGACCGGAACGGCCGCCTCGACCTCGCGGCCCTGCGCTGGAAGCCGTGACCTCTCCCGTCTTCCTCACGGCGCGCTGGAGTCACCTCGCGATGCTGAACTGGGAGGTGGACCGCGCGCTCCTCGAGCCCCTCCTGCCCGCGGGCGTCGAGCTGGACGACTGGAACGGGGCGCACCACGTGAGCGCCGTCGGCTTCCTTTTCCTCGAGACGCGGGTCCTCGGCGTCCCCGTTCCGTTTCATGCCGACTTCGAAGAGGTCAATTTGCGGTTCTATGTCCGGCGCGAGACGGGCGGGAGCCTCCGCCGCGGCGTGGTCTTCGTCAAGGAACTCGTCCCACGCCGGCTGATCGCCTTCGTCGCCCGCCGTGTGTACCACGAGAACTACGACGCGGCCCCGATGTCGCACGAGATCGTCCTCCGAGCGGAGGGCTCCCCCGTGCGCGTCGCGTACGCGTGGCGATACGGCGGTGCGGACGGCCGGATCCGGCTGGAGAGCGCGCCGGATGTCGGCGCGCCCGGAAGCGGATCCCGCGAGGAGTTCTTCGTCGAGCACTACCATGGGTACGTCCGGCAACCCGGAGGAGGCACCTTGGAGTACGCCGTCGAACATCCGCCTTGGCGCGTCCGCCGCGCCGGGAGCGCGGCGCTCGAAGGGGACGTGCGCCCCCTCTACGGAGAGAGCTTCGCGTCAGCGCTTCGACGGGCGCCCGATTCCGCATTCCTCGCGGAGGGTTCCGAGGTCTCCGTGAGGCGCGGTGTGAGGATCGCGCCGTGACGCAACCCCTCGCCTGGGTCCTCTACGACGGCGCGTGCGGGTTCTGCAGCCGGTGGGTCCCGTTCTGGGAAGGCACGCTCGCGAAGCGCGGCATCGGGATCGCGACGCTTCAGGAGCCGTGGGTCGCAGAACGTCTCGAGGCAAAGGGCGTGGCCACGGAGAACCTCCTCGACGACCTGCGCGTCCTCGTCGCGGAATCGGGCGACGTGATTCCGGGAGCGGACGCCTACCGCTGGGCGCTGCGCCGCATCTGGTGGGCGACGCCGGCGTGGCTCCTGTCCGTCACGCCGGGCTTTCGGCGCCTGTTCGACCGCGGCTATCGGACCTTCGCCGAGAACCGCTACCGGGTGTCGAAGGCCTGCCGCCTCGACTCTCCGCCGCGCGGCTGATCGCGGGTCAGCGGGTCGCGGGCGCCTTCGCCTGCGTGAACTTCGACTTTGGGTCGATCGCCGCGGGCGTCTTCTGCAGCTCCACCCGGTCGGCGGTGCGGGCGCCGGAGCCCTCCTCGAGGGGGACGCGCACGGCGACCGCGTCGCCCTCCTTGATTCCCTCCGGGACGACCGCGGCCTTCGCGAGCAGCACGCGCCGTTCCTTGCCGGTGCGGCCGTCGAGAATGGTGATCGCGGCGCCTTTCTCGATCCGCACGACCGTGCCCCGGAACGTGACGAAGGCCGCGTCCACGACGGCCGGCCCCGACGGGCCCTGCGAGGGCGCGATCGTCACGAGTCCGCCGCCGGAGTCCGCAGGCTGGTCCGCCCGCTCCCTGGCAGGCCGGGGAGTCGGCGTGTTCTTCTGGAAGACGATTCCGTCCTTCGTTTCCACGAGCTTCCCGCCGGGATTCAGGGACTGCGCGGCGGCCACCCCGGCCGCCGCGAGGAGGACGAGCGCGGCACGGCTCCCCTTCATGGCCCGTCGATTCTAGTCGCCTCTGATACGCTGAGGCGCAAGCTCGTGAGGTCGACGACATGACCCTTCTCGCGGTGTGGCTGGCCGTCGCGCTCCTCGCCGGGATCGTCGAGATGATCGTCCCGGCGCTCGTGTGTCTCTTCGTCGCGGTCGCGGCCGTTCTGACGGCCGGCCTCGCGTGGCTGGGCTTCTCCGCCACGGTCCAGATCATCTTCTTCGCGGCGGCGTCCGTGCTCCTGCTCCTCGTCGTCCGCCCGATCCTCGCGACGAAGCGCCTCGGCGGGGCGGGCGTGCCCTCGCGCACCGAAGCGCTCACGGGAAAGCTCGCGCACGTCACCGAGGCGATCGACCCCGTGCGCGGCACGGGCCGCGTCAACGTGGCCGGCGAGGACTGGGCCGCGCGCAGCGCCGCGCCCGTGCCCGCGGGCGCCGAGGTCCGCGTCGACGGCGCCGACGGAATCGTCCTCATCGTCTCGGCCAACCGGAAATAACGGAGGTCGCATGCCGACACCCGCCTCGTTTCTCCTCGGCCTCGTCGTCTTCTTCGCGCTCATCGTCCTGCTCAAGTCGGTCCAGGTCGTGCCGCAGAAGCAGGTGAAGCTCATCGAGCGCCTCGGCAAGTTTCACAAGAAGGCCGAGGCGGGGCTGAACGTCATCCTCCCGTTCTTCGACTCCGTGCGCGCGACGATCGACCTCCGCGAGCAGATCACGCAGATCGAGCCGCAGTCCGTCATCACGCGCGACAACGTGACGATGGAGGTCGACGCGGTCATCTATTACGTGGTCGCCGACCCCATCCGCGCGACGTACGAAGTCCAGAACCTCAAGTGGGGCATCGACCAGCTCACGCTCTCCGGCCTGCGCAACGTGATCGGCGCGCTCGACCTCGACCATACGCTGACCTCGCGCGACACGATCAACACGCAGCTGCGGGCCGCGCTCGACGCCGCGACCCAGCAGTGGGGCGTCAAGGTCATGCGCGTCGAGCTGAAGAACATCGACCCGCCCCAGGAGATCAAGCTCACGATGGAGAAGCAGATGACCGCCGAGCGCGCACGCCGCGCGACGGTCACGCAGGCCGAGGGCGAGAAGTCGTCCGCGATCCTCAGAGCCGAAGGGCAGAAGCAGTCGCAGATCGTGAGCGCCGAGGGCCAGAAGGAGTCCGCGATCCTCGCGGCCGAGGGGCAGGCGCAGGCCCGCCTGCGCGTCGCGACGGCCGAGGCGCAGGCGATCGAGGTCGTCGCGAAGGCGATCGGCGCGACCGGCAACCCCGCGCAGTACCTGATCGCACAACGCTACCTGGAGTCCCTCACGCAGATCGCCGCGGGATCGCAGAAGATCGTCTTCATGCCGTTCGAGGCCGCGGGCGTCATGGGTTCGATCGGGAGCATGAAGGAGCTCTTCGACGCCACGTCGGCCGGCGGCCGCCCGGCCGCGCCACCTCCGCCGCCGCGCTGAGCCGGGCCGGAATCAGTACTCGGCGGTGTCGTCGTCCGGATAGCAGTAGAGCCAGCTCTCGCCGGGCTCGGCGGAGGAGATCACCGGGTGGCCGGAGCTCTTTGCGTGCTTGCTCGCATGGCGATTCGGCGACGAGTCGCAGCAGCGCGTGCCGCCGCACGTCTGGCAGGTCCTCAGGTGAACCCACGTTGAGCCGATCTTCACGCATTCCTCGCACTCGAGTTTCTGCGCGGGGAAGATCTTTTCGAGCTTCGCGATGTGGGCGCAGGCGCCGGGCAGCTTCATGTTTCCTCCTCCGCGCGGCACAGGGTCAGGGCGAACTTCGCGGACCGGTCGATCCAGCGGCGCTCGCGGCGGAAGCCGGCTCCCGCGACGAGCCGGTCGACGTCGGCCGGCCGGTACTTGTGCGAGCTCTCCGTGTGGATCGCCTCGCCGGCCTCGAAAACGGCCGCGAAGGAGGCTCGCGGGATCGTCACGCGCTGCCGTACGAGGCTCACGAGGTGCATCTCGACGCGGCGCGCCCGCGCGTTCCAGACCGCGTGATGGCACCACGCCGGGACGTCGAAGTCGGCGCCAAGCTCGCGGTTCAGGCGGACGAGAACGTTCCGGTTGAACGCCGCGGTCACGCCGAGCGGGTCGTCGTAGGCCGCGAGGAGATCCCGCGCGGGCTTCACGAGGTCGGTCCCGAGGAGGAGCGCGTCGCCGGGGCGCAGGCGGCGACGCACGACGGCAAGCAGCCGCGCCGCGTCCGGGGGATCGAAGTTCCCGATGTTCGAGCCGAGGAAGAGGACGAGGCACGCACCCGCCCCGCGCCGCGCCGCCGTCGCATCCGCGAGGCCGCGCTCGTACGCCGCACGGTGACCCGTCGCCGTCACGCCCGGGATCTTCGCGAGGCGCGCGAGCGACGCGGACACAGCCGCGGCCGAGAGGTCGACGACGTGGACGTCCGGCTGCTTCCGCCCGGAGCGGAGGGCCTGAACGACGACGGCGAGCTTCTCGCCGCTGCCCGAGCCCAGCTCGACGGCTCGGACGGGTCCGCGCAGGGCGCGCGCGACGGCCGGCGCCGCTCGCCGGAGAAGCCGCGTCTCGGCCGCCGTGATCCGATACCACGGCAGCCGGCAGATGGCGTCGAAGAGGCGGGATCCGAGCTCGTCGTAGAAGTACTTCGGCGGCAGGGAGCGCGGCGTCTTCGCGAACCCGGCCTTCACGTCGGCGGCAAGGCTCACGGGTGCACGCACCGGAACTTCGCGTAGACGTGGGGATAGCGCGCCTGGAACCAGTTGCGGAACGTCCGCCGGACGAGCGGCGCGGGCGTCGCCGGGGACGCACCCTTGAGGACGTAGTGGCGGCCGTCGAAGAAGTCCGCGGAGTAGCGCGGATACGTCGCCATCGGCGCGAAGCCCTCGAACGGCGCGAACGGCGTCGACGTCCACTCCCAGCCGTTCCCGACGAGCTCGTGCACGCCCCACGCGCTCGCCCCCCCGGGCCGGGACCCGGCGGTCACCGGATCGTCGCGGTCGCCGCCGAAGTTTCCGTGCTCCGGCGCGGGCGCCGCGTCGCCCCACGGGAACGCGCGATCCGGCCCGTCCGGCGTTCCGAATGCGGCGCGATGGTACTCGGCCTCGGTCGGAAGGCGCCGCTTCCTCCAGCACGCGAAGGCCGACGCTTCGGCGTGGCTCACCCAGACGGGCCAGGCGGGCGGCAGCGGGACGAGACCGAACTGCCCGACCCAGAACCAGACGCCGCCCTGCCGTCGCCAGAAGGGCGGATGCGAGACACCCTGCTCGAGGAGCCACTCGGCATCCCCCTCCCGCCAGAAGGAGGAATCCGAATAGCCGCCGGCCTCGACGAACTCGAGGAACTCCCCGTTCGTCACGGGCAGAGGGTCGATCGTGAAGGCCGGAACCATCCGGCTCGTTCGCGGAAATTCGTTGTCCCACCCGAAGGGGATCTCGTCCCTCCCGGCGCCGAGCGTCGCGACGCCCGCGGGGACGCGCACCGCTTCCGCGTGGTCTGCGTGGCTCGCCGCCTCGTGAGCTGGCGCGCCCGCGGGAGCGCGCTTCTCCGCGTACGGCAGCCGATGGAGCATGTACCGCAGCGTCTCCTGGTGCATGAGCTCGTGCTCGAGCACGGTGAAGACGGCGTCGCGGTGCTCCTCGCCGCTCCCGGACGCGAGTGCTTCCGCGACGGCCGCGTCCGCGCGCCCGACGTACGCGAGCACCGCCTCGCGCGCGGGCCACCCGACCGCCGGCGCGGCGCCGCCCTCTGCCGGCGGGTCGATGCCGCGCTCGAAGAGCGTTTCGAGTACGGCGTCGAGCGGCGGACGACCGAGCGCTTCCCGGAGAAGCTTGATCACGGCGAAGGCGGCGAGATGCCCCTCGTAGAAGACGAACGGGTGGCGGAGCGCGATCGGGCGCGCCCGATACGCGCCCGGAGTCAGCGTCTCGTCGAAGAACCGCCGCGTCCCGGCCCGTGCCGCGCGCCACCGGGAAAGGGCGGAGAGGTCCGCCGCGGGCCGGGGCGCGGAGCCATGTTCCCGCCCGCTCATCGAGGCGAATTCTAGCTACTTCGCCTTCGTGGCCGCGCGCGTCGGAACGCGCGTCGGGCCGGGCGTCGGAAGCACGAGCCGGCCGGCCCGAATCTCGACGTTCCCCGCGGCCCCCCCGCCGGTCCGGTAATGCCCGTCCTTCGGGACCTTGCCGGTCTCCGGCCGCCTGCCCTGCGCGCCGTCGCCGAACACGACCTCGCCGCTCTGGGCGTTCACGACGAAGGTGCGGCCGTCCGCGAGATTGATCTTCTTGTCGGAGGCGGAAAAGACCCTCACGTTCGGGTACGGCACCGGGACCGGTCCGCCGGGCGGGGGAGCCTTCTCGGCCGCATGCGCGGCTCCGGCGAGCGCGAACAGGGCGGCGGCGATCGCCGGCGTGCGTTTCATCGCTCCTCTTCTCAGGGCGCCGTCACGAGCGGAAGCTCGACGAAGCTCGCCTGTCCCGGCGCGTGGTAGATGCGCTGCGTCGCCTTTACGAAGTCGGCCGGCTTCGCCCAGAAGATGCTCGGGACGAACGTCTGCGGGTTGCGGTCGTAGAGCGGGAACCACGTGGACTGCACCTGGACCATGATGCGGTGCCCCTTCTTGAACACGTGGTTCGCGTTCGGGAGCGCGAACCTGTACGCGAGCGGCTTGCCGCTCTCGAGCGCCTTCGGCGTCTCGAAGCTCTCGCGGTAGCGCCCGCGGAAGACGTCCATCGCGACCGGCAGCTGGTAGCCGCCCATCGCCGGCTGCAGCGGCACCTCGGGCGGGTAGACGTCGATGAGCTTCACGACCCAGTCTGAGTCAGACCCGCTCGTCGAGGCGACGAGGTTCGCGACGGGCTCGCCGGCGATCTTGACGGGCGCCGTCAGGACCTCCGTCTCGAAGACGAGGACGTCGGGCCGGGTCGCGACCTCGCGCTGGTCCGTCACGAGCCACGTGCGCCAGGCCGTGTTGTTCTCGTAGCTGGAAACCGGATACGGACGCCCGCGGAACGGCACCGGCTTGGCCGGGTCGGAGACGTACTCGGAGAACGCGGGCGCGCCGGCCTTCGGCGCCTCGAACGACGCCCTCTGCCCCGCCGCGACGTAGAGCGGCGTCGCCTTCGGCGCGCAGCCGCTCTCGCAGCCCGCGGGCCAGGCGTTCAGGCGGCGCCACGCGTTCGTGCCCGTCTCGAACGCGGTCACCGGCGCGATCCCGGACTTCGGGGCGCCGTCCTTGAGGTGCTCGTCGAGGAACGGCCCGAGGACGTTTCGCCGGAACCAGAGCGCCGTGTCGGAATCCCACTTCACGGCGCCGAGCGCGCTCCCCTCGCGAATCTCCTGCCCGTGGTGCCACGGCCCGAGGACGAGGAAAACCATGTCGTTCTTCGCGTCCTTCGGCTCGATCGCCTTGTAGACGGCGGGCGCCCCGTAGATGTCCTCCTGGTCGAAGAGGCTGTGGACGATCAGCACGGGAACCTTGAGCGGCTGCGCGGCGAGGATCCGGTCCAGGGCCTGGTCCTGCCAGAACGCGTCGTAGGTCGGATGCGCGAGGATTTTCCGCCACATCCCGACCTGCTCGAGGCCGCGGCGGCGCCCCAACTCGCCCGCCGTTCCCGCCTCGAGGTACGCCGCGTAGTCGTCGTAGTGCGAGGACCACCACTTCACCTCGCTCTTGCGCGACGCTTCCTGGTCGTAGTGGTACGACAGCCCGCCGATCTGCCGGAACGCGCCGTTGTGGAACCAGTCATCGCCGCGCCAGCCGTCCACCATCGGGTTCATCGGCACGGAGCACTTGAGCGCCGGGTGCGGGTTCACGAGCGCCATGAGCGGCGTGAAGCCGTCGTAGGAGATCCCGAGGATCCCGACCTTCCCGTTCGACTCGGGGACGTTCTTCACGAGCCAGTCGATCGTGTCCCACGTGTCCGTCGCGTGGTCGACGGGCGTCGGGTTCTGCGGCCCGTGGAGCGGCCGGTTCATGACGTAGTCGCCCTCGGAGCCGTGCTTGCCGCGCACGTCCTGCGCAACGCGGATGTACCCGCCCTCGACGACGGTCTCGACCGGGTTGTCGTAGCCGTCGAGCGCCATCCCGAGGTGCGAGCTTTCGTTGCGCTTCGTGAGCGCGTCCGCGTCGTACGGCGTGCGCGTGAGGAGCATGGGCGCGGACTTCGCCCCCTTCGGCACGAGGATCACCGTGTGAAGCTTCACGCCGTCGCGCATCGGGATCTCGGCCGTGCGCCGCACGTAGTCGAATCCGTCGTACGTCGGTGTGAACGTCGCCGGGATCTCGCTCGGGTAATCCGGGTACTTCGGCGGCGCGGGCGCCGGCGTCGGCGCCTGCGCGCGTGCCACGGTTGCGAAGAGAATCGCGGAGAGAAAGAAGAGAAAGGAGATTTTCTTAGAAAGAGTGGGCAAGGGCGGCCTCCGATTCTTCCCCTGAGACGGCGGATCATGGCACGGCCGCCGTCGAGCTGCGCCCTCCCCCTCTTCCCCTCTAAGAAGATCCTCCTCTTCGTCTCTCTCTCGCGGCTGTAGACTCGCTGTCCGCCATGAGACCGCCCCCGTACCGCTCGATCACCGACCTCTTCCTCGCGCGCGTCGCCGCGACGCCGGACGCGCCCGCGTTTCTGCATCCCGCGGAAGGGACGTGGAGGACCTTGTCGTGGCGCGAGACGGCGTCGCGCGTCCGCGACCTCGCCTGCGGGCTCCTGTCTCTCGGCCTCGCGCCCGGCGACCGCGTGGCCATCGTCTCGTCCACGCGGCTCGAGTGGATCCTCGCGGACCTCGCGATCGGCTGCGCCGGCGGCGTCACGGCGACGGTCTACCCCGTCTCGACCGAGGAGGACACGTCCTTCATCCTGACCGACTCGCGGGCCGCGATCGTCTTCGCCGAGGACGCCGCGCAGGCGCGGCGGATCGCGAGCCGCAGCGACGCGCTCCCCCGCCTCCGCCATCTCGTCCTGTTCGACGTGTCGGCCGGCCTTCCGGGCGACACGCTGTCCCTCCTCGACCTCGCGGCCCTCGGGCGCGCGTGGGACGCGGCGAACCCCGGCGGGTTCGAGGCCGCCGCCTCGGCCGCCGGGCCGGCCGATCTCGCGACGCTCATCTACACGTCCGGAACCACCGGTCGGCCCAAGGGCGTCGAGCTGCCGCACGACTGCTGGCTCTTCGAGATCGAGTCCATCGGCTCGCTCGGCCTCCTCGGGCCTGACGACCTCCAGTTCCTCTGGCTCCCTCTCTCGCACGTGTTCGGCAAGGTGTGCGTGACGCTCGGCATCGGCTTCGGCTTTCCCACGGCCGTCGACGGCCGCGTCGATCGCATCGGCGCGAATCTCGCGTCCGTGAAGCCCACGTTCGTCTGCGTCGTGCCGCGCATCTTCGAGAAGGTGCACGCGAGGATCCTCGAACAGGCCCGCGCGGGCGGGAAGGTGAAGGCCGCGATCTTCAACTGGGCCCTGTCGGTCGGAATCGAGGTCGCGCGGCGCCGGAGCGAGGGGCGGCGCGTCGGAGCGCTTCTCGGGGTGCAGCGCCGGATCGCGGACGCTCTCGTCTTCCGGAAAGTCCGGCAGCGCTTCGGCGGGCGCCTCCGCTTCTTCATCTGCGGCAGCGTCGCCCTCGCGCGCGAGCTCACCGAATTCTTCGCCGCGTTCGGCGTCACGATCCTCGAAGGCTACGGCCTCTCCGAATCGACGGCGATGACCGTCTCCAACCTGCCGGACCGGAACCGCTGGGGCACGGTCGGGCTCCCGATCCCCGGCATCGAGGTGTCGTTCGCGGGGGACGGCGAGATCCTGCTGCGCGGGCGCGGGATCATGCGCGGC
Organism: Acidobacteriota bacterium; assembly: GCA_016716715.1. NCBI lineage: Bacteria > Pseudomonadati > Acidobacteriota > Acidobacteriota bacterium. Next base: position 162,998 of record JADJVE010000003.1, on the reverse strand, counting down.
TACTTCGGCCTCCCGGAAGAGACGGCCCGCACCCTGGACCCCGACGGCTGGCTCCATACGGGCGACATCGGCGCCCTCGACGCGGCCGGCCACCTCACGATCACCGACCGGAAGAAGGACATGATCAAGACCTCGGGCGGGAAGTTCGTCGCGCCGCAGCACGTCGAGGGAATGCTGAAGCTCGAGACGTCGCTCATCGGCCAGGTCCTCCTGCACGGCGAAGGGCGCCGTTTCTGCACCGCGCTCGTGAGCCTCTCCGAGGAGGACCTTCTTTCGTGGGCGCGGACCGAGGGCCCGGTCGACGCGACCTATGCGGAGCTCGTGCGCGACGAGCGCATCGTCACGCTCATCCACCGGCACGTCGAACACGTGAACGCGAACCTGGCGCGCCACGAGGCGATTCGCCGCTGGGCAATCCTGCCCGCGGAGCTGAAGGTCGAGACCGGCGAGCTGACCCCGAGCCTGAAGGTGCGCCGCCGGGTCGTCGAGCAAAAGTACCGCGACGTGCTCGAAAGCCTCTACGCCGAGACGCCGCCTCCGGACCCTGCCTAGGTCCGGTTCAGGCTTCTACCGGCACGGCCGGCACGCGGACCGTCGACTCCGCGAGGGCGACTGGAACGCCGCCGCGGTCGGCCCTCACGACGCGCGACCAGAGCGAGATGCCGGGGTCGAAGAGGAACCGGAAGAGGAGCTTCGTCCACGAGCGGTGCCAGAGGAGCGTGTCGTACGCCTCGGGCGCGGCGGCCCGCACGAGCGGCAGCCGATGCCACGGCACCCACGGGAAGTCGTGGTGTTCGTTGTGGTACCCGACGTTGAGCGCCGGGACGTTCAGGAAGCCGTAGTAGCTCGAGGTCTCCTGATTCGTGCCGTGGACGAGGTAATGCTCCTGGATCCAGCGGGCCCCCAGCGGGTGGAGACCCACGGAGAAGAAGAACGCCGCGCCGAGGAAGAGGAGCGCCTTCGGCCCGAGAAAGAAGAGGACGGCCGCGTCGTAGGCGACCTGGACGGCGATGTTCACGACGACCCAGCCGTCGAAGAGGGAGATCTCCTTCAGGCGCGGCGGGCGAGAGAGCTGGAAGAACGGGAAGAAGAGGAGCCAGAGCGCCTTCCGGAACGCGGAGTTCCCGACGAGGCGCGCCTCCCAGCGGTTCGGAAGGTCCGCGTCCAGCTCGTAGACGCCCTGAAAGGCGTGGTGCTTCAAGTGATACTTCTGGAACGACACGGCGCTCGGGAACAGGTGCGGCAGGTTCGCGGCCATCGCGAAGACCTTGTTCCACGGGCCGCTCTTCACGACGAGGTTGTGCGCGCAGTCGTGGATGAGGACCCAGAGCGCGTGGCTCGCGAACGCGCCCACGAGCCAGGCGACGAGGAGAATGAGCCAGACGGGCTGTCCCGAGAGGAGACCTGCGAGCGCCGTCTGGAAGGCGACGAGCGCGACGATGAGGACGCCGCTCCACGGGTTGCGCCCCGCGAGCTTCCGGATGTCGGCGTGGGCCTTGAGGATCTCCTTCGCGCGCGCCGCGTGCGGCTCGCGGCCGGCCGCGAAGACGAATGTCGAGGGCGCCGCAGCAGGCGCCGGGGAGGAATCCTGGCTGCTCATGGGAGCCCCCTTTACCGGGGCCAGCTTATCCCCCGAGTCGGACCTGCGCCATCAATCTCGCGCGCGTGAACGAAATCAGCCCGCCCGCGTCGATGATCGCCTGCCGCGCGAACGGGAGCGGCACGACGTCGTAGGCCGTGCGCTTCGTCCGGTTTTCGACCCCGCCGCGCTCGAAGGCGATCTCGTCGCCCTCGTCCGCCGTGAAGCCGGGCGCCACGACGACGTTCAGGCCGAGGTTGATCGCGTTCTGCAGGAAGATGCGGGCGAAGCTCCGCGCGACGACGACGACGTCGAGCCCCTTCAGGCACGACGCGGCCTGCTCGCGCGACGAGCCGCAGCCGAAGTTCTCCCCTCCGGCGATCACGGCGCCCTTCGGGATCGCCTTCGCCTTAACGGCCGCCTGGAAGGCGGCGTGGTCCGCGAACGCGAGGGCCGGGGTCTCCGAGGGGAGGACGGTCGCCATGAAGCGCCCCGGGTAGATCACGTCGGTCGAGACGTCGTCGCCCAGGCTCAGGATCACGCGGGCGGTGTCGGCCTTCTTGACGCGGGTGGTTTCGGCCTTCTTCGCGCGGGCCATCTCAGCGCTCCTTTCGCGGGTCGGTGATGACGCCCGTGAGGGCCGATGCCGCCGCGACGGCGGGCGACGAGAGGTAGACCTCCGCGCCCGGGTTTCCCATCCGTCCCTTGAAGTTCCGGTTCGTCGTCGAGATCGCCGTCTCGCCGTCGCCGAGCGCGCCTTCGTGGACGCCGAGGCACGGGCCGCAGCCCGCGTTCATGACGACGGCGCCCGCGGCCATGAAGTCGGAAAGATAGCCGAGCTTCAGCGCCTCGGCCCAGATCCTCCCGGATGCGGGAAAAACGAGCATGCGCGTCCCGGCCGCCACGTGTTTGCCCCGGACGATCGCCGCGGCCTCGGCGAGGTCGTCCAGGCGGCCGTTCGTGCACGACCCGATCACGACCTGCTGCACGGGCTTCCCGGCCACCGCGGACACGGGCTTGACGTTGTCGACCGTGTGCGGGCACGCGACGAGGGGTTCGAGCTTCGAGACGTCGACCTCGATGGTCTTCTCATACGTCGCGTCCGCATCGCTCGTGACGAGATCGAGCGGATCGGTGACGCCGGCCTCTTCGCGCAGGTACCGCACGGTCTCGGCGTCGCCCGGCACGATGCCGGCCGTCGCGCCCGCCTCGACCGACATGTTGCAGAGGACGAGCCGCCCCGACGTCGAAAGGTTCGCGATCGTCTCGCCCGTGAACTCGAGAACGCGGAAGTTCGCGCCCTGCGCCGTGAGGACCCCGATGAGGTGGAGGATGAGGTCCTTCGGGCCGACGTGCTTCTGGAAGGAGCCGGAGACGGCGACACGGATCGTCGCCGGGACCTCGATGTTCAGGGCGGCGCCGAGCGCCCACGCGCTCGCCATCTCCGTGGCCCCGATCCCGAAGGCGAACGCGCCGAGCGCGCCGTGGCTCGTCGTGTGGGAGTCCGTCCCGACGACGACCATCCCGGGCCGCACGTAGCCGCGCTCGGGGAGGATCTGGTGGCAGATGCCGCCGACGTCGCCGCGGACATCGTGGAACTTCGCGATCCCGTGCTCGGCGACGAACGCGCGGACCCTCTTCTGGTTCGTCGCGGTCTTGGCCGACTCGGCCGGGACGCGGTGGTCGAAGATGATCGCGATCCGCGAGGGGTCCCAGGGCTTCGCCGGAAGGCCCGTGCCCTCGTAGATCTCCTTGAACTGGTTGATGACGAGCGCGGCGTTCTCGTGCGACATCGCGAGGTCGACGCGCGGCTCGACGACGTCGCCCGCCTTGACGGCCGGTTTTCCGGAGGCTCGGGCGAGGATCTTCTCGACGGCGGTGAAACCCACGTCAGGCCTCCTTCGGCAGCGCGCGGGCGACGGCCTCGCCCATCTCGGAGCAGGTAGCCGTGCCACCCATGTCGTACGTCCGGACCTTGCCGTCCGCAAGGACCTTCGCGACCGCCGCCTCGACGGCGCGGCCCTTAGCGCCCTCTCCGAGCCAGTCCAGCATCATCTTGGCGGCGAGGATCGTCGCGATCGGGTTGACCTTGTTCATTCCCGTGTACTTCGGCGCCGAGCCGTGAGACGGCTCGAACACGCCGAGCTTCAGGCCGATGTTCCCCGAGCAGCCGAAGCCGAGGCCGCCGACCATCTGGGCGCAGAGGTCGGAGATGACGTCGCCGTAGAGGTTCGGCGCGACGAGGACGTCGTAGCTCTTCGGGTTCTTCAGGAGCCACATGCAGATAGCGTCCACGTTCGCCTCGTCCATCTCGATCTCGGGAAACGCCTTCGAGACCTTTCGCGCTTCCTCGAGGAAGACGCCGTCCGACGCGCGGACGACGTTCGCCTTGTGGACGACCGTCACCTTCCTGCGCTTGTTGGTCCGGGCAAACTCGAACGCGGCGCGCACGATGCGCTCGGACCCCCTGCGCGTATTGATCTTGCACGAGATCGCGTAGTCGTCCGGCCGGAGGTCCTTGAAGGGCGCAAAGGACGGCGACAGCTTCGCGAGCGTCTGCGACAGCTCCGGCGGCACCGGCGAGAACTCGACGCCCGCGTAAAGATCCTCGGTGTTCTCCCGGAAGATGACGAGGTCGAGGCCTTCCTTGTAGTTGAGCGGGTTGCCCGCGTAACCCTTGCAGGGCCGGAGGCACACGTAGAGGTCGAAGAGCTGCCGCATCCGGACGATCGGCGAGCGGTAGACGAGCCCCTGGGCCCTCAGGGCGGGCGCCAGCTCCTCGGCGGCGGCCTTCGACGGCTTGGACGTGATCGCGCCGAACATCGCGGCGTCGACGCTCCTGAGCAGCTCGATCGTGCGGGCGGGGAACGCATCCCCTTCCGAGCACCAGAAATCCCACCCGATGTCGCCGTGCGGGTACTCGGCGTCGAGGCCAACGGCATCCAGGACCTTGCGCGTCGCATCCATCACTTCCACGCCCACGCCGTCCCCGGGCAGCCACGCGATCCGGTAACGAGACATACACACCTCTCCATCTGAAAAGTACCCCCTGGAAGGCACGGCGCGGAGGAGGCAGGTGCATCAGTGCCCGGCATGAAGCTCCTGAATCAGGGTTTAACGCCGTCCCCGGACGCAGGATTACAGGCTGGAGGGCTCTGCATTGGCTTCACGGACGATCCCCGAGCTCCTTCTCGCCCGCGTCGACGCGACGCCGGACGCCCCTGCGTTCCTTCACCCCGACGGCAAGGCCTGGAAGACGCTCACGTGGCGCGACACCCTCGTCCGCGCGCGCGAGCTGGCCTGCGGCCTCCTCGCTTCGGGCCTGAAGCCCGGACAGTGCGTCGCGATCGCGTCGTCGACGCGCGTCGAGTGGGCGCTGGCGGACCTCGCGATCGGCTGCGCCGGCGGCGCGACGGCGACGATCTACCCCTCGTCCTCCGACGAGGATACGGAGTTCATCCTTCGGGACTCGGGGGCGCCGGTCGTGTTCGTCGAGAACGCGGCGCTCGCTAAGAAGGTGCTGAGCCGCCGCAGCGCGCTCCCCGAACTCCGGCACGTCGTCGTCTTCGAGGCGCCCGAAACGCCGGTGGAGGGCGCGACGTCGCTCGGGGCGCTCACGGCGCTCGGGCGCACGTGGGATTCCGCGCACGCCGGCGGCTTCGACACGGCCCTCCGCGCCGTCAAGGCGGACGACCTCGCCGCCGTGATCTACACGTCGGGCACCACGGGCCGGCCGAAGGGGGTCGAGCTGCCCCACGACTGCTGGGTCTTCGAGGCGGCGTCCGTGGAGACGACCCAGACGATCGGATACCGCGACGTGCAGTTCCTCTGGCTGCCGCTCGCGCACGTCTTCGGGAAGATGTGCCTGACGCTCGGCGTCCAGATGGGTTTCCCGACGGCGATCGACGGCCGGCTGGACAAGATCGGCGACAACATGGCCGCCGTCGAGCCGACGTTCGTGTGCGCGGTGCCGCGCGTCTTCCAGCAGGCGCGCGCGAAGGTCATCCGCAAGGCGCTGGCCGAGGGCGGCGCGAAGGCGGCGATCTTCAAGTGGGCGCTCGACGTCGGGCTGGACGTCGCGCGGCGGCGGCAGGCCGGGCGGGCGGTGGGGCTGCTCCTCGACGCGAAGCACCACGTCGCGGACCGCCTCGTGTTCTCGAAAATCCGCGCCCGCTTCGGCAAACGGCTCAAGTTCTTCTTCAGCGGCAGCGTCGCGCTGCCGCGGGGCCTCACGGACTTCTTCGCGGCGTCGGGCATCGCGATCGCCGAGGGCTACGGCCTGACGGAGTCGACCGCGATGACGTTCTTCAACCGGCCGTGGGCGAACCGCTTCGGCACGGTCGGGACGGTCGTGCCCGGCATGGACGTGAGGATCGCCGAGGACGGAGAGGTCCTGCTGCGCGGGCGCGGGGTCATGCGTGGCTACCGGAATCTCCCCGAGGAGACGGCCGCCGTGATCGACGCGGACGGCTGGTTCCACACGGGCGACATCGGGACGCTCGACGCGGACGGATACCTCTCGATCACCGACCGCAAGAAGGACCTCGTCAAGACGTCGAGCGGCAAGTACGTCGCGCCGCAGCGCGTCGAGGGGCGCCTCACGACGGAGACGCCGCTCGTCGCGCAGGCGGTCTTCCACGGCGAGGGGCGCAACTACGGGACCGCGCTTCTCGCGCTGTCGGAGGAGGAAGTCCGCGCCTGGGCAGCCAAGAACGACCTCGAGGATCGCGCGCACGAGGATCTCGTGAAAGACGAGCGTCTTCTCGCGCTCCTGCGCCGGCACGTCGACAAGGTGAACGAAGGCCTCGCGCCGCACGAGGCCGTGCGGAAGTTCGCCGTGCTGCCGCGCGAGCTGAGCGTCGCGGCCGGCGAGCTGACGCCGAGCATGAAGGTCCGCCGGAAGGTCGTCGAGGAGCGCTACAAGGACGTCCTCGACGCCCTGTACGTGGAGCGCTAAGTCGCTCTGTCAAGATCCCCGGACACCGGAGGACTGATGGACGCACCCGACTCGAAGTCGCTGCCCGAGAACGCCTACGAGCCGCTCAAGCCCGGCGAGACGTACGCCCCGGTCGTGCCGGCGACGCAGGCGCCGCCCGAGACGACGTGGCGCTCCGTCCTCTGGGGCCTGTTCTTCTGCGTCGTCTTCACAGTCGCCTCGGCGTACTCGGGCCTCAAGGTCGGCCAGGTGATGGAAGCCGCGATCCCGATCTCGATCCTCGCGATCGGCCTCGCGCGCGTCTACACGCGCCGCTCGCACCTCCTCGAGAACGTCATCGTCACGACGATCGGCGGCGTCGCGGGCGGCATCGTCGCCGGCGCGATCTTCACGCTCCCCGCGCTCTACACGCTCAAGCTCAACCCTCACCCCGCCCAGACGATCTTCATCTGCCTCGCGGGCGGGTGCCTCGGGATCCTCTTCATCATCCCCCTGCGCCGCTACTTCGTGAAGGAGATGCACGGGCAGTTCCCGTTCCCGGAGGCCACCGCGATCACGGAGGTCCTCGTCACGGGCGAGAAAGGCGGCGCGCAGGCGAAGCTCCTGATCCAGGCCACGGTCATCTCCGGCATCTACGACTTCTTCGTCACGACGTTCCAGGTCTGGAAAGAGTACGTCGACTTCCAGTTCCTCCCGTTCATGAAGGACGCCGCGGACAAGGCGAAGGTGATCGTGAAGTTCGACGCCGTCGCCTTCATCCTCGGCCTCGGCTACGTCATGGGCCTGCGCGCGTCGATGATCCTCGTCGCCGGGGGCGTCCTCGCGAACTTCGTCCTCGTGCCGCTCATCTGGATGCTCGGGCGGCACATCCCCGAAGCCGTCTACCCCGCCCTGAAGCCGATCGCCCAGATGTCCGCCGAGCAGATCTACCGTGGCTACGTCCGGTACATCGGCGTCGGAGCGATCGCGACGGCCGGGATCTTCGGGATCCTGAAGTCGCTGAAGATCGTGGCGGGTTCGTTCGGAATCGCGGCGAAGGCGTTCCGGGCGGGGACCGGCGTCTCGTCGGAGCGGACGGATCGCGACATTTCGCTGATCGCGATCCTCCTCGGAACGGTCCTGTCGGCCGTCGCCGTCGGGGCCTTCTTCGGGACGCTCGGCTCGACGCTCACCGCGGTCCTGATCGCGCTCGCCCTCGCGCTCGGCTTCTCGTTCTTCTTCGCGTCGGTCGCCGCAAACGCGATCGCGACGATCGCGCGCAACCCCGTGTCCGGGATGACGATGCTCACGATCATCATCTCGTCGGTCATCCTCCTGAAGTTCGGCGTCTCCGGGACGACGGGCATGTTCTTCGTCATGGCGCTCGCCGGGATGGTCTGCACGGCGCTCTCGGTCTCCGGCCAGATGATCACGGACCTCAAGACCGGCTACTGGCTGGGCTCGACGCCGGCTGCCCAGCAACGTGTCAAGTTCATCGGCGTCCTCGCGTCGGCGATCGCGGTGGGACTCACGATCTTCCTTCTCGCGAAGGTCTACCAGTTCGGCGAGGTGGCTCCCGGGGACGCGCGCGAGGTCCTCGCCGCGCCGCAGGCCTCGATCATGAAGGTGCTCGTCGAGACGTTCATGAACCGGCAGCCCATCGCGTGGTTCCTGTTCGGGACGGGCGCCGCGATCGCGGTCGCCATGGAGATGCTGCGGGTTCCCGCGCTCATCTTCGCGCTCGGGATGTACCTGCCGCTGGAGCTGAACTCACCCGCTCTCGTGGGCGGAATGATCTCGCACTTCGTGATCCGCAAATCCGAGAAGGCGGGCGGCGCGGCGGGCCGCACGATGCGCGAGCGGGCAATCATCATCGCGTCGGGCCTCATGGCGGGCGGCGCGCTCGGCGGCGTCTTCGGCGCCGCGCTGCGCCTCTTCGGGTGGTACCGCGAGGATCTCGTCAGGACGCCCTTCTACGGGAACGACGCCGTCTCGCAGGGGGTCTCGATCGCCTTCTTTGTCGGCCTCTGCCTCTATCTCTGGATCGACTCGACTCGAAAGGTCAAGGAGAGCTGAACATGCCGCTCACGGGACTCGACGCCTCGACCGCCGAAGCGCTCATCGGGATCGACACGCTCTGGGGCGGCGACGTCATGAACCCGTCCGGGACGGGCCGGTTCATCGCGGACTGCTGGTTCTCGGACGAGCCCCTGCCCGCCGCGTACACGCACCCGTCGGCCGCTCCATTGCGCGCGAACGGCGGAGTGGGCGCGAAGGCCCCGGACAAGGCGTCGATCGAGGCCTACGTCGCCGCCGTGGACGTGAAGGGCGCGATCGGGCGCGTGATCGAGGGAGCCCGCAAGGCGGGCGGCCTTCGCGGCGCGTACCTCGAAGGCCTCGGCCTGTGCAGCGAGGTCATGTGGGACCTCGGGATGGAGATCCTCGGCAAGGGCCCCGAGGTGCCGTACGAGCGCTGCGTGAAGACGATTCTCGGCCGCTCGCCCGAACCGTCGAGGCCGGAGGAGAAGCGGCGGCGCGTCGCGGATCTCCTGGCGCACGCCGGACACGCGTCGAGCGGCGGGGACTCGCTCCTCGCGGCCGTGGACGCGTGGCGCCGCGCGCGTCTCGTGCCGGGCAAATCGATTCCGGCGCTCGGCGACGCCTTCATCGCGCACTACGACGCCCTAACGGCGAAGAACCTGCTCCCGTTCCTGCCGAAGGAGCTCGCCCGCGTTCCCCGGGCGAACGTCAAGTTCCTCGCGATCGAGAACGCATGGTTCTCGGGCTCGATGAACTACCTCGGCCACGCGCGCAAGGCGGACGGCTCACCCGAGTACGAGGCAACGTACGAGCTGAACGCGTCTCTCCAGATCTCGGTACCCGAGTTCCAGCAGCTCGTGAGCCACGAGGTCGTGCCGGGGCACGTGACCACCTTCGCCTACCTGCAGGACCTCTTTGTGAGGGGGCTCGTCGGGTTCGAGGCGTCGGTCCTGACGATGAACACGCGCGCGGCGGTTCTCTTCGAGGGCATCGCGAACAACGGCGTCCTCGTCGCGCACGGCGTGAAGGAGCCGCACGAGCTCCCGGACCGCGACCTCGAGCTCGGCCTCCTCCTCGCGCTCCTGCAGGACGATGCGAAGAACCACTCCTCGTACCTCACGTGGAAGGAGAAGCTCCCGCAGGCCGACGTCGCGAAGACCCTCCGGAACGAGTTCCTCGTCTCCGCCGAGCGCGCGGACAAGCTCTCGGGCGCGTGGGGCCGGCACCCGCTCCTCGGACGGATGTACCTGCCCGCCTACCGCGCGGGCACCGAGCTCGTCGCCGACCTGCGCCGCCGGCATTCACCGGAGAAGGTTCTGCCCGCAATGTACGGCGTGAACGGCCTCGTCGACGCAACGACGCTGCCGCGGATGCTGGAGGGCTGACCCGGTCAGGTCGGGGGGGCCGCGAGCGGCCGCCGGCTCCAGGCGAGGCCGGCGTCGCTCCGACGCAGGACGTGCAGCGCGTCGCCGGAGACGACGGCCGTCTCGACGCCCTCCTCGAGCGCCGCGGCCACGAACATCGGCGCGGCGACGCGCGCCGCGCCCATCGCGACGTCCACGTCCAGCCCGGCCTGCACCTTCGCGGCGAGGCCGGCGTCGAACAGGCGCACGACCGTCCGGATCTTCGGGTTGAGCTTCCGGGCGAGAAGCGCGACGCCGAGGTTGACTGCGTCGTCGCCGGTGACCGCGACGACGGCGCGCGCCGTCGCGACCCGCGCTTCCTCGAGGACCGCGAGCCGGCGCGCGTCGCCCGTCACGACGGCCGCGTGCGCCCCGTCTCCCCGCGCCCCCGCGGCCGCCGGGTCCACGTCGACGGCGACCGTCGCGATGCCCGCGCGCGCGAGTTCGGCCATCGTGCGCGATCCGACGTTTCCCAGGCCGACGACGACGACGTGGCCGGAAGCAGGCACGCGGCCACGCCCAAGGAGGCGCTCGAACCGCTCCGTCACGACGAAGGCCGTGAGAATGGACGTGAGCGTCGCGAGCGTCGCCGACCCGAGCACCATGAGGAGGCAGCCGAAGAGCTTGAGCGCGGGCGACGCCTTTAGGGGCGTGATGTCTCCGTAGCCGACCGTCGTCACGGTCGTGACGACGAAGTAGAACGCGTCCACGAGGGACAGGTCCATGCCCCACGAGAAGACGAAGACGGAGAGCGCCGTGAGGCCGATCAGAGCCGCGAAGACCCACCTGAGGCCGAGCGGCGCGCTCTTCCAGACGCGGGCGAGGCCGGAAGAGAAGGGACGGCGGCCCTCGGCCCGAGGCGGGTTCCGCCGCGAGACGAGCCGGGCGCGCGCCTCGTGTTCCTCGAGGACGAGGAGCGCTCCGTCCTCGCCCCGGAGCACGACGTCCAGCTTCCCCTCCGAGGCGAACGACGCGAGGACCGACTCGCCGAGCGCGGCGCCGGCGAACGCGGGCGCGGCGAGCGCGGAGACCGAAAGTGCGCGCCGGACGCCGTGCGTTGCCTCGAGCTGCTGCGCAAGGTTCTGGTCGAAGAGGCGGGCCACGACCGGGAGGTCCGGCCTGAGCCGCCGGGCGTCGAGCGCGATCTCGAGGTTTATGGGGTCGCGGTCCGTGACGGCGAGGAGCGCGCGCGCCTCCATGAGGCCCGCGGCCTTCAGGAGCTCCGGATCCCGCGCGTCGCCCGTCACGACCGTCGCGCCGGCCGCGGAAGCCGCACGCATCCATTCCGAGCGCGTCTCCTGCGTCACGACGACCACCCGCTCGCCGAGCCGGGTCAGGAGCTCGACGATCCGGAACCCGACGTGCCCCATCCCGCACACGAGAAAGGGCCCGGGCGCCGGGTCGCGGGAGGGCGGACTGCTCATCGGAGGCGGCCGCCATTATCGCGGACGCGCTGCACCCCTCCCCGGCCGGACCCCTGGGTCAGTGCTTCTCGATCCGCGGGGTCGCCTCGCGGCGGGCAACCTGCCGGAGGAGCTCGCCGGCCCGAGGGCCTTCCTCGGCCATGGGAATGTCCGACAAGCTGATGACGCCGACGACGTGGCGGGCGTCGTCCACGACCACGATGCGCGATTTGCGCTCGGCCGCCATCCGCTCCTCGGCGAACCAGAGCTCGTCCCCGTCGCGGCACGTGACGAGCCGCTTCGTCATGATGTCGGCTGCCTCGGCCGTGAGCGGACGGCCCTCCGCGATTCCGCGCACGACGAGGTCGCGATCCGTCACGACGCCGACGAGCTGGTGCTTCACGTCGACGACCGGGAGCATCCCGATCTTCCACTCGCGCATGAGGTCGGCGCACTTCTTGAGGGAGTCCTTCTCCCGGCAGGTCACGACCTTCTTCTTCATCACGTCCTGGACGTACATGGACGCCTCCTCGCGGCGCGTCCCGCACCGGGTCCCCGCGATCCGGACGTGAACCACCGCTGAATGCAACGTGGGAGCCGGAACGGGCGCACCGCGAGGGATACACGTGCATCATGTGGCGCCGGCGCCGCCCGGCAGGATTGATGCAATGGCACGATTCTCCCAACGGCCGGGGCCGTGGAGAATTCCCACGGAGACGAGCATGGCGATCATCCCCGTAACCCGGGTGAAGGTCGAGCGCGCCGGCCGCGTCCTTCTCGACGGCAGCCCGGTCACGCTCGCGGCGCTCAAGAAGGCGCTCCCGGGCCTGAAGAAGAAGAAAGCCCGCATCCGCTACTACCGCGAGGGCGCCCGCACCGAAGCCACGAAACAGGCGCTGGCCGTGTTCGAGGCGGTGATGGACAGCGGCCTCCCCGTCGAGCTCTGCGACGACGAGGCGCAGTTCCAGGGAGACAGGATCGGGCTGCCGAAGGAAGAGAAGCCCGACGACGACTCCTGGTGGGGCTGAACCGCGGCGCCGTTCCAGCCACGGCCCTACATTTGCTTCATGAGTCCCGGGGCGGAGCTTCGCCTCCATAATCCCGGGCCTCGGAGGGAGTCTGATGGACGGCATCCAGGTCCTGTCGCGCGCGCCCGAGGCGACGGACGCGATCCTCACGAAGGAGGCACTCGACTTCGTCGCGCGCCTTCACCGCACGTTCGATCCGCGGCGGCAGGAGCTCCTCGCACGCCGCGCCGAGCGCCAGAAGCGGTTCGACGCCGGCGAGCCGCCGGCTTTCCTCGCCGAGACGAAATCCGTCCGCGACGCCGCATGGAGGGTCGCGCCAGCGCCGTCCGACCTCCAGAAGCGCTGGGTGGAGATCACCGGGCCCGTCGAGCGCAAGATGATGATCAACGCGCTCAACTCCGGGGCCTGCGTCTTCATGGCCGACTTCGAGGACTCGCTCGCCCCGACGTGGGCGAACGTCGTCCAGGGCCAGCAAAACCTCAAGGACGCCGTCCGCCGGACGATCGCGTTCACGAGCCCGGAGGGCAAGGAGTACCGCCTCGCCCCGGAGATCGCGACCCTCCTCGTGCGGCCGCGCGGATGGCACCTCCCGGAGAAGCACGTCCTCGTGGACGGTGCGCCGCTCTCGGCGAGCCTCTTCGACTTCGGCCTCTACCTCTTCCACAACGCCTACGCGCTGAAGGAGCGCGGCACCGGCCCGTACTTCTACCTCCCGAAGATGGAGAGCCACCTCGAGGCGCGCCTCTGGAACGACGTCTTCGTCGCGGCGCAGGAGGGCCTCTCGATTCCGAAAGGGACGATCCGCGCGACCGTCCTCGTGGAGACGCTGCCGGCGGCGTTCGAGATGGACGAGATCCTCTACGAGCTGAAGGACCACATGAGCGGGCTCAACGCGGGCCGCTGGGACTACCTCTTCAGCCTCATCAAGAAACTGCGCGCGCACGCGGACGTCCTGCCCGACCGCGGGCAGGTCACGATGAACGTGCCGTTCATGCGCGCCTACGCCGAGCTCCTCGTGAAGACGTGCCACCGCCGCGGCGCGCACGCGATGGGCGGGATGGCGCCGTTCATTCCGACGCGCAAGGACGCCGAGGTGAACGAGCGGGCGCTCGCGAAGGTCCGGGCCGACAAGGACCGCGAGGTCGCCGACGGTTTCGACGGCACATGGGTCGCGCACCCGGACCTCGTCCCGACGGCCTGGGAGGTCTTCGAGAAGGCCTTCGGGACGAAGCCGAACCAGAAGGAGCGCCTGCGTGAGGACGTCGTCGCCGACGCGCGGAGGCTGACGGACCTCGCCGTGCCCGGAGGCACCATCACGGACGCCGGCCTCCGCCTGAACGTGAATGTCACGCTCCAGTACCTGAACTCGTGGCTCCTCGGAAACGGCGCCGCGGCAATCTACAACCTGATGGAGGACGCCGCGACGGCCGAGATCTCGCGCGCCCAGCTCTGGCAGTGGATCAGCCGGAAGGCGACGCTCGCCGACGGCAGGACCGTGACGAAGGATCTCTACCGGAAGGTGCGCGACGAGGAGCTTCCAAAGGTCGGAGGGCTCGCGAACGGCCGGATGAAGGACGCGGTCGAGATCCTCGACCGCCTCGTCCTCGACGACACGTTCGCGGAGTTCCTCACGCTCCCCGCGTACGCGTACCTCGAATAGGCCTCAACCCGGGGCGGGCCGGCCCCCCCCCACCCCCCCCCCCCCCCCCCCCCCCCCCCCCCCCCCCCCCCCCCCCCCCCCCCCCCCCCCCCCCCCCCCCCCCCCCCCCCCCCCCCCCCCCCCAACCACCCCCCCCCCCCCCCCCCCCCCCCCACCCCCCCCCCCCCCCCCCCCCCCCCCCCCCCCCCCCCCCCCCCCCCCCCCCCCCCCCCCCCCCCCCCCCCCCCCCCCCCCCCCCCCCCCCCCCCCCCCCCCCCCCCCCCCCCCCCCCCCCCCCCCCCCCCCCCCCCCCCCCCCCCCCCCCCCCCCCCCCCCCCCCCCCCCCCCCCCCCCCCCCCCCCCCCCCCCCCCCACCCCCAAACCCCCAGAAGGGGGCCCCCCCGAGAGCCCCCCCCCCCCCCCCCCCCCCCCCCCCCCCCCCCCACCCCCTCCACCCCCACCCCCCGCCCCGCCCCCCCCCCCCCCCCGCCCCCCCCGCCCCCCCCCCCCCCGGCCGCCGCCCGCCCCGCCGCGCCGGACAAGGAAGGGGGGGGGGGCCCGGGGGGGGCCCCGCCCCCCCCCCCCCCCCCCCCCCCCGCCCCCGCCCCCGGGGGCCCCCCGGGCCCCCGGCAGCCCCGGGGGCACAGGCCCCCCCCCCCCCCCCCCCCCGCCCCCCCGGGCCCCGGGCCCCCCGCCCCCGCGAGGCCCACGGGCGCAGGGGGCGGCCCCCCCCCCCCCCCCCCGCCCCGCCCGCGCGCAGGGGCGCCCCGCGCCCGCCCCCGCGCCCCCCGGCCCCCGCCCCCCCGCCGGGCGCGCCCCGCCCGCCCGCGCCCCGCCCCCCGCCCCCCCCCCCCCCCCCAGGGGCGGGCCGCCGCCCCCCCCCCCCCCCGCCCGGGCGCCCCCCCCCCCCCCCCCCGGGGCCCCCCCCCCCCCCGCCCCCCCGGGGCCGGGGCCCCGCCCCCCCCCCCCCCCCCCCCCCCCCCCCCCCCCCCCCCCCCCCCCCCGGCGCGGGGCGGAAGCGGGGGCCGGGGGGCCAAAAAAAAAAAAGGGGCCCGGGCCCGGGCCCCCCCCCCCCCCCAGCGGCCGCCCCCCCCCCCCACGCCGGGGGGCGCCCCCCCCCGCGCCAGCCGCCGGCCAGGGCCCGGCCCGGCCGGGCCCCCCCCCCCCCCCCCCCGCCCCCCGCCCCCCCCCCCCCCCCGCGCCCGCCCCCCCCCCCGGCGGGGGGGGGGGACCCGCGGGGGGGGGGGAAGGCGGGGCCGGGGCGTCAGGGCCACGCGGGGAGCTTACCGCCCCCCGCGCGGCCCGGGTTCGATCAGGGGTTCAGGAATCCGAGGTCGTTCGTCGGGAAGCGGTAGAGATTCGGGAAGACCGTGTTGAGCTCGGCCGGCGTCGCGCCGAGCCAGAGGCCGAGCGTGGCCGCGTACTGGTCGACGGCCGTGTTCGGGATCCAGCGGCCGCGGCTGTCCGTGTCGTACGCCGTCCCGAGCGCGAGATCGGGGAAGGGCGTCAGGTTCAGACCGGCGTTGCCGTAGAAGTCGGCCGCCTTGATCGCGCCGCCCATGACGAGCTGGTGGCTGCCCCACGCGTGGTCCGATCCGACGGACGTGCCGGAGCCGGACGGCGCCATCGTGCGGCCGAAGTCCGACATCGTGAACGTCGTGACGTTGTTGTGGAGGTTCTGGTTGAACATCTCCTGATAGAACGCAGCCATGGCCTTCGAGATCTGCGTGTAGAGGCTCGTGTGGGACGCGAGCTCGTCCTGGTGCGTGTCGAACCCGCCGATCGAGCAGAAGAAGACCTGCCGGCTCACGTTGAGGGACACCTGGTTCTGCTTGATGATCTTCGCGACCTGCTTGAGCTGGTTGCCGAGGCCCGTGGCCGGGAAGGTGGCCGTGACGACCGGATCCGACGCGAGAGACGCCTGGATGTCGAGGCCCTGCTGCGTGATGTCGCTCGTCGCCTTCACGAGCGGGACTCCCGTGTCGAAGGTGCGGAGCGAGTTGAAGGCCGTCTTCCGCGCGTTGTCGACGGCGTTCGCTGCGAATCCATTCAGCGGGAAGATCGCGTTCAGAGCCGTCGGCGCCGGGGCGACGTTCAGGGACTTGATCGTCTGGCCGATGTTGAACTGGTTGTTGCCCGAGAGGGAGAGGGATGCGGGGAACGACGTCCCCGTGTTTAGATCGGAGACCATGTCGATCACGCGTCCGCCCCAGCCGTAGAGGGATTTCGCGTCGGACTGCGGCGCCATCCACGAGGACTGCTGGTCGCTGTGCGAGAAGAGCTGGTACGGGCGATACGCCGCGTTGGAGTTGTAGAGCGCCTTCGTCGTCGGCCAGCGCGTCATCGGCCCGACGTTCGAGACGACGGCGAGCTTGCCCGCGTTGTATAGCGCCGCGAGCTCGGGCATCGCGGGATGCAGGCCGAAATTGAGGCCGAAGCTCGTCGGGGCCGTGAAGGCGGTGGCCCCCAGCGGCGCGATCGCGAGCGACGCCCCGCGCGACTGCGCGTAGGCGTTGTACCCCGAACCGCCCCCGGCGGTGACCGGGATGACCATGTTGTTCGCGTCGTTGCCGCCGAACATGAAGATGCACACGAGCGCCCGGTACTGGTTCGGCGGCGCCGCGGAGGCGGCGTGAGCCAGCAGGCCGAACCGGTCGAGGCCCTGTTCGAAGGCGGCGAACCCGGCGGCGCCGCACGCGAGCTTGAGGAAGTCCCTGCGATTCGTCATGTTTACCTCTCGACCTGGAACTGCGAGGACGTGGCGACGAGATACGTCGCCTGCTGCGCGCGCTGCTTCGGGCTGGACGCCGGGATCGCGTTGACGGCCGTCACGATCGCCGTCTTCGCGCCTGCGGACAGGAGGCCGCGGCAAAGAAGCTGGTTGAGCTGTTCGACCATTGCGGCCGGGTCGTTCGAGAGCGACTGGATGACGCTGAGGTCGAGCGACGTGCCGAATGGATTGTTCGCGCCGGTCGGGATGGACGAATAGACGAACGTATTCACGAGGTTCGCCCGCCGGAGCGCCGTGAGCGCCGACTGGATCCCGAACTCCGGCCCGAACATCGTCGACGAGCCCGGCAGCTGGTTGTCGTTCGGGTAGTAACTGAAGACCGTGTCCGGGTTGAAGAGGTTCTGCCCGATGTTCGTCAGCTGAGTCGCGAGGACTCCATCCGACACCCCCGTGCCGTTCGCCGCCCTCGCGCCGAGCGCCCGAAGGAGCGCGATCGTGAAGTACACGGGGTCTCGGAGGATGCCGAAGTTCGGATCCGTGGCGCCCGCCAGCGCCTCGGAATCCGTCACGACCGCGCGGACGACGGCGGCGAGGTCTCCCTTGACGCCCGAGCCGTTGTTGTTGAACTTGGCCGCGACACGCCCGACGTAGGCCGGACTCGGGTTGGACGTAACGAGGCCGCGGATCAGCTGCGTCGAGACGTACGGCGCCGTGTTCGCGTGCGCCATGATCGCGTCGATCGCCTGGTTGACCTCGATGTCCCCGTTCGTGTTCGCGTTGAACGTCCAGGCACAGCCCGTCGGCGTGATCGGGTTCGACCAATCGCAAAGGAACGACTTCTTGCCGCGGTCGTGGCTCGCCTCGACGAGGACCATGTTGGAGTTGTAGTTGGACGTGCCGGCCACCGGAGGCGCCGCGAGCTTCCAGCCCGTGAAGACGCGAGAGAGCTCGTTGATGTCGTACTGCGTGTACGTCGGGATCGTGTTGCCGCCGAGGTCGAGCTTCGGCGTCCCGTCCGTGTTGAGCTGCACGAGCCCGATCGAGAAGAGCTGCAGGATTTCGCGCGCGTAGTTCTCGTTCGGGTTCTGGAGGGTCGAGGTCCTCATGTTGAGGTAGTCGCCCATCGCCGGATTCAGCGTGAGCTGGTAGAGGATGTCGCGGTAGTTCCCGAAGGCGTTCCCCACGAGGATGTTCAGGTAGGGAACCATGTGGCTCGGCTGGATCTCCTGCTGGCCGGAGATCACGAGGAACTTGTGCAGGGCCCAGACGACGCGCTGGCGGAGCTGGTCCGGGTAGTAGAGCGCGTTGTAGATGAACGTGTTCTGGAGCGGGTACATCGTGTAGTTGTCCCGCTGACAGGTGCCCGTGCAAGCCCCCGGAATCGTGTCCGGGAAGAGCGCCGACGGAACGAAGTAGTTCGGCGGAATCGAGAACTGCTCGTTCAGCCAGCCGTTCATGCCGACGTCCCGGATGTGGGCGACGAGCTGCGGCGTCGCGCCAAAGCTCGTGAGGTTCGCCACCGCGGCGTACGTGGACAGCGGCGAGGCCGGCAGGTCTTCGAAGTATCCCGAGACGTCGATGAGGAAGTGAACGGTTCCCGCCGGCATCTCCGTGAAGACGGCGATGTCTCCCGTGGTCCCGAGGCGGGCGATGAAGTTGTTCGCCCGTGTCCGGCCGGCCTTGAAGTTGATCGCGGTGGCGCCGGTGGGCGACGGTGTCCCGGTCGGAAAGATCGCGAGGTCGCCCGCGGTCGACGGGTTGACCACGGTCACGTTCGTGACCACGGCGCGCGCCGTGATCGGGACACCGCACGCGCCCGCGAGCTGAAACGCGCGCGCCCCGCCGGCGACGAGCGCCGGGCCGCCCGCGGCGCCGTTCGGGTTCCGCGTGTCGACCGCGCGGCAGGGCGTGATCGGGTAGAACTTCGACTGGGGCGACTGGGCCAGGGCCGCCCCGGGCAGGAGCAGCGACAGGAGAGCGACCGACCGGGCCGAAAGGCAATACTTCATCCCGTACTCCCGCGGCATTGCCGCACGTCGATGGAATCTGTTCAGTTCTGCCGGACACCCGGCTGAATGTGACCTGGATCTCTAGAGGGGAGTGTCGGCACCTATCGCGGCAACCCGTCCGGCGCCGAACGTCTTGCGGCGCAACGGTTTAGCTGAGACGGCGTCTCGGTCCAGCCGGACGCCGCGTCAGACCGGGGACCGGCTCGCGGCTTTCGAAGCCAGGAAGTTCGCGAACGCGCGGTCCTGGGTCCTCACGTGGCCGGAAAGCCACGAGCGCAGACCGGCGACGGCGACGTGGGTCATGGGCAGCTCCCCGCCCTCGTAAGCCGCGCGGAGCTTCTGGAGCTCGGCGAGGAGCTCGCCGTGCTCGCCGTGGTGAGCCTCGTAGCCGGGATAGCCCTCCATCCGCATCATGAGCTCCTCGGCGAGGAAGTGGACGCGCGTGTAGTCGAGGAGTTTTTCGAGGATCTCGTCGGCGACTTCGCGGCTCTTGCCCTCGGCGACCGCGCGGCCGAGCGCCTCGACGAGGTCGATCTGCAGCGCGTGCTCTGCGTCGAGGGCCGGAACGTCGAGGCGGAGGTCGCGGTCGAGCGCCACGCCCGGACGATATCAGGGCCGGAGCGTGGTTCGGTACCAGTCGACGGTCCGCCCGAGACCCTCGGCGAGCGTCGTCTTCGCCCGCCACCCAAACAGGCCCGCGGCGCGCGAGACGTCGAGGCGCCGGCGCGGCTGGCCGTTCGGCTGCGACGCGTCCCAGCGGATCGCGCCGGCGTATCCGGTCGCGTCCGCGACGCGGCGCGCGAGGTCGCGCACCGCGATCTCCTCGCCGGAGCCGAGGTTCACAGGCTCGGACCCGTCGTACGCCTCGGCCGCCGCGACGATCCCCTCGACCGCGTCGTCGACGTAAAGGAACTCGCGCGTCGGGGAGCCGTCGCCCCAGAGGATCACCTCGGCGGCCCCCGCGGCTTTCGCCTCGAGGAACTTCCGGATCATCGCGGGGATCACGTGGCTCGTCGCGAGGTCGAAGTTGTCGCGCGGGCCGTAGAGGTTCACGGGCAGGAGGTAGATCCCGTCGAAGCCGTACTCCTGCCGGTAGGCCTGGAGCTGGACGAGAAGCATCTTCTTCGCGAGGCCATAGGGCGCGTTCGTCTCCTCGGGATACCCGTTCCAGAGGTCCTCCTCGCGGAACGGCACCGGCGTGAACTTCGGGTACGCGCAGATCGTCCCGAGGCAGACGAACTTCGCGACGCCCGCGCGGCGCGATTCCTCGATGAGCTGGATCCCCATGACCGCGTTCTCGTAGAAGAACCGCCCGGGGTGGGCCCGGTTCGCGCCGATGCCGCCGACGACGGCCGCGGCGTGGACGACGACATCCGGTTTTTCGCGCGCGAGAAACGCGCGCACGGCGTCCCGCTCGCGCAGATCGAGCTCGGCCGCGCGCGGCGCGAGCACGTCGCCGGCCCCGCGCCGCCGCAACGTTTCGACGAGCGCCTGCCCGAGGAACCCTCCTCCCCCGGTGACGAGGACGCGGCGGCCCGCCCAGTAGCTCATGTGCGGCGGAGTCTAATGGAGTGACGCCCGTCAACCTCGATCGGTGGTGCTCCGTCTACACTCCCGCCCGACGGAGGATCTGCATGGCACCGCGCGCTCTCGTTTTCGCTCTCGCAGCCCTGTTCGCCGCATCGGCGGCGAGCGCCGACGTCGTGATCCCGTCGACCGTGTACCGCCGCGGCGCGGGCGGCGCGGAGTTCCGGAGCGACGTGCGGATCTTCAACCCGACGAACGCACCCGTGAACGTCACGCCGATCCTGTACGACCAGGTCTCGGGCCAGACGATCACGAAGCCCGTGGAGACGATCCCGCCGCGCGCCCAGAAGGCGTACGACAACATCGTCGGGACGCTCTTCGGCAAGACGCTCGACGACGGCGCCTTCGGGCCGATCCGTTTCCAGACGACGGGAACGGTGATCGTTTCCTCGTCGGTCAACAACTACAACGCGTGCGGCAACGGGTCGGTCTCGGGCCAGTGGCTACCCGGCCTCGACGCGACGGCTGCCCTGAAGACCGGCACGCTCGTCCAGCTCGCCGCAAGCACCGACGGCGCGACGGGCTACCGGTCGAACGTCGTCTTCACGAACTCCGGCGCCTCCGACGCCACCGTGACGACCCGGCTGCGGCAGGGCGACGGCACGCTCGTCAAGGAAGTCGTGGTCGGGCCGCTGCCGGCGAACGGCTTCACCCAGATCGGCGCGCTCGCCGCCTGGCTTCCGAGTCCGAACACCATCACGAGCACGAACCTGTGGCTGGAGTTCACGAGCGACCAGCCGGTCCTCTCCTTCGCCTCCGTCATCAACAACGCCTCGGGCGACCCTTTTGCGATCGTCATGACGGCCGAGCCGAACGTCTCGGCCCCTGTTCTCCCGCCCGTCGCGTCGTACGGTACGAGTCCCGCCAGCCCGGCGCCGGGCGTGGCCGTCACGTTCACGGACACGTCGAACAACTCGCCGGTGAACAGGTTCTGGGCCTTCGGTGACGGAGCGTTCGCCGCGAACTCGGGGACCACGACGGCACACACGTACGCGGCCTCCGGAACCTACAAGACCGCGCTCTTCGTGGACAACACGGCCGGCGCGAGCAGCACGACGAAGGACGTCGTCGTCGCTTCCGCGACGCCGATCGCGGTCACGATCTC
Source organism: Acidobacteriota bacterium (assembly GCA_016716715.1). Taxonomy (NCBI): domain Bacteria; kingdom Pseudomonadati; phylum Acidobacteriota; species Acidobacteriota bacterium. The sequence continues at coordinate 141,559 of JADJVE010000003.1, read as the reverse complement.
GGCGACGACGACGAACAACACGAAGTGGACGTTCATCTGCCAGGTGGGTCCTTGCAGCGGCGCGGGCAACAACAACGTGAACCTGAAGGTCGGCCAGCCCTACGCGATCACGTGGACGACGCCCGCCTCCGAAGCCAAGACACACGGCGTGGGCGGCCTTGCCACCCTCGGGATCGGCACGGAGTGCGACGTCATCCGGGCGAACCAGCCGTGCACGGTGAGCTTCACGCCGACGGCCGGGATGCTGAACTTCCCCGGACCCCTGTACACGTACGTGTGCACGCAGTCGACGTGCGCGCCGTCGCAGGCGGTGCACGACGCCATGCAGGGCACGATCACGATCGTTCCATGAGCCCTATTACCTTCTAGGAAATCTCCCTCTCGGCCCAGCGGCATTCCCGCGGGTCCTTGTCCTCGCGCAGCCCGAGGAACGACGGCTGGCGGAGCCGGAGCTCGCCCGTCCACTCGGCATACGCAACCTGTGCGACGAGCGCCGGCCTGACCCAGGCCGCATCCTTCACGCCGTGCGGCGGCGGCGTGAACGGACACGCGTCCTGGTGCAGCGGCTCGAGTTTCTCGAGAAGCGAGAGGAGGATCTTGTCCGAGAACCCGGTCCCGACCGCGCCGCAGAAGCGCAGGTTCTTGCCTTCGTAGAGGCCCACGAGGAGGGCTCCGAAGTGCGGGCGCGGATCGCTCGGCAGCGTGAGCCCGCCGATCACGAACTCCTGCTCGCGCCGCACCTTGACCTTCAGCCAGCGCAGGGAGCGCCGGCCGGACTCGTAGGGCGAGGAGAGATCTTTCCCGACCACTCCCTCCCATCCCTTCTTCACGGCCTTCGCGAACGCGGCGGCGCCGTCCGTCCCGAGCCGCTCCGCGAGCGCGAGAGGCGGCGCCGGGTGCTTCCCGACGAGCGCCTCCAGAGCGGCGCGGCGCTCGCCGAGCGGAAGCGACATCAGGGAGACGCCGTCCGCGTCGAGGCAGTCGAAGAGGACGAGCATCGGAGGCCTCGCGCCCGGCTCGTTCCTCCCCTGGAGAAGCTGAAAGCTCGCCACGCCGCGCTCGTCGAGCACGACGAGCTCGCCATCCACCGCGAGATTCCCGCCGGGCAGCGCCTCGACCGCCTTCACGATGTCCGGCAGCTCCTCGGCGATGTCGATCCCCCGGCGCGTGGCGAGCGTGACGCGGCCCTTCCGGCGGATCGCGACGATGCGCCAGCCGTCGTACTTCGGCTCGAAGATCCATCCCCGCCGGCTGAACGGCTCCTTCACGCGCGTCGCGAGCATCGGAGCAAGAGGCGAGAGGGGCCTCACGGCGTCATTTTCATCCGAACAGCCGGTCGATGGGCGCGTAGACGCCCGCGCCGGCATTCGGCACGTACTCGAAGCCGCGGCCGAGCGGGTCGTCATGCCGCGTCGTCGTCCAGTCGATCCCGAGCGCCGAGTAGACCGTGCATGCGAGGTCCTCGGCGCGGAGCTCCGTACGGCCCGTCACGCCCGAATCGGCGATCGTCGCGCCCGCCGCGTCCGTCGCGCCGATGACCTGCCCGCCCTTCACGCCGCCGCCCGCGAAGACGGCGCTGTAGATCTCGAAGTGGTCGCGGCCGGCCGCGTCGCCGAGCGCCCCGACCGTCCGGCCGAACTCCCCCGCGACGACGATCAGCGTCTCGTCGAAGAGCGTCTTGCCGGCGGTCTTCCCGGGCGTCGCCTTGAGGTCCCCGATCAGGCTCGCGAGCCCCGGGTCGAGCTGCCCAGCCTGGCTGTAGAGGCTCACACGCCCGGCCGCGACGTTCGGCGCCTTGTCGTAGATGGCGCTGTGCATGTCCCAGCCGGTCAGCGAGATCATGACGAAGCGCGTGCCGCGCGCGCCGGCGAGGACCTGCTTGGCGACGAGGCAGGCGTTGCCGAAGGGTGAGTTGCCGTAGCGCTGCGAGTCCGCCGTCCCGAACTTGAAGAGGTCGTTGACGGCGGGCGTGTCCATGAGCAGCTTGGCCTGCGTGTAGAAGTCCACCGCGTCGGCCGCGTCCTTCCCGAGTGGCTGGCCATTCCGGAGCGCGGCGTCGAGCTCCTGGAGGGTCTTCCAGCGGTTCACGATCGTGGAGCCATCCGGGTGCGTCAGGCTCGTCAGCCCCGTCGCCGAAGCCTGGGCGGCGAACGGCGCCGTCGTGGACGGGAAGTAGCCCTCGTCGGAAAGCGCCGACTGAGGCGTGTTCAGCGCGAGGAATGCCGGGAGGACGTCGTTCGGCCCGCGCTGCTTGTCGAGCTCGAGCGCCGCGACGGAGCCCATGTTCGGCGCGACGGCGCCCGTCGCGCTGGCCGGGTTGCGCGCGATCTGGAGCCAGTTCTCGCTGATCCCGTGGACGAGCGCCGCCGCCTTCATCGAGCGCACGATCGAGAGGTCGCCGAGGCGGTTCGCGAGGTTCGGCATGAGGCCGGCGGGAAACCGCAGCCCGGAGCCGAAGCTGGTGGGCGCGAAGTCCGGCGGCGTCCACGCGCCCTCCTTGAGGTCCCACGTGTCGACCTGGCTCGGCGCGCCCCTGAGGAACACGAAGATGACGTTCTTCGCCGTGTTCTTCGTCGTCACGGCCGCTGATCGGGCGGCCCACGCCGCCGCGGGCGACTTGAGGAACCAGGACGCGACGAGGCCGGAACCCCCGAGGCGCAGGAAGCCGCGGCGGGACAGATCCGCGCCCGTGACCGGGGTGACGCCGGGAACCGGGAGGCTCGGGAGAAGCGTCTTCACGTCGGGCTCAGTAGTTGTAGACGAAGTCGAGCTTGTTGAGGAGCACCCACTGGAGGTCGTTGGCGAAGGTGGCCGTCGAGCCCGAGTAGCGGGTCGTGAAGAGCGAAAGGCACAGCGCCGTCTCCGCCGGCGTCGGATAGCGGGACAGCGTCTGGAGATAGAGCGACGTCACGATCTGCGGAGCCGTCGCGTTCGCCGTCACGAGCCTGTTAACGGCGGTCCCGGCGAAGTTCCCGTGCGTCCGGATCGTGACCTGGTCGTTGTTCATCAACGTGAGCGCCTGCTGGATCGAGAACTTGCTCGAGCGCGGGTTCGTGTCGCGGTCGCCGGAAACGAAGGGCGTCATGAGCCTCCCGTTGAGGTCCGGCCCGCCGTTCTGCATCTGGATGTTCGGGAGCTGCATCGCCCAGTCGACGGACATGTTCGAGCGCACGCCGGTCGCCTTGACGATCGCGTCCCAGACCTCCTCGGCCATGAGCCGCTGGGCGAAGTGACGGGCGAAGTAGGGCGTGAAGCCTTCGCTCCACGTTCCCGGGTAGGAAGACGACAGCTGGTACGCGTTCGACTTCGCCATCACGCCGAGGATGTAGCGCAGGTCGTAACCGTGCGCAGCGAAGTCCTGCCCAAGCCTCGCGAGGAGGGCCGGGTGCGTCGGCTGGACCGTCCACGCCCCCGGCGGCGGGCTCGCCGGGTCCTGCCGCATCGGGTCGAAGGCGTCCGCGGGCTCGACGATCCCGAGCTTGAACATCTCCTTCCAGAGATAGTTCACGGCCGCCCGCGCGAACTGCGGGTCGCTCGTCACGAGGCGCCCGAGCCACTGGCGGTAGGTTTCATTCGGGATTTGTGGGGCGGCGACGGGGTTAAGCGGCGTCCGCAGATACGCCGGAGCGATCGACGTCAGCCCCGGAGGGGTCGTCGTGTAGTACGCGTTCGTGCGGATGGTCTTGTTGCCGGTCGTCGTGTTCAGGCGGTAGTCGTAGTTGCCCGTCCGGCGCTCGCCGATCGTGTAGACCTGATCAGCGTCCTTCCCCGCAAACGGCATGTCCGTCCAGGAGTAGAACGCGGCCAGCCCCCAGAAGTCCTGCCGCTTCACGATCGAGCCCCAGAGGTTGATCGCGTCGAGGTGCCCCTGGCCGTTGTGGCAGGACGTGCAAAACACGACGTTCGTCCCGAGAAAGATCCTCGACGTCGCGACCGCGAGGTTGTCGTACGTGTCCTGCGGGGGCCCGTTGTTCTGGAACTGGCGCACGAGGTAGTTCGCCTGCCCCACCGTCGTGTTCGCGCCCTTCGCCGTGATCAGCTCGCGCGCCATCACGTCCCACGGCTTTTTCGACCGCACGGCGTCCTGGAAGTACGCGTGGTACGCGGCGTTGGGAACCTCCCAGAGCGTTCCGGTCGCGCTGCGGCTCGTGTTCTGGAAGAGCTCGTCATAGAAGAACGTCCAGCGGTCGACGAAGGCGTCCGAGGCGAGGAGCGTGTCCACCATCCGCGAGCGCTTGTCGGGAGACGGGTCCGCGACGAAGGCGACCACGACGTCGGCATCGGGGATACGGCCCGTGAGGTCGAGCGTCACGCGGCGCAGGAATTCGGTGTCGGACGACGGCGGCGCGGGCGGCACGTGGTCCGCTTCCATCTTCCCGAAGATCTCGTCGTCCACGTAGTTGACGCGCCGGATGCGCGCGACGGGGCGGAACGCGGTCCCCGCTGCGACGGGGCGCGCGGCGGCGAACGCCCGCGTCGTGCGCGACACGGCCTCGCGGCGCCGGAGGCCGTCCGGGTCGGCGTGCGACGGCGCGAACGCGCAGTCCGAGGACGCGAACACGGCCGAGGACGCGAGAAGGAGAGCCCCGGCAACACAAGTTTTCCAGCGTGCGCTGCCGCCGCTGGTCGCTCTGTTTGTCATTTGCAGAAAGTCTAGCGCAGCTGGTGCGACGCCGTCTCAGGGTATGCGCGGGACGCGGCCGTCAACCGAACAGGCGATCGATTGGCGCGTAAACGCCCGCGCCTGCGTTCGGCACGTACTCGAAGCCGCGGCCGAGCGGATCGTCGTGGCGCATCGTCGTCCAGTCGATGCCGAGCGCCGAGTAAACCGTGCACGCGAGGTCCTCGGCGCGGAGCTCGGTCCGTCCCGTCACGCCCGAGTCCGTGATCGTCGCGCCCGTCGCGTCGGTCGCGCCGATGACCTGCCCGCCCTTGATCCCACCGCCCGCGAAGACCGCGCTGTAGCCCGCGAAGTGATCGCGGCCCGCCTGGCCGTTCAGCGCGCCGACCGTCCGGCCGAACTCCCCCGCCATGACGATCAGCGTCTCGTCGAACAGCGTCTTGCCCGGCGTCTTCCCGGGCGCGGCCTTGAGGTCGCCGATCAGGCTCGCGATCGCGGGGTCGACCTGGCCCATCTGGCTGTACAGGCTCGTGCCCGTCTTGCCGTAGATGTTGCTGTGCATGTCCCAGCCGCCGACCGACACCATGACGAAGCGTGCCCCGCGCCCGCCCGCGAGGAGCTGCTTGGCGACGAGGCAGCCGTTGCCGAAGGACGAGTTGCCGTAGCGCTGCGAGTCCGCCGTCGTGTACTTGAAAAGGTCGTTGACGGCCGGCGTGTCGACGAGGACCTTGGCCTGGTTGTAGAAGTTCACGGCGTCGGCCGCGGCCTTGCCGAGCGGCTGCCCCGAGCGCAGCGCCGCGTCGAGCTGCGCGAGGTCGTTCCAGCGCGTCCCGAAGCGCGTCGCGCCGTCGGGGTGCGTGAGGCTCGCGAGCCCCGTCGTGGACGGCTGGACGACGAACGGCGCGTACGTGGACGGGAAGTAGCCCGCGCCCGAGAGACCGGCCTGCGTGTTCAGCGACAGAAACGCCGGGAGGACGTCGTTCGGCCCGCGCTGCTTCTCGAGCTCGAGCGCGGCGACCGCGCCCATGTTCGGGGCCTCCGAGCCGGTCGCGCCCGTCGGGTTGCGGGCGATCTGGACCCACGTCTGCCCGAGCCCGTGGACGAGCGCCGCGGACTTCATCGAGCGCACGATCGAAACGTCTCCGAGCCGGTTCGCGAGTTTCGGCATGAGGCCCGCGGGGAAGCGCAGGCCGCCGCCGAAGCCCGCCGGCGCGAAGTCGGACGGCGTCCACGCGCCCTCCTTGAGGTCCCACGTGTCGACCTGGCTCGGCGCGCCGGGCAGGAAGACGAAGATGACGTTCTTCGCGGTGTTGCGCGTCGTCACGGCCGCGGACTCGGCCGCCCACGCCGCCGCGGGCGACTTCAGGAACCACGAGGCGACGAGGCCGCTCGCACCGAGCTGCAGGAAGCCGCGGCGGGACAGGTCCGGGCCGTTCACCGGGGTCGCGCCGGAAACCGGGAAGCTCGGCAGGAGCGATTTCATGGCGGCCCTCAGTAGTTGTAGAGGAAGTCGAGCTTGTTGAGGAGCGCAAACTGGAGGTCCTCGGCCACCTGGGCCTTCGTCTCCCCGTTCGGCGGGCTCGCGAAGAGCGCGACGCCCGCGGCGAGCTCGGACGCGTTCGGGTTGCGCGACAGGGTCGAGAGGTAGAGCGACGCCACGATCTGCGCGGGTGTCGCGTTCGCCGCGACGAGCTTCTGCACGGCGGATCCCGCCGTCGCGCTCTTGATGCGGCTCGTGACGGTCGTGTCGTTCAGCATGAGGAGCGCCTGCGACACCGAGAACTCGTTCGACCGCGCGTCGCCGTCGCGGTCGGCGCGCAGGAAGGCGTTCAGGAAATTGCCGATGACGCTGCCGCCGCCCGGCTCCTGGACGTCGGGCAGCTGCATCGCAAGCGTCACGTTCGGCATGCCGCCGCTCACCGGAATGCTCGCCCCGACGTTCGTCGCGCGCGTGATCGCGTCGAACATCTCCTCGGCGGTCAGGCGGCGCGCGAAGTGCCGCGCGAAGTACGGCGCGTAGGACTCGCTCCACGTCCCGGAGTAGAAGGACGAGAGCTGGTAGGCGCTGGACTTCGCCATCACGCCGAGGATGTAGCGCAGGTCGTAGCCGTGCCCCGCGTAGTCCTGCGCGAGCTTCGCGAGGAGGGCCGGGTGCGTCGGCTGAATGGTCCACGAGCCGGGTGGGGGGCTTGCCGCATCCTGCCGCATCGGGTCGAACGCGTCCGCGGGCTCGACGATGCCGGCCTTGAACAGCTCCTTCCAGAGATAGTTGACGGCCGCGCGTGCGAACTGCGGGTCGTTCGTCACGAGGCGTCCGAGCGCCTGCCGGAAGCCCTCGCCGTTCGCCGGCGCGCCGCCGCCAGGGGCAAGAGGCGACCTCAGGTACGCCGGGTCGATCGACGTCATGCCTGAAGGGCTGGTCGTGTAATACGCTTTCGTGCGGTCGGTCTTGTTTCCCGTCGTCGTGTTCAGCGAGTAGTTTCCGGTCGGGCGCTCGCCGACGGTGTAGTAATAGTCCGCGTTCGTCGTGCCGGAGCGCGGCGTCGAGACCCGCGAGTAGAACGAGGCCAGACCCCAGAAATCCTGCCGCTTCACCGTCGAGCCCCAGAGGTTGATCGCGTCGAGGTGGCCCTGCCCGTTGTGGCAGGACGTGCAGAAGACGGCGTTCGTCCCAAGGAAGACGGCCGCGGTCGAAGCGGCGAGGTTGTCGTACGTGTCCTGGGCCGGTCCGTTCGTCTGGATCTGACGGACGGCGTAGTTCGCGGCGCCCACGGATGTATTCACGCCCGTGGCGCCGATGATCTCGCGCGCCATGACGTCCCACGGCTTCCTCGAGCGCACGGCGTCCTGGAAGTACGCGTGGAACGCGTTGCGGCCCTGCGAGTAGAGGCGGCCGCTGGAGCCGAACGCCGTGTTCTGGAACATCTCGTCGTAGAAGAAGGTCCAGCGGTCGACGAAAGCGTCGGAGGCGAGGAGCGTGTCGATCATCCGGCCGCGCTTGTCGGGCGACGGGTCGGCGAGAAACGCGGCCGCGGTCGCGGCGTCCGGGATGCGGCCCGTGAAATCGAGCGTGACCCTGCGGAGGAACTCGGCATCGGTTGCGAGCGGCGCCGGGACGACCCGCGCGGCGTCCATCTTTCCGAAGACTTCGTCGTCCACGTAGTTGACCCGGCGGAGGCGCGCGGCAGGCTGGAACACCGGTCCGGCCGCCGCGGGATGGGACGACGCGAACGCTTGTGTGCCGCGGGACAGGGCCTCGCGCCGGAGGCGCCCGTCCGGGTCCGCGTGCGACGGCACGAAGGTGCAGTCGGCGGCCGGAACGGACTCCGGGGCCGCGGGAACGAGCTCCGGCCCGGCCGCCGGCTCGACGGCCAGGATCGACAGGAGGGCGAGGCTCGGAAGCAGGCTCATTGAGACTCCGACGCAGTAAACGCCGGGAAGATTACCCCTTCCCCGGAAAAATGCGATCGGGCGGCCCGTCCTGCCCCCGAAGTTGCTACGCTAGGGCACCGGCCGCGCCGCCACCATGAACCTCGATCGCCTCCGCCAGAAATTCTTCGAAGGGCTCACCCGCTACCGATGGCTCGAAACCGTCGGGCGCGGCGGCATGGGCATCGTCTTCAAGGCGCAGGACCTGGACCTCGAGGATGTCGTCGCGATCAAGGTGCTTTCGCCCGACTGGGAGACGGACGACCAGCAGCTGCTCCAGCGGTTCAAGCGCGAGATCAACCTCAACCGCAAGATCAAGCACCCGAACGTCGCCCGCATCCACGACTTCGGGATGAGCGGCGACTTCCCCTACATCACGATGGAGTACGTCCCGGGCAAGGACCTGCGGACGGTCATCCAGACTGAGGGGCGACTCACCCAGGCCCGCGCGATTTCGATCCTCCGCCAGATCGCCCTCGGGAGCGACGCGGCGCACAAGCTCGGGATCATCCACCGCGACCTGAAGTCCCAGAACGTCATGCTCGAGGACTCGGGCGCCGTCGCCATCCTCGACTTCGGTCTCGCGCGCGGGAAGACGACCGAGCAGCTCACTCTCGACAGCGTCATGGTGGGAACGCCGCACTACATGTCGCCCGAGCAGGCGCTCGGCCGTCCGACGGACGCGCGGAGCGACGTCTACTCGATCGGCGTCATGGCCTACGAGCTCCTCACGGGCCACGTGCCCTACGACGGCGAGTCGCCTCTCGTCATCGCGATGAAGCACGTCTCCGAGCCGCCGCCCGACGACCTCCGGCACATGACGCACATCGCGCCGGAGTTCATCGCGATCACGTACCGGGCGCTCGCGAAGGACCCCGCCGCGCGCTTCGCTTCCGCCGCGGACCTCGAGGCCGAGCTCGCGATGCTCCCGCCGTTCCGCGAGGGCGCGCCCGCTTCCGGGGAAGCTCCCGCCCTCGAGGTTCCCGCGCCCCCGGTCCCCGCGAGCCCGAGCCCGGGCGTGCCCACGCCGGCGGTCACGCAGGCGAGCGCGATGCTCGACCTGGCGGGCATGCCGACGCCCGTCCGCCCGACGACGGCCGTCCCGTCCAGCGTGGTCCCGACGCCGCCCGTCGCGAAGAACCGTCCGCCCGTGATCCTCCTCGTCGAGGGCGACGCGAAGAGCCGCAAGTCGCTCGCGGACCTCCTCGGGCGCCACGGCTGCCGGACGCTCGAGGCCAAGGACGGCCCCGAGGCGCTCGAGCGGCTCCTCCAGGACACCGTCGACCTCCTCCTCATGGACGTGCAGCTGCCCGGGATGGACGGCTTCGACGTCACGCGCGTGATCAAGGCGCAGCCGCAGACGGCCGCGCTGCCCGTCGTTCTCACGACGGCGCGCCTCGACCGCAGCCACTTCGCGTTCGCGATTCAGTCGGGCGCGACGGACGTGATCGGCAAGCCTCTCCTCAACGAGGCGGTCGTCGGCCGGATCTGGCACATCCTCACGCACCACGGCTTCCTGCCGCCCGCGGGGAACGAGCCGGTGCTGGCCGCGATGAAAAAGACGCTCCCCTCGGCGATGACGCCGCCCTCGACGCCCGGCAAGCGCTAGGAAAGCAGCGGCAGCAGGTCGACGAGGCGGCGCACGTAGACCGCGGGCTGCGGCGCGCCGCGCCCGTGCCGGTCGAACCAGATCGGAAACCAGCCCGCAGCCTGCGCGCCGAGGACGTCCGTCGCGAAGGAGTCGCCCACGTAGACGCGCCGCCCGGGCCCGCCGCCGGCGGCCTTCCACGCCGCGTCGAAGATCTCCCGCGCCGGCTTCATCGCGCCGACGTCCTCGGAGAGCACGACGTGCGTCACCCAGCGGTCGAGGCCGAAGCGCGCGATCTTTCCCCGCTGCGTCTCGCGGAACCCGTTCGAGAGGATTCCCGCGACGCCGTGGCGCGCCGCGTGCTCGAGGACCTCGAGGGCGCCCTCGACGAGCGTCCAGTTCCGGCCGTACGCGCCCATGTAGAAGTCGCCGATTCTCCCGGCATGCTCGGCATCGAGGCCGAGCGTGCCGAGCGGGTCCGCGAAGCGTTGCGTGGAGAGCGTCGGCCGGTCGATCTCGCCCTTGCCGTAGCGGTCCCAGAGCGCGAGGTTGCTCTTCCGGTACGCCGCGAGCCACGCGTCGAACGGGACGGCGCCGAATACGGGCGCGTGCGCGGCGTGCGTCTCGCGGTGCGCGCCCTCCTCGGCCGCGTGGTGATCGACGAGCGTGTCGTCGAGATCGAAGAAGAAGAGCGGCTTCACGCGGTGCGGGGCACGGGAACGATTCTAGCCCGCGCGCCACCGAGACGATCGGCAAGTTAGACTCTCTCGCTCTGACGCTCGCCAACGGAACCCGTCTCGGACCCTACGAGGTGATCTCTCCGCTCGGAGCGGGGGGAATGGGAGAGGTCTACCGGGCGAAAGACCCGCGCCTCGGACGGGACGTCGCGGTCAAGGTCCTGCCAGAAGATTTCCTGGAAGGTGAAGAGAGAAAAGAGCGCTTCGCGCGCGAGGCGAAGCTGCTCGCGAGCCTGAACCATCCTGGAATCGCCACTCTTTACTCATTCGAAGAAATCCCCTCTTCGTCCGCTTCCTCTGCGCGCCACATCCTCGTCATGGAGCTGCTCGAGGGCGAGACGCTGCGGCAGGCGATCGCGGCCGGCAAGCTCCCGCTTCGCCGCGCCGTGGACTGGGCGATCCAGATCGCCCGCGGCCTCTCGGCCGCGCACGACAAGGGCGTCATCCACCGCGATCTCAAGCCCGAGAACCTCTTCGTCACGAAGGACGGGCGCGTCAAGATTCTCGACTTCGGCCTCGCGAAGCTCGCCGAGGACGCGGGCGCGGGGCAGGGCTCGAACCTCCCCACCGCGGCGCGCGGCACGGAGCCGGGCGTGGTCCTCGGAACCATGGGTTACATGGCGCCCGAGCAGGTGCGCGGCAAACCGGCCGACGCGCGCAGCGATCTCTTCGCCTTCGGCGCAGTGCTCTACGAGATGCTCGCGGGAAGGAAGGCGTTCGGCGGCGATTCCAGCGCCGACGTCATCACGGCCATCCTCCGCGAAGAGCCCGCGGACCTCTCGCTCACGAACCAGGCCATCCCGCCGGGCCTCGAGCGCATCGTGCGCCGCTGCCTCGAGAAGGCCCCGGAGCAGCGCTTCCAGTCGGCGGGCGACCTCGCCTTCGCCCTCGAGAGCCTCACGTCGGATTCCGCGACGCGCGCCGCCATCACCCCGGGCGTCGCGCCGTCGCGCGTCGTGAAGAGGCGCGCGCTCCTCGCCGTCTTCGCGGCCGCGCTTCTCGCCGCCGGCTTCTTCGCGGGGCGGCTCGGCCGCAAGTCCGCTTCGGCGCCGACTCTCCTCTTCGAGCGGCTCTCGTCGGACCCCGGCATCGAGCGGTCGCCCGCGCTCTCCCCCGACGGCGAGACGGTCGCGTACGTCAAGTCCGTCGCCGGGAAGCGGCACATCCTCGTCCAGCGCGTCGGGAGCGACAAGCCGATCGACCTCTCGGCGGACTCGCCGGAGGACGACCGGTTCGACCCCGTCTACTCGCCGGACGGCTCTCTCATCGCGTTCCGTTCGGGCAAGGAGGGCGGCGGCATCTTCGTCATGGGCCCGCTCGGCGAGTCCGTGCGGCGCGTTACGGACACGGGCTACGGCCCGGACTTCACGCCCGACGCGAGGGAGATCGTCTACGCGGAGGAAGCGGCCCTGTCGCCGCTCGCGCGGGGGACGCGCGCGAAGATCTGGGCCGTCGAGGTCGCGACGGGGAAGAAGCGCGAGATCTTCGGTCCCGACGCGATCGAGCCCGCGGTGTCCCCGCACGGAAAGCGTGTCGCGTTCTGGGGCCTCGTCGGCGACACGGCGCAGCGCGACATCTGGACCGTTCCGCTCGCCGGCCTCAGGCCCGGCGAGAAACCCGTCGCCGCCACCTCCGACGCGGCTGTCGACTTCAGCCCGTTCTGGTCGGCCGACGGGTCGTTCCTCTACTTCGGGAGCGACCGCGGCGGGAGCTTCAACCTCTGGCGTCTCCCGATCGACGAGGCTTCGGGCGCGGCCCGTGGCGCGCCCGAGCCCGTCACGGTTCCGGTCACGTGGGCGGGGACGTTCCCGGGCACCTTCCGCGGTTCCCGCAACGGCAAGCGCCTCGCCTTCACGTCGCCTGCCGAGCTCATGACGATCGAGAGGCTCGCGCTCGACCCGAGGACGCTCGAGCCACAGGGCCCGCCAACGGTCCTCCGCAGGAGCTCGACGGCCTTCGAGGACCTCGGCATCTCCTCCGACGGCGCGACTCTCGCAACGCGGACAGTGGGCCGCCTCGAGGATCTCTGCCTCGTCTCGACGGACGGCCAGAAGCTCCGCCGCCTCACGCACGACTCCTTCCGGAACCGGGGGCCCTCGTTCACGGCGGACGGCGCACGCGTCGTCTTCTACTCCACGCGCGACGGCGACTACGGCGGCTACTCGATCGCCGCGGACGGCAGCGGCCTCGCGCGCCTGACGCCTCCGAAGTCGCTCTTCTACCTGTATCCGGCGCTCTCTCCGGACGGGAAGTACGTCGCAGCGGCGTCCTTCGACACGCGGGTCGCCGTCTTCCCGCTCTCCGCGAAGGACGGGGCGCCGGCCGCAGGCCCGGCCGTCGCCGACTTCCGGTCCCGCTGGGCGTGGAACTGGTCGCCGGAGAGCGACCGCTTCCTCGCGGCCGGCCCCGGCGGCGAGCTTGCGCTCGAAGTGCTCCTCTGTACGCTCGCGAAGAAGTCCTGCGAGGGCCTCGGCCTGCGCGCCTACGTCGCGCAGTTCGCCCCCGACGGCAAGCGCGCCGTTGCGACGGCTCCCGACGGAGTCCGGGTCCTCGACCTCACGACGAGGCAGTCCCGCCTCATCCTCCCGGCCGCGGAGGGCACGCTCCAGCGCATCGCGCTCTCGCACGACGGGCGCGCCCTCTACTTCCTCAGGAACGTGACCGAGAGCGACATCTGGGTGGGCACGTTCCGGTGACGCTGGCGGCGGGCGCGCGCCTCGGCCCGTAAGAGACCCTACTTGTCGATCTGGATGGTTTCCTTACGGCCGCTGTTGGCCACGGCGGCCATGAGCCCGACACCCACCGCAATGAGGGCGCCGATCGCGATCCACACGCCGCTCACGTTCGCAAGAACTCCGAGTTTCCAGAGTGCCGCTAGAATTCCTGCCAGCAGGAGCACGTAACCGAGGAAAAATGTGCCCATCCACTTCATTTGTTTGCCCCCCGAGGGAACCGGCCGGACAAAGGCTCTGTGGACCCGGAAATCAACGCCTGCCGCGCCAGTAGAAGCCGCCGCCGCCGAGCACGAGAATCAGGACCACGACGATGAGGATGGTTTCCGTAGACATGGGTGCCTCCGTCCCGCACAGGAGCACGACACGTGCCAAGACAGCCGGCGGGACCACACCTCCCGGCAACGGTAGAATTGAAGACGCGTGACGCTCGATAAGTTGCCCAAATGACGGCGCCGAAGGTCATCCCGTCGGAGGCCCGCTGGCCCGTCCTCGTCGCGCTCCTCGCGCTCGGACTCCTCAACTTCGCCTTGCCGCCGACGCTCATTCTCGGGCCGCGCTGGATCGTCCTCGCCGTGCTCGTCGCCCTCGCCATCCCGACGGCGCTCGCGCACCGGGCCCGTCGCACGTCGCTCGTGCGCAATCTCGGTTTCGCGATGAGCGGCGTCGTGACCCTCGCCCTCGTCGGCTCCCTCGCGCTCCTCATCGCGGGCCTGCCGAAGAAGAGCGAGACGCCGGCCGAGCTCGCGAAGTCCGCGGCGTGCCTCTGGATCGCGAACGTGCTCGTCTTCGCGATCTGGTACTGGAGGCTCGACGCGGGAGGGCCGTTCGCCCGGGACGGGCGCGGCGCGCACACCGAAGGCGATTTCTTCTTCCCCCAGATGATGGACGGATGCCCGGGACCGAAGAACTGGTCCCCCCGGTTCGTGGACTATCTCTTCGTCGCCTTCAACAACTCGACGGCTTTCTCGCCCACCGACACGCCCGTCCTCTCGCGCTGGGCGAAGGTCCTGACGATGCTGCAGTCGGCCATCTCGCTCCTGGTCGTGGGAGTTCTCGCGTCGCGGGCCGTCGGCCTGATCTGACCGACTGGTCCGGCGCCCGCGAACCCGCGCTCTCAGACCCGCCGGCCGAGAATCGCCGATCCGATCATTCGGGCGGTTCCGAGGATCCCGAACCGCTCGACGAGGATCTTCTTGTAAAGCGCCATGTGGGTCTCCGGCGGCGCGGCCGGACTTTCCTTCTCGACGAGGCGGAGCGCCTCCGAGGGGCAGACGCCGATGCAGGCGCCGCAGCCGATGCAGCGGCCGTGATCGACGGCCGTCTTCCCGTCCCGGGCCTCGAGCGCGTCCATCGGACAGCGCGTGCGGCACGCTTCGCAGTCGATGCAGGCTTCGCCCTCCACCTCGGCCCGGAAGTTCGAGTGGATGACGTCCGCGGGGCGCGGGAACTCCTTCGCCATCCGAAGGACGCCGCAGCAGCAGCCGCAGCAGAAGCAGATGAAGAGCGGGTCCTGCGCGTTCTCCGGCTGGACGACCATCCCGTCGCGCTCGGCCCGCTCGAGAAGCGCGAGAGCCTGCTCGCGCGTCAGCGCCTCCGCCGAGCCCGTCTCGAGAAGGTGGCGCGCGACGCCCTTCAGGGCGAGACAGGTCCTCCGCTCGTCGGTCTGGCGGCAGGGCTCGCCCGTGAGGTCCCGCCCCTGCCGGCAGACGCAGTTCATCACGGCCCAGGGTCCCTCGCCGCCCGAGACGAGCTCGCGCGCGTCGTCGTAGCGGCCGACCGTGCGCTCCACGACGATTCTCGCGTTCACCGGGATCGTGCGCATCTGCTTCGTCTTCGGCCCGAGGAACGCGCCCGCGAAGCCCTCCGCGATGTACCGCTCCATGTCGCGCTGCAGCTCGGGAGTGATCCGGTCGACCTGGAACTCGTACATGCCGAGCGCCAGCATCGCCTTGCTCCACTTCTTTTTCCGTCCGCCGCCGTGGGCGCCGCCCATGATCGAGCCCTTCGCGGCGAGGCGGTCGAGGAGCGTCTCGAGCTCCGCCGCCGTCCAGCGCCCTCTCGGCGCGCGGCGGTGGATGCGCGCGAGCGGCTCCGGAAGGGCGGAGAGGAGGAGCGCCGCCTCGGCCTCCTCGGGAGTGAAGAGCCGGCGGAGGATCGAGAGCTCGACGCCGCTCTCCGTCGCCGGGAAACCGACCGGCATGACGTCGATGTGCTCCTGGAGCTTCCGATAGACGTCTTTCACGATCGGCCCCTTACGCCCGCCCGGCTGGTTCAAACGGCCCATGGCCCGGGCGTATTTTGAGGCCTAACGTCGGCATGGGGGGACCCGATGTTCCAGCAATTCGACGAGGCCGCCGCGCACATCCGCCAGCACGGCATCACGATGGTCGACCTGAAGTTCTGCGACCTCGCAGGCCGCTGGCGGCACGTGACGCTCCCCGCCGAGCGGTTCACGCCCGAGCTGATGGAAGACGGCGTCGGATTCGACGGCTCGTCCGTGGGCCTGCGCTCCGTGAAGTCCGGCGACCTTGTCCTCGTCCCCGACCTCACGACGGCCTTTCTCGACCCGTTCCCCGAGGAGAAAACGCTCAGCTTCCTCTGCCGGATTCTCGAGGCCGACGACCGCTCGCCGGTTCTCTTCGACCCGCGCACGATCGCCAAGCGCGCCGAGGAGCGCCTCCGCGCGAGCGGAGTCGGAACGAGGAGCCTCTGGGGCCCGGAGTTCGAGTTCTACCTGTTCGACGGCGTCGCCTACGAGAACGGCGTGAACGTCGCGAGCTACCGCGTGGAATCGTCCGAGGCGGACTGGCGGAGCCACGAGCTCGGCTCGGGGTTCACGATCCCCCGGCACGGCGGCTATCACGCGCTCCCGCCGCAGGACCACCTCGACGACGCGCGGACGAAGATCTCGCGCATCCTCGAGTCGGTCGGCGTCCCCGTGAAGTACCACCACCACGAGGTGGGCGGGCCCGGCCAGTGCGAGATCGAGATCCCGCTCCTCCCGCTCCTCGACGCGTGCGACGCCGTCCTCATGGTCAAGTACGTCGTCCGGCGCGCCGCGAAGAAGATGGGGCTCACGGCCACGTTCATGCCGAAGCCGCTCTACGGCGAGGCGGGCAGCGGCATGCACTGCCACCAGCTCGTCTTCGACGGCGAGCGCAATGCCTACTTCGACCCCGCGGGTTACGGCTGCGTGAGCGAGACCGGGCGCTTCGCGATCGGCGGCCTCCTCCACCACGGCGCGGCCGTGATGGCGCTCACGAACCCCTCGACGAACTCGTACCGCCGCCTCGTCCCGGGCTTCGAGGCGCCCGTCACCGCGATCTACTCGCTCGGAAACCGCAGCGCGGCGATCCGGATTCCGAAGTACGCGAACCGCCCCGAGAGCGCGCGGTTCGAGTTCCGCCCGCCCGACGCCACGTGCAACCCGTACCTCGCGATGGCGGCGCAGCTCCTCGCGGGCCTCGACGGCATCGAGAAGAAGATGGACCCGACAGCGCTCGGCTTCGGACCGTTCGACGGCGACGTCATGGCGCTGCCGGCCGAGGTGAAGGCGAAGATACGCGCCCTCCCGACCGCGCTCGACGAATCGCTCGACGCGCTCGAGACCGACCACGCGTTCCTCGTGAAAGACGGCGTCTTCCCCGCCGACCTCGTCCCGCGCTGGATCCAGAAGAAGCGCGAGGAGGACCGCGAGGTGAGGAACCGCCCGCACCCCTACGAGATCGAGCTCTATTACGACCTCTGAGGCGACCCGGTAACCGGCACGTCCACTTCGTCCACGATCGCCACGATGAGCGACCTCACCGGCGCCTTCGGATCACCGAGGATCTGGCGCGCTGAGTTCCCCTCGTCTTCAACGAGGACGGTCTGGCCCACGCCGGCCCCGACCATGTCGAGCGCGAGGATGTACCGGGCGCCGTCGAGCGTCCCGTCCGGCAGGACCGCTCCCACGAGGAGTTGCTTTCTCCCGGCGTAGAACGGGTGCTGGACGGTGCAGACGACCGTCCCGAGGACGCGCCCCATGATCATGGCGCCCGCTCCGGACTCTCCAGCGCGTGCTGGTCGACGATTCCGACGATGGCGTGGTCGACCGGAATGAACCACGGGTCGTGAAGGAGGGCCGCCTCGCGAGACGCCTCCCACGTGACGAGGTCGCCGGAGGAAGCCTGCGCGGACGCGTCGGTGGCCACGAACGGCTCGCCGTCGTCCTTGAGGTCCGCCGTGAGCGGGCGGACGATGAGGAGCTTGAGCCCCTTCATCGCGTCGGGCTTCATCGTCGCCACGAGCGTGC
Organism: Acidobacteriota bacterium; assembly: GCA_016716715.1. NCBI lineage: Bacteria > Pseudomonadati > Acidobacteriota > Acidobacteriota bacterium. The sequence continues at coordinate 124,155 of JADJVE010000003.1, read as the reverse complement.
CGATGACCCTGCCCAATTTCATCCCCGGAACTCCTTGAAGAATCGGCTCCCCGAGCCGAGGGCTTCGCGGACGGCCGGATCGGCCCGCGGGATGACGGCGGTCGAAGCGCCCGTGGCGCCCGCCTTCTCGAGGGAGGCCCGCGCGAGGTCGATCGCGGCCTCGACGTCGTGCGTCTCGCCCCAGAGGCTCGCGATCGCCTTGCCGCCAAGGCCGTCCCCGACGCGCAGTTCCACGAGCTCCACGAGCGCCCCCTTGAGCGCGGCGTCGACGGCCCGAACGAGCGCCGGCGGCGTCGCGGCCTGCAGGACGCCGAGCGTGTCGCCGGGCGCGGGCCAGCGGATGGCCCCTGTCCCGATCGCGGGCGCGAGTCGCGCCTCGGCGTTCGGGAGGAGCATCTCGTCGACGACGGAGGGTCCCGCGGCGTCGAGCGCGCGGCGCCACGAGCGCTCCACCGGCCCGACCTCTCCGCCGAACAGGATCAGGTAGTGGCCGCAGTGGATCGTGCCCGTCCGGAGCACGTCCACCTCCGCTTCCTTGGCGAGGGCGTCGAGAACGCGCAGGCCCGGCGGGATCTCGCCAAAGAGGAGCATCGCGAGGGCGGGGCCGGAGCTCTCCTCCATCACGTCCGCGTCACACGATCCGGAAATGGTCGACGAGCGTGCAGCGCCGCCACCGGGAGAACGACCGCGGGCTCGTCAGCCCCTCGCCGGTCGGGGATGCGATGGTGAACGACGTGTGCCCTTCGCCGCCGTACCCGAGTCCGGCGAGGTTCGGTCCGTTCTTCACGAAGATCGAGCAGTTGCAGCGGCGCGCCATGGTCGAAAGTGCCGAGAGGTCGTGGGAGTGCATGGAGGCGGTGTGGAAGCAGGCGCCCTCGGCCGCGACGGCGAGGTCGATCGCCTCGTTCACGTTCTTCACGCGCGTCAGCGGGAGAACCGGCATCATCTGCTCCGTCCAGACGAGGGGGTGCTCGTTTGGGACCTCCACGAGAACCGTCCGCACCTCGGGCCCCGCCGTGATGCCCAGCTCGCGCAGGATCACCGAAGCGTCCTTCCCGATGAACTTCTTGTTCACGACGGCGTGGCCGCGCGGCCCGGCCCCCTTCTCGAAGATCACGTTCTCGAGACGCGAGAGGTCGCGGGCGGGAAGCTCGAACGCCCCCGCCTTCTTCATCGCACCCTTCAGGGCGTCGGCGATGGAGTCGACGGCGATGACCTCTTTTTCGTCCGTGCAGATGACGTTGTTGTCGAAGGAATGCCCGAAGACGATGTCCCGCCCGGCCTTTTCGATGTCGGCCGTTTCGTCGACGACGGCGGGCGGATTGCCGGGCCCGGCGCAGATGGCCCGCTTGCCGGAATTCATCGCGGCGGCCACGACCGCGCCGCCTCCCGTGACGACCAGGAGCCGGATCCTCGGGTGCTTCATCAGCTCGCCCGCCGACTGAATGGACGGCTCGGCCATGCAGACGACCGTGTTGGGCGGCCCCCCCGCCTTCACGATCGCCTCGTCCAGCAGGCGGACCGTCTCCCGCGAGACCTTCGCGGCGGACGGGTGCGGGTTGAACACGACGGTGTTCCCCGCGGCCACCATTCCGATCGAGTTACAGATGATCGTCGAGGACGGGTTCGTGACCGGCGTGATCGCCCCGATGACGCCGAACGGAGCCGGCTCGACGAGAACGAGACCGTGGTCTCCCGACACGGCTGTGGGCGTCAGTTCCTCGGGACCCGGGGTCTTGTTCGTGACGAGGAGGTTCTTCCGGAGCTTGTCCTCCACGCGCCCGAGGCCCGTCTCCTCGACGGCCATGGCCGCCAGGGAACGCGCGTTTGCCCGCATGGCTTCGCGCATCGAATCGACGATCGCGTGCCGCTTCTCGAGGCCGATCGCGTCGAGGGCCCGGAACGCGACGGCCGCCGCAGCGACGGCGTCGTCGAGGCTCGAGAAGGCACCGCCTCCCGCCGAGGGCGGTCGGGCCCCCGTGCCCGCCTCCTTCATGAGCTCCCGGGCGATGATCTCGGCCAGGCGGCGGATCTGCCCGGGGTCGTGAGCCGAGCTCACGGGTCAACCCGCTCCATCGTCAGGCGCCCCGGTACCCGTGCTCGGACGAGTGCTTCTCGAAGAGGGTCTGCCCGCCGATCTCCCAGGTGTCGACGATCGCCATGATGACGGCGTCGCAGGGGCGGTCCTTCGTGACCTCGGTCTGACGGGCGGAGGAGCCGGACGCGTAGAGCACGTACTCGCCGACGCCGCAGCCCACCGCGTCGTTCGCGACCACGAAGCCGCCCTCCTTGAGGTTCTCGGGGTTCACCTGCCGGAGCAGCAGAAACTTGAGCCCCTCGATTTTCGCGTCCTTCCGTGTCGCCACGACGGTCCCGACGACTTTTGCCAGGAGCATGGCCTCACCGCCTCCCGTTCACCATCGCTCGACCTACTTCTTGCCGCCGTGCGCGCCGATCTCCTTCTCGACCTCCGCCTTTCGGCCGAGCGGAAGGACGAGGTCGACGTTGACGTGCGGGCGGGCGATGATGTGCGTGGTGACGATGTCGCCGACGCGCGTTGCCCCGTTCTGGCCCGCGTCCACGGCCGCTTTCACGGCCGCGACGTCTCCCCGGATGATGGCGGTCACGAAGCCGCCCCCCGTCTTCTCGTAGCTCACGAGCTCGACCTTCGCGGCCTTCACCATCGCGTCGGCCGCTTCGACCATCGCGGCGAAGGAGCGGCATTCGATCATCCCCAGTGCTTCAGCCATTTCGATCCTCCCTGTCCGTTTCTGCTTTGGTGACGTTACGACGTTTCATGACGTTTATGAGGACTTCGCGGCGCGCCCGGAAAGGCCCGCGATCGCCCGCTCGGCCGCGGGCAGGGCGACGTCGATGTCGCGGTCCGCGCCCGCCAGGTAGACCCGTCCGAACGAGCCGAACGTGACGATCTCCAGCACCTTGATGTCCGCCGCCTTCTCCGCCTCGTTCGCCGCCAGAGCGGCGTATGCGGCAGGCTGGCATTCCAGGATGTAGAGGGACTGGCCCGCCACGATCATGTGGCCGTGGCGCGTGCGGTTGATGAGCTGGGTCTGACGGTCGTCGAGGCCCCGGATCACGGTCGAGGACAGGATCTCGGGTTTCAACCGGTCGCCCTCGGTCTTGCCGATCTCCCGGAGAATCGCCTCGCCTGCGCGACGCACCTCCGCCTGCTCGTCGTGGTGGACTTCGAGCAGTCCGTAGAGCCGCTCGACGATCTGCATCCCGGGCGTGACGGATGTGGATTTGACCGCGATGTCGGTGAGCCGGTTGACGGCGATCCCGGGGGAGACCTCGATGAAGAGAGAGGCCTGTCCGCCAACGGGGAGGAAGCCCTTCGCCACCGTCCCGATGAAGGCCGCGTGCTGCTCCTGAAGGGAGTCGAGAAAGACGTAGCTCCGAAGGTCGATCACCGCTCTCAGTCCCTCCGGCCCTTCTGCGCCTCGCGCCCGGTGAGCGACTCGATCGCCCGGATGGCGGCGACCGAAGCCACGTCGATGTCCCGCTGCGCGCCACCGAGGTAGACGCGCCCGAACGCCCCGGTCATCCGCACGTCCACGACGTTGATCTCCGCGGCCTTCTCGGCCTCGTTCGCGGCGAAGGCGGCGTAGGCCGCGGGCTCGACCTCGAGGATGTACAGCGACTCGCCGGCCACGAGCATCATTCCCTGCCGGTCGCGGTTGATCAGCTGCGCCTGGAGGGCGTCGACGCGCCGGATGACCTGCGACGAGAGGACCCGCGGCTTGATCCGGTCGGCCTCGTTCAGGGAAAGCGCGGCGAGGATCGCGGCGCCGGCCTGCCGGACCTCGGCCTGCGAGACGCTGTGGATCTCGAGCATTCCGTAGAGGCGCTCGACCACCTGCATGCCCGGGCGGACGTCGGTCGCCTTCACGGCGACGTCCGTCACGCGGTTGATCTCGATGCCCGGCGAGATCTCGACGATCAGGGAGGCTTCGTGCGCGACCGGGAGGAAACCCCGGGCGACCGTCCCGATGTAGGCCGCGACCTGCGGCTGCATCGAGTCGAGGTAAACGAAGCTCCGGAGATCGGCCATCAATACGACCCTTTCGCTTCCTTGCGAGAGTCGACGGCGATCCCCCGAGCTTCCTGGACGATCTTCACGCCGACGGAGGCTCCGATCCGCGTGGCGCCGGCGGCGATGAGCTTCTCGGCGTCCTCGGCCGACCGGATCCCTCCCGACGCCTTCACGCCGAGCTTGCGGTCGACGGCTCGGGCCATGAGCTCCACGTCGTGAGCCGTGGCGCCGCCCGTGGAGAACCCCGTCGACGTCTTCACGAAGTCCGCCCGGGCCTTGCGGGCCGCCACGCAGCCGGCGACTTTCTCGTCGTCGGTCAGGAGCGACGTTTCCAGGATCACCTTGAGGATCGCGCCTCCGTCGTGGGCGGTCTCGGCCACGGCCCGGATGTCGTCCTCCACGTACTTCAGGTCGCCCGACTTGAGCGCCCCGACCGCGATCACCATGTCGATTTCGCTCGCCCCGTCCCGGACGGCCCGCCGAGCCTCGAGAGCCTTGGTCTCCCGGGACGTTGCCCCCAGCGGAAAGCCCACCACCGAGCAGACGACGGGGGACTTGCCGGCGAGCCGGACGGCGCAACGCCTGACGAAGATCGGGTTGACGCAGACCGACGCGAAGCCGAACTGGGCGGCCTCGTCGCACAGCTTGTCGATGTCCGAGTAGGTGGCGTCGGCGCGGAGAAGCGTGTGGTCGATGAACCCGGCGAGGTCCCTGGGCACCTCGCCGCCTCCGGGCGCGCCCGACACGCGGCACCCGGGCCCCACGCACGCGATCATCGAACGAACCGTATCGGCGCAGCGCGTCGCGCAGTGGCCCCCGATTGGGCAGCCGGTACAGGCCTCGCCTCCGGCCGCCGGCCCCGCGCACGTCGGCGGGACGAGGAGCGACGGATTCGAGGCGAGGATCTGCGTGATCCGGCCGATGAGCGATTCGAGGTCGGGTGAGGCCATGGACGGCGAACTCCTCGAGCCCGGCGGACGGCGCGGGTCCTCCGGCGCGTTCCCCCGGCTCTTGTCGATGGCGTCGATCATAGCGACTCGGCGCTGGTGGCGCTCCACGGTGCAATCGGTGGACAGGAAGACGTCGACGATTCCGAGCGCGAGCTCCTCGGCGAGGTACCCGGCGCCGAGCGTCAGGACGTTTGCGTCGTTGTGCTCCCGCGCGTTCCGCGCGGTTGCGAGGTCGAAGGCCATGGCCGCGCGGACTCCCGGGATCTTGTTGGCGACCATGGAGGACCCGATGCCGGCGCCGTCGACGACGACCCCCCGCCACGCCCGTCCCGAGGCGACGGCCTCGCCGGCGGCGCGCGCAAAGACGGGGTAATCGCACGGCTCCGTCGAGCTCGTCCCGACGTCGAGGACGTCCCTGCCCTGCGCGTTGAGGTGCCGCTTGATCGCTTCCTTCAGCGCAAAACCGCCGTGGTCGGCGGCAAGGACCACCGGTCCCGCAGCGGGTTTCATTTCACGAAGTGTACGCCCGGAGAAACGGCGCGATCACGCTCGCCGCGGCGCGCCGCCTCACTCGTACCGGAGCGCATCCGACGGGTTCAGACGCGCCGCACGCCGCGCCGGGAGCGCGGACGCGGCGAGGACAAGAAGGAGCCCGACGCCGAGGATGGCGGCGACGTGCAGCGGCTCGGGACGGAACGGCATCCACGCGAGGTAGTACACCTTCGCGATCTCGGGCGGGAAGCGTACGACGTGGAACGTGGTGAGGAACGCGCAGACGAGGAGGCCGAAAAGGACTCCGAGCACGAGGCCTCCGCCGCCGAGGATGAGGCCGGAAAGCCGGAACGTCCGCGCGATGACGCGAGGGGGCGCGCCGAGCGCCGCGAGCACGCCGACGTCGCGCGTTTTCTCCGCGAGGAGGACCACGAGCGACGACACGACGGTCCCGGCCGCGACCGCGACGATCAGGGTCAGGACGACGAAGAGCAGCGTCTGCTGGACGGCGAGAGCCTGGAAGAGGTCGCGGTTCAGGACCTTCCAGTCGAGCACCGTCGCGCCCGGGCCGAGGAGCGCCCGCGCCGAGGCGACGGTCTCCGTGGACCCGGAGGCGCTCTCGAGCTTCACCTCGAGGACGCCCACGCGCGCGTCCGGGGGGGCGATGCGGTCGAAGTCTCTCAGCGCGAGAACGGACCACGAGTCGTCGACCTCGGAGAATCCCGTTTCCACGACGGCCGCGACGGTCAGCGCGGTCCGCGCCGGCGAAGCGACGCCCGCCGAGAGCGCCGGGGACGCGGTCTCGAGGACGACGCGCGAGCCGACCGTGACGCCGAGCCGCCGCGCGAGGCCCGACCCGAGGAGGACGGGGGTCTCCCCCCTGGCCCGGAGCGAGGCGAACGCGGCCTCCACCCCCGGGACACGTCCGAGGAGGCGCGTCGTCGCGAGCCCGGCCGGGAGGTCGAGAGCCTTGACGAGGGCGTCGGCGCCCTGCGGCGCGGCGGCCGACAGGACGAGCGCGGGCGCGAAGCCCGTGCGGGCGACCGCGGAGACGTTCGGGAGGGCCTCGAGGGCTCTTCGGGCCTCATCGGGGGCCGTGGCCGCGTCGGGCATCACGATGATCTCGGCGCTCGTGCCCGCAATGCGCTCGGCGAGGTCGTGCCGGTAACCGGACATGAGGCCCATCGCCACGACGAGAGACGCCGCCCCGAGCGCCACGCCGCAGAGCGCGAGGACCGAGACCGTCTTCGGCAGCCCCCGCCTCGAGCCCGCGAGGAAGCGTTTCGCGAGGAAGGCGGGGACATTCACAAGTGGAGTTTACGGTCTAGTTCTTCCACTCTTCCCGCTGGACCTTCCAGGCGCCGCCTTCCTTGACCATGTGGACGACGCCGTTCGCGACGCTTCCGTCCTGTTTGCCCGTGACGGTGAGGTCGGCTTTGTCGCCCGTTTCGACGACCTTGAGGACCTTGATTTCGGTCGGGGACATCAACTTCACCATCCCGACCATCTTCTTCGCCTCCGGGTCGTCGAGATTCTTGGCCTGCTCCTTCGTGAAGAGCTTCTTGAGAGCCGGGAGGTCCTCCTTCTGGATGGCCCTCAGGAAGTCCGCGTAGACCGCGGCCTGCGGGGACTTCCGCGCGGCGGCGGTCTCGGCAGCGGTCGGCGGCACGACCTTCGGTGCGTGCGTAATGTCGGCCTTGAACGAGACGTCGAAGCTGTACGTTTCTCCGAAGAACTCGCTCTCCTTCGCGCTCTTGTAGCTTCCTTCGACCGTCTTGCCGTCGAAGACCTTCTTCGTGAAGACGTCGGCGGAAGAAAGCCCGCTCGGGCTCGCCTTCTTGAAGCCCTTGTCCCGGAAAGCCGTGGAGATCGGCTTGCCGTCGGCATCGAGCCTGATCTCGAACGCGTGGAGCTTGCCGGCGTCGGCCATGTTCATGCGCTCGAACTGGTCCTCGAGCGCCTTGGCTTCCAGCGGGACGTCGGTCAGGATGACCTCGACGTCCTCCTTCGTCTTGTCGAAGAAACCGGGGACGGCGCGCGCGTAGGCGAAGGACACCTTCGTCGCCTTGCCGTTCACCGTGATGGTCCCTTCGGCCTTGCCGTCGGCCGCGCGCGCGGCCGGGGCGGCGAGGAGGCCGAAGGCCGCGAAGAGTGCAAGGGATGTCCGCGCGAAAGCGCTCATGGGGTGCCTCCTGATGTGCTGTTGAGAAATGGTATCAGCCGATGCACGAAAGACGGCCCCGCGCGCCACGCGGCATAGACGATCTATGCCGAAGAGACGCAGTGCACGTCTCCTCCCTTGAGGAGATGTCCCATGCGCCACACGCTCGCCCTCACAGCCCTGCTCGTCGCCGCACCGCTCCTCCACGCCCAGGCGCCGCCGGCGAGGACTCTGCCGAAAAGCCCGACATTCAAGACCGGGGAGTCGCCCGAGGCGCCGATGACGCCGCTCGCACGGAAACTGAAGTCCGATTTCGAGGCCGCAAACGCGGCCGCGCGGGCGGCGCTCTCGCGCCTGAAGGCGCAGCCGGTCCCGAGGCCGCCCACGCAGGAACAGAAGCTCGCGCTCGCCGCGCACCAGGCGGGCGTCGACAAGCCCTGCGACCGGACTCTCTTCAACCTCGAGGGCGCCGCGGCGAACTTCACGATCCAGCCCGGCCAGCTCATCCTCCTGAACGGCTGCTTCAAAGGCTCCTCGAACGCCGAGGTTCGGATCGAGGGGGGCTCGTTCCCCAACGGCGCCCTTCTCCTCGAGGTTCAGGACCGGGGCGACGGGTATTTCTATGGGAAGGTGCCCGACATCGCCGGCGTGCCCGATCAGCCGGTCTCCGTCTGCGTTCGCTTCTTTTCGGACGGCTTCAAGACGTCTCCGCGGAGTGGGTCCTTCTACGCGAAGAGGCAGACGTGGGACGTCCTTGTGGACGATCGGGTCTGCCACGGCCTGCGGGTGGACGGCGCCATGCCATTTGGGGGATCGGGTCCGGTGGTCCCTTGTGAGGCCCCAAGCGGCCCCGCGGTGCACTCTTGGTCTTCAAAGGCCCGGGCGAGCGGCTACGGTCTGACCAAGTTCTGGTGGATATCCGTGGTTACCGACTCTCTGGGCCACAGCAACTATGTCTCGCCCACCAGCGTGAGGCCGTCTGACGACGGAAGCACAGTCCTCGTCACCGCTCCGAAAAACTGCACCTACGGTGCATACCGGGTTCGTATCGAAGGTCCAGCCGGCCCGCCGCCCTTTTGAGGCGCCCCTATTACCTGAGTTCGCCGCGCGCGTCTTCCCTCGCAAGGAGGCCTCTCATGCGCCTTTATTCCGCGATCGCTCTCTCCCTTCTTATCGCCGCTCCCCTCGCAGCCCAGACGCCGACCGCAGCCACGCTCAGGGCCGACTTCGACGCGGCGAACGCCGCCGCCCGTTCGGCACTCGCGCGGCTGAAGACGCAGGCGATCGCCAAGCCGCTCACGCAGCAGCAGAAGCTCGGCGCGGCCGCGCACACGGCGGGAGTCGACAGGCCGTGCGACCGGACGCTCTTCAACGTCGAGGGCGCCGCCGCGAACTTCCGGATCCAGCCCGGGCAGCTCATCCTCCTGACCGGGTGCTTCAAGGGCGCTTCGAATGCCGAGGTTCGCATCAAGGGCACCTTCTTTCCGCCGTACGGCTATCTGCTCCTCTCGATTCAGGAGCGCACAGACACCTACTTCTACGGCGCGGTGCCGGACGTCACGGGGGTCCCCGACCAGCCGGTCGCCATCTCCATTCGCTTCCTCTCCGACGGCTTCACGACCACGCCGAAGAACGGCTTCTTCTACAGAAAGAACCACTGGGCGACGGAATAGGAGACGGGAGCGGCCCCGTCAGCGCGCGGCGTGCGCGACGAGGCTGACGAACTCGTCGAAGAGGGCGTCCGAGTCGTGCGGGCCGGGAGCGGACTCCGGGTGGTACTGGACCGCGAAGACGGGCTTGTCCGTGAGCCGGAAGCCCTCGCACGTGCCGTCGTTGAGGTTCACGTGCGTGAGCTCGGCGTTCTTCGGGAGCGAGTCGGCGTCGACCGAGAACCCGTGGTTCTGCGAGGTGATCGCGACGTGCCCCGTCTGGAGGTTCTTCACCGGGTGGTTCGCGCCACGGTGGCCGAACTTGAGCTTGAACGTCGTCCCGCCGACGGCGAGGCCGAGGAGCTGCTGGCCGAGGCAGATTCCGAAGACAGGCCGGCCCGAAGCGACGAACTCCTTGACGTTCGCGACCGGCCCCGGCAGCGCGTCCGGGTCGCCCGGCCCGTTCGAGAGGAAGACGCCGTCGAACCCCTGCGCGAGGATCTCCTTCGCACTCGTCGTGGCGGGAAACACCGTGGACTTGAGGCCGCGGGCCGCGAGCATCCGGAGGATGTTCGTCTTGATCCCGTAGTCGATCGCCGCGATGCGCCCCTTGACGGCGGCGCCGGGCGGCATCGGGAAGTCGTACGCCTTCGGCGTCGACACGGTGAGCGCGAGGGCCGCGCCCGCCATCGCGGGCTGGGCCTTGACCTTCTCGAGGAGCGCCGCGGCGTCGGCGTCCGAGGCGACCTCGGAAGAGATCGTGCCGCGCATCGCGCCCGCGCTCCGGAGGTGCATGACGAGCGCCCGCGTGTCGAGGCCGTCGATCCCCGGGACGCCGGCCTTCGCGAGCGCCTCGGCGACGGTCTCCTTGCCGCGCGCGTTCGAAAAGCGATCCGGGAAGTTCCGCGCCGCGAATCCCGCCACCTGGATCCGGTCCGACTCGACGTCCTCGTCGTTGAGACCGTAGTTGCCGATGTGCGACGCCGTCATGACGACGATCTGGCCGCGGTAGGACGGGTCCGTGAGCGTTTCCTGGTAGCCCGCCATTCCGGTGTTGAAGACGACCTCGCCGAAGGAGGTCCCTCCCGCCCCGACGGCGCGGCCCTCCCAGCGGCGGCCGTCCTCGAGAAGAAGAATGGCGCGGGCGCTCACAGCGTCCTCCCGACGGCGGCGGCGACAGGCCGCAGCTTCTCCATGAGGTTCGCGAAGAGCTCCGGCGTGAGGGCCTGCGGGCCGTCCGAGAGCGCCTCGGCGGGCCGGTGGTGAACCTCGATCGCGACGCCGTCGGCGCCGGCGGCCACGGACGCGAGCGACATCGGCAGGACCTTGTCGCGGCGCCCGGTGCCGTGGGACGGGTCGACGAGGATCGGGAGGTGCGAGAGGCGCTCGACCGCGGGGACGACCGCGAGGTCGAGCGTGTTGCGCGTGAAGTCGTTGAACGTCCTCACGCCGCGCTCGCACAGGACGACGTTCGGGTTGCCCTCGGCGAGGACGTACTCGGCCGCGAGGAGGAACTCCTCGAGGGTCGCCGACATCCCGCGCTTGAGGAGTACGGGCTTGCCCGAGCGGCCCGCGAGCTTGAGGAGCTCGAAGTTCTGCATGTTGCGCGCGCCGATCTGGAGGCAGTCCGCGTAACGCGCCACGAGGTCGACGGTGGCCGTGTCGAGGACCTCGGTCACGACGGGAAGGCCCGTGGCCTCGCGCGCCGCGGCGAGGATCTTCAGCCCCTCCTCGCCCAGTCCCTGGAAGGAGTACGGGGACGTGCGGGGCTTGTAAGCGCCGCCCCGCAGGAGGTGCGCGCCGAGGTTCTTCACGGCCTTCGCGATCGTGACCGTCTGCTCGAGGCTCTCGACCGCGCACGGGCCCGCCATGACGACGAGTCGCGTCCCGCCGACCGGCACGCCGCCGATCGAGACGACCGTGTCCTCGGGGTGGAACTCGCGTGAGACGAGCTTGTAGGGGTGCGAGACGCGAATGACCTCGAGAACGCCGGGGAGGTTCTCGAAGGCCGCCGGCCCCACGGTGCCCTTGTTCCCCGTGATGCCGATGGCGGTGCGCTGGGCCCCCGGAATGGGGTGCGCCTTGAGCCCGAGCTTCTCGGCCGCGCCAACCACGCGTTCGACGTCGATCCCGGTGGCGGTGCGGTCCATGACGATGAGCACGGCTGGCGTTCCCTCGGCCGCGTTTATACTTCATCTCGCCGCGATTCCCCGATTCCCGCGCGGCCCCGGAGGTCCCGATGCCCCGTTACGGAAATGCCCGCGCCGCCGCCCTCCTCATGGCGCTGGCCCTCGGCTGGGCCGGAACCGCCACGGCGACCTACGTCATCTACACGAAGGACGGCAAGCGCATCGAGGCGCAGGAGAGGCCCGTCCTCAAGGGCAAGCGCCTGAACTTCCTGACGCCGCTCGGGAGCCCGCAGTCCATCGCGCTCGACGAATTCGACCAGGAGCGCAGCGACAGGGTGAACAAGGAAGGCCTCGGCAACGCCTACCCTCTCGACGACCCGACCGGACAGCGCTCCTCGCTCCCGAACCCCGAGGCGAAGAAGCCGTCGCTCTCCGAGTACATCAAGCAGCACGGCCGCAAGGAGATGGGCTCCGAGCGGGCGGAGCGCCGCGAGGGCGACATCGGGAAGGCCATGGCCTCCGAAGCCCGGCAAGCCGTCCGCGCGGCTCCCGAGCAGCCGCTGATCGTGATGGACCCTCAGATCACAGAGGCTTTCATGCGCGCCATGGACGGGAGCAGCGTGAAAGGGGTCAAGCTCACGCAGATTCCCTCCGGCGTGCGGGTGACGGCCACCACCGAGACCGAGCAGCAGGTGTTCCTCGCGCTCGTGGCGTGCGCGCGCGGCCTCAAGGAGTCGCGCGCCGCGGGCAAACCGCTCGACAAGGCCGAGGTCGCGTTCACGACGTCCACCGGCGAGACAGCGGCCCGCTTCGACCTCAGCCCGAACGACGCGGACAACCTCCTGACCGGCCGCGTGACGCCCTCCCGCTTCTTCGTCTCGAACGTCATCTTCTAGGGCGGGCGCGTGGAAGCCGGGACGCTCGTCCTCGTCCATCTCGTCGCGCCCAAGGAGAAGTACTGGGGACTCCTCGAAGCGCTCTCGCCTGCGGGGCTGACGCTCCGCGGCCTCGAGCTCGACCTCTTCGAGGAATGGGCCCGCCAGCAGCGGCCGGGCGCCGACGCCGAGCTGGGCGTCACGACGCTCTTCGTGCCGCTCCACCGCGTCGAGAAGATCTTCGAGGACACGCGCGTCGGGAGCGTCGCGAGCTACACCGAGCGGTTCTTCGTGATCGTCGGCCGCGACGTACGCGACGTCCTCCGGCCGGCGCCGCCGGTCCCGGACACGTCGAGCCCGAACTAGCCCTTCTTCCCGCGCGCCGTGAACGAGGGCGAGGCGGGCCAGATCTCGAACCCGGCGTCTGCGAAATGACGGTCGAACGTGAAGGCCTTCTTCAGCCGGTGCCGGCGCATGAGGGCGAACGACACGCAGTCCGTGAAGCTCACCCGCTGATCCGCGAACTTGCGGAACAGCTCCACGGCGGTGGCCTCGTCCGCGGCATCCGGGCGGAGGATCGACAGGATGCGCGAACCGTAGAGCGCGTCAGCCCGCGCGGCCGCAAACGCGTACGTCGCCCGCCTCGCGAGGAGGGTGAGCGTCTCGTCCACGACGAAGCTCGATGTGAAGAGGACGCCCGAGGATCGCTCCAGCCGCTTCCAGGCGCGCACCGCAGCATCGTGGTACTGGTCGCCCGCGACGTAGCGTGCGAGGAACGCGCCCGTGTCGACGAAGATCACGGCTCGGCGTCGTAGAGAAAGGCGTCGTGGTCGCGCGCGAGGGTGGCCGGGCCGCGGCCTCGCCACACGTCGCCGTCCGCGAACAACGAATCGTGGCCCCCGACCCCCTCGGTGGCCGGAAGCGCGGCGTCCAACGACTCGCGGACGACCACCCCGAAGGACACACCCTGTTCCTTCGCACGGCGGAACGCGCGGCGCCGGAGGTCGGCGGGAAGCATGACGGTCGTGCGCCGCATGGACGCGCCCTCTTTCATGACCGACATAATAGCACCGCCATAATGGGCATTCGTCAACCCGTGCCCTTCTTCTTCTCCGACAGCTCGAGGAGGATGCCGCCCGTGGCGGACGGGTGCACGAACGCGACGAGGCACTCGTGCGCGCCGTCGAACGGCTCCTCGTTGACGAGGCGGACGCCCGCGGCCTTCAGCCGGGCGAGCACCGCGCGGACGTCCACGACCTCGAGGCACAGGTGGTGGATCCCCGGCCCGCGCGTCGCGAGCGCCTTCCCGATCGGGCTGTCGGGCGACGTCGGCTCGAGGAGCTCGATGTGCGACTCCCCCACCGCGCGGAACGAGGTCAGCACCTTCTGCGATGCGACCTCCTCGCGATGCTCCTCGACCAGCCCGAGAAGGTCCCAGAACTTCCCACCCTGCTCGAGGGAGGGGACGGAGATCCCGAGATGAGAAATACGGGAGACAAGAGAAGAGGAAGACGAAGACTTCTTAGAAGGTGAAGAGGGGATGGGCGGCGTAGCAGCGCCGCCGTCGCCGTTGTCGATGCGGCTCACGAGGCCCCTGGCTGCCGCGATCGGATCTTCTGTGCGCGCTTCCACACGATTCGCCGCCTCGTCGAGCGCCCCGTGGTCGCCCCCGAGACTCTTCACCCTTCTAAGAAAATCTTCTCTGATCAGCCCTTCGATGCGGATCCTCGTCCGCTCGCGCTTCCTCCGGACGCCCTCGGGACCATCCAGGAAGGCCCGATGCTCCCCGAGCTTCGCCTCCAGCTCGTCGAGACCCGCCCCCGTCGTCGCGACGGTCTTCACGACCGGCGGGATCCAGGCGCCGTGCTCGCCCAGCTCGAGCATCTGCAGGATCTCCTGCACGACGCGGTCCGCGCCGTCGCGGTCGGCCTTGTTCACGACGAAGAGGTCCGCGACTTCCATCAGGCCGGCCTTGATCGCCTGGATGTCGTCGCCCATCCCCGGAGTCAGGACGACGACGCAGGACTCCGCGAGCCGGAAGACGTCGACCTCGTCCTGACCGACGCCGACCGTCTCGACGAGCACGTCGTCGAAGCCCGCCGCGTCGAGGACGTCGACGGCGTCGGCCGATGCGCGCGCGAGGCCGCCGAGGTGGCCGCGCGTCGCCATCGAACGGATCAGGACGCCCGGGTCCGTGTAGAGGTCCTGCATCCGGATGCGGTCGCCGAGGATCGCGCCGCCCGAGAACGGCGACGACGGGTCGACCGCCACGATCCCGACTTTCCTCCCGCGCGCGCGGGCGCGCCGCGCGAGAGCCGCCGTGAGCGTGGACTTGCCCGCCCCGGGCGAGCCCGTGAGGCCCGTGACGCGGGCGCGGCCCGTCTTCGGGAAAAGCAGCGCTAGGAGCTCGGGAAACCGGGCGTCGGCGCTCTCGGCCCACGAGATCGCGCGCGCGACGGCGGGCACGCGGCCGAGGAGCACCCCTTCGGCGAGGGCGGCGGCGCTGGCGGGGACCGGCATTCCTCCCGAGTGTAGACGAGGCGCGGGGCCTAGAATGACGCCGCAAATGACCGTGCCCCCGGCCCTTCCGTCCCTCGTGGCGGTCCTGTCCGAGATCGCCCGGGTCGCGGGCGAGACGCTGGACCTCAACGAGGTCTTTCACCGGATCGCGACGGCGGCCGGCCGGGTCCTCGCATTCGACGCGATGACCGTCACGCTGACGGACGAAGTCGACGGCTTCGTCCTCTACTCGATCGGGGGCGCCGAGATCACGGACGAGACTCGCCGCTCGTACGCGCGCATGGTGCCGCGCACCGAGTACTCGCCCGGCCTCTGGAACGCCCTCACGAGCAAGGGGGTCATCGACGACGTCGTCGCCGCGTGCGACCGCGCGTTCCCCCGCGACCGCGAGCTGTCGGATTCCGGCGTCCGCGCGATGCTCCGGGCCCCGCTTCGCACCGGCTCGCGGGAGATGGGCTACCTCTCGGTCCTGCGCCTCGCGCCGGGCGCTTTCCGCGCCTCCGACCTGGACCTCCTCGCCCCGATCGCGGACGTCGTCGCGATGGCCGTCGCCCACGCGCGCCTCGCGGCCGGCGAGCTGGACCGGCGCCGGCGGTACGAGGCGCTGCAGGCGCTCTCCCCCGTCCTCGCGCGGGCGCTCGACGTGCGGGAGGTCTTCGACGCGATCTCGGAGATCGTCCGGCCCGTCGTCCCGCACGACCGCATGGCGATCGGCCTCCTGAACGAGGACCGCACGGCCGTCAACGTCTACGCGGTCTCGGGAACGGGGTTTCCCGAAGTCCGCGAGCCCATCCGGCTCTCGCAGGAAGACCGGGATCGAGCGAACGTCTGGTCGACCGAGATCGTCCGGGACGTCGAGAAGGAAGTTCCGCCGGATTCCGACAAGTGCCGGCACCTGAGGGCCGACGGCGTGCGCTCGCTCCTCAGGGTCCCGATCTTCTTCGAGGGCCAGTGGCAGTTCGCGGGCGGCCTCCTCTTCCTCTCCCGGGCGCCCGGCACGTACGGCGAGAGCGACGTCCCTCTCGCCCAGCACGTCGCGGACCAGGTTGCGCTCGCCCTCTCGCACGAGCGTCTCGCCGGCGAGGCGCGCCGCGCGGCCGAGGCCGTGAGCGAGGCGAAGAAGCTCGAGCAGCGCGTCGCGTCCCTCACGGAGGAGCTGGCCTCGCGCGAAGGTTTCGGCCGGATCGTCGGCGTCGCGAAGAGCTGGAAGGGCATCCTCGTGCAGGTCTCGAAAGTCGCGCCGACGGAAACGACCGTTCTCCTCACGGGCGAATCCGGCACCGGCAAGGAGATCCTCGCGCGGGCGATCCATCGCGCGTCGTCACGGGCCTCCGGGCCGTTCGTCGCGATCAACGCGGCGGCGCTCCCGGACCAGCTCCTCGAGTCCGAGCTGTTCGGCTACGAGCGGGGCGCCTTCACGGGCGCGACGGCGGCCAAGCCCGGCCGCATCGAGCAGGCCACGGGCGGCACCCTCTTCCTCGACGAGGCGGGCGAGATGAGCCCCGCCGTGCAGGCCAAGCTCCTGCGCGTTCTGCAGGAGCGGGAGTTCCAGCGGCTCGGCGGGACGAAGGTGCTCCGGACGGACGCGCGCATCGTCGCCGCGACGAACCGCGACCTGAAGAAGGCGATCGCGCGCGGCGAATTCCGCGAGGACCTCTTCTACCGCCTCTCGGTTTTCGAGATCGCCCTGCCGCCTCTCCGCGAGCGCGTCGAGGACATCCTCCCGCTGACGGAGGTCTTCCTGGCCGAGCTCGGGCCGGCAATCGGCCGCCCCGTCGCGGGCGTCTCGAAGGAGGCGAAGGACCTCCTCCTCGCCTACCCGTGGCCGGGCAACGTCCGCGAGCTCAAGAACGCGCTCGAGCGCGCCGCGATTCTCTGCGACGGCAACCTCATCACCGCCGCCCACCTCCCCATTTCCGTCTCCGGGCACGAAGCCGCCCGTCCGATGGGGCCGGCGCCAGCCGGCGAACGCCGCGCCTTTCCGCCCGGCGGCGTAGACCTCGAGTCGCTGGAGAAGGAATACGTGAAAGAAGCGCTCGCCAAGGCACGCTTCAACAAGAGCAAGGCCGCCAAGCTCCTCGGCCTCACGCGCGCCCAGCTCTACTCGAGGATCGAGAAATACGGTCTGGGAGGAGAGGAAGATAAAGAATTCTCCTAGGGAATTCTCCCTATTCCTTCTCCGGACTTTTTCCTCTCTCCTCGACCCCTTTTCCGGAGTGTTTCCTTCCCTCCGAAGCCCCATCTTCTTCATGTAAGACGAAGGGGGACAACATGAAAAACAACAACAACCTCAACGGCGGCACCAAGGTTCCGGCCGGCTTCTACTTCAACAAGGCGAACTGGGAGATCGCGACGGTCAGCGGCAAGAAGGGCGGCCTGCTGCCCGGCGACGCGAAGGCCGATTACCTCAAGATCCCCGCCGTCGCGATGCTCGCGGCCGCCCCCGTGCTCGGCGCCGCGTTCGTGGTCTTCCTTCCCGTCATCGGCTTTGCGCTCCTCGCAACGGCCGCCTTCAACAAGGCCTTCCGTCCGGCCGCGGCGCCCAAGCCCGCCCACCAGGACTGAACCCGCGTCCCCACGCGCTCCGGCCGCGTTGATTCGCCGGAAAAACGAAACGAGCCGCCGACGGGCGGCTCGTTTGCCGTGGGGGGCGACCCTGACTTACTTTCCGGAGCGGTACGCCGTGAACTGCGAGTCCATCCGGGCATCCTGGCCGGTGGAGAACCGATCCATGCAGGAGTCGTCCGTGTAGTCCATGAAGTTCGTGATGGGGTCGACGCCCGCCTTGTTCTTGCAGGAGTCGCGCCCGGCAGGGCAGCCGAACGCCGCGGACTTCTCCGCCGGCGTGTCGCTCACGTAGTCCCCGTTGCCGTTACAGCCGCCCTGGAACGTGTGGTAGAGGCCCATCCAGTGGCCGATCTCGTGCGTCGCCGTGTCGCCGAGGTTGTACGGCGCCGCCGTACCGCCAGGCAGGGATGAGTAAAGGACGACGACGCCGTCCATTTTCGGCTTGCCCGCGTAGTCCGACGGGAACGTCGCCCAGCCGAGGAGGCCTCCGCCCATGTTGTTCGTGTAGATGTTCAGGTCGTCCGCCGTGCCCCTTCGGAGCGCGTTTTTCATCTGGGTCTCGGCCGTCGTGCCCGGCTGCGCCGTGTACCACGACGCGTTCGTCGTGCGATCTGTCGAGACAAGGTTGAACGACCACCCCGTGGACGCGTACGCGGCGTTCAGGACGCTGATCTGCTGGGCGATCTGGGAATCCGGGATGTTGCCGCTCGCGAGCGAGGTTCCGTTGTTGATGACGTGGACGTAAACCGGAATGGTTCCGCCCGTGGCCATCGGCCAGCGGCCGGGCCGCTCGGCGAGGAGCCGCTCGGTCTCCTGCTCGATGAAGTCCGCTTCCTCCTCGTCCACGGGCCGCGTGCTGCACCGGGCCCCGCTCTCGACGAACGCCTTCTGGCTCACCCAGCTCTGCCCCTGGAAGACGAAGGGCTCGGCGTTGGGCCCGTCGCGTTCGACGTCCCGCGCTGAGGCCGCAAGAGGGAGGAAGAAGAGGAACGCGGCAACGACCCGCACGAGGACACGCTTCATCGAGTACCTCCTGAGATTTGTTCTCAGGATCTTATTCCGGGGGCTCTTCACCTTCTAGGGAATTCTCCCTATCCCTTCTCCGGACTCTTTCCCTTCTCTTCGGCCCCTTTTCCGGAGTGTTTTCGTCGCCCCCAGGCCCCATCTTCTTCACGTAAGGCAAAGGGGGACGACATGAAAAACAACAACAACCTCAGCGGCGGTTCCAAGGTCCAGTCCGGCTTCTACTTCAACAAGGCCAACTGGGAGATCGTGACGGTCAGCGGCAAGAAGGGCGGCGTGCTGCCCGGCGACGCGAAGGCCGACTACCTGAGGGTCCCCGCCGTCGCGATGCTCGCCGGAGCTCCCGTGCTCGGCGCGGCCTTCGTCGTCTTCCTCCCCGTCATCGGCTTCGCGCTCCTGGCCTCGGCCGCCTTCAAGAAGGCGTTCCGTCACGCCGCGACGCCCGCGCACAAGGAAGCCCACGTCCGCCACGGCGACTGAGGGTTGAAGACGACGTCAGGTCCGGCCGGAAGCCGCGTCGCGCATCACGACGCCGATCCGGTCGAACGCGGCGCGCCACGCCGCTGCGTGCGCCTCGGTGAAGCCCGCGCCGATCTGGTCGCGCAGGGTCCTCACGAGCGCCTCGCGGAACGTCGCGAAGTTCGCCTCCGTGACGCCGTAGGCCGCGTGCCGCTGCCCGAGGTCGCGCAGCGGCCGCTCGCCCGAGTGAGCGTCGTCGAGGCCCGCCACGGCGAGGCCGAGGGCGCTCACGAACATCGCCCCCTGCGCATCGAGGTCGCCCTTGAAGAGCGCTCTCAGCGACGGGTCGAGTTCGAACAGCCTCTCGTAAAACGAGCGCCCGACGCCCCTCGGAATGGGGCGGAGGCTTTCGAAGCTCTCTCGCACGAGGGCCATCTCTTCGCGGGTCATCCTCAGGATCATGCCACGGCGCGGCGCGCCCGCGCGGCGGCCCGCGCTAGACTGAGAAACGGCGCGGAGCTCGCGCACACATGACACTGCCGCGACTCATTCTCACGGGAGCGTCCGGCTTCGTGGGACGCCATCTCCTCGAGGCGATCTGCGACGACTGGACCGTCTACGGGATCGCCCGCCGCTCGCAGGCGCGCTGCGGCGCGCCGGTGCACCCCAACCTCACGTGGTTCCAGGTGGACATCGGCGACCGCGGGGCGCTCGCGGAGGTTTTCGAAAAGATCAGGGCCGACGGCGGAGCGGACGTCGTCATCCACCTCGCCGCGCATTACGATTTCACGGGCGAGGAACACCCCGAGTACTTCCGGACGAACGTCGACGGGCTGAGAAACACTCTGGACCTCTCGGCGGAAATCGGCGTCAGGCAGTTCTTCTTCTCGAGCTCCGTCGCGGCCTGCGAGCTGCCGCCGCCCGGGAAGACGCTCGACGAAACGAGCCCGCCGGACGGACGCCACATATACGCCCAGACGAAGCGCATCGGCGAGACGATGGTGGGCGGCTACAAGGACCGCTTCACGCCCGTGATCGTGCGCTTCGCGGCGATGTTCTCCGACCACTGCGAGTACCCGCCGCTCTACATGTTCTTCGAGACGTGGCTTTCGGCCGCGTGGAACCGGCACGTCCTCGGCGGGAGGGGCGAGAGCGCGATCCCGTACCTCCACGTATCGGACGCGGTCGCGTTCCTCGTGCGGCTCCTCGAGCGGCGGCACGACTGGAAGCCCAGGGAAGTCCTCATCGCGAGCCCCGACGGCGCGACGAGCCACAACGAGCTCTTCGCAGCGACGATGGCCCACGAGAGCCCGGCCCCGGCCCCGCCGATCCGGATGCCGAAGATCCTGTGCGGGCCCGGAATGTGGGCGCGCGACATCGCGGGACGCCTTCTGGGCGCCCGCCCGTTCGAGCGCCCGTGGATGGCCGACTACATCGACACCGTCATGGCGATCGATGCCAGCAAGACGCGGGCGCGCACGGGCTGGGCGCCGCGGGACCGCCTCGAGGTGATCCGCCGCCTCCCGTTCCTCCTCGAGAACCGCCGGACGTACCCGCTCGACTGGCACCGGCTGAACCGCGCCGCGATGAAGACGGTTCACGTGCCGCAGAACCTGCGCCTCTACCAGCTCCTCGAGCGGCACCAGGCCGAGCTCGTCGAGGCGTACTCGCGGGCGCTCGACGACGCGCGCCTCCCCTCCTACGAGCACGTGAGCCCCGAGGACCACGAGTGGCACCACAAGATGATCCTCCGCCAGATGATGAACGCCGTGAGGACGCAGGACCGCCACGTCCTCGTGGCGTACTGCGGCGACCTCGCCGAGCGCCGCTACCGGAAGGGCTTCCGGGAAGAGGACCTCTGCCGGGCGATCGCGGCGCTGAACGGCGTCTGCACGAATGTCCTCGCGCGCGACCCCGACGCGACGGCGCTTGCCGCCGAGATCCACGACGATATCTCGACGCCGCTCAAGTGGGGCGTCGACCGCATCCAGGAGACGTACGAGACCCTCGCGGCGGCCGACGCGCGGCGCGCGCGCGCCGCCGCGGCTGGCGACGCTTCCTCAGCTTCGGGCCGCTGACGCGGCCGCCCCGGCCCGTTCGGCGACCGCCCGGCGGTGAAGGGCCCACACGACGGCGCCCATGAGGGCGTCGCCGGCCGCCGAGACCGGAACCATCCACGGCCCGCCGTCGACCGCCGTCATCGTCAGGAGGAAGACGACCGCGATCGACTTCGTCGTGAGGAGGAACGTCACGCCGCCCGTCCGGTGGTACTCGAGGAGGTAGCCCGCGACGACGACGAAGTGGAAGATCCCGGCCTGCCGTGCGAAGAAGAGCGGTGTCACGTCCGGCCAGCCGCCGAACGCGGCGCCCCAGCGCGTCAGGAAGATCAGGCCCAGCCCGACGGCGACGCTGTGCAGCGCCACGAGATGGACGACGAGACGCTCGAGGCGCGTCGCGCTCACACGAGCGCGGGCTCGGGTGCCGGAGCGGGCGCGGGGGCGGGAAGGGGCGCGATCACGGGCGTCTCCCACCACGGCAGCGGCACGGCCACGGCGTCCGGATTGCGGCGGTGAACGTCGAACCCGCGCGCGAGGAGCTCGACGACGATCTCGTCGGCCGCGCGCACGACGGCGTGCTGGAGAGCGGGCGTCAGGCCCACGCCCGCCTTGACGGATTCGGGCACGACGCCCACGAGCCTCACGAAGGCCGGCGCCTCTCCCGCCATCTCGACGGCGAGGATCGCCTCCGTGACGCCGGGGTCGTGCGGCGAGAGGCGAGGCTTGGGCCCGAACTTCACGAGCGCGTCGCGGTCGAAGATCCGGATCGTCCCGGGCTCAGCGCCCTTCGAATGCACGGTGTCGACGAGGATGATCCCGCACGGGCCCGCGACGTACGGGACGAGGTCGAGCCCCGGCGTCCCCACGTCGACGACCTCGACTTCGGGCGGGAACACGTACGTCGCCTCGAGGCGGTGGATGACCCAGGGGCCGAGCGCGTCGTCGCCCATGAGGACGTTACCGAGGCCGAGGACCCGGACGAGCGGCGCGCCGGTTTCCAAGACGGTCTCCTAGAGGGCCTTCACGCGGGCGATCTCGTTGCCCTCGGGGTCGAGCGTGTGGATCGCGCACGCAATGCACGGGTCGAACGAGTGGATCGTGCGCAGGACCTCGAGCGGCTGCTCGGGGTTCGCGACGGGGTTGCCCATGAGCGCGGCCTCGTACGGGCCCATCTGGCCCTTCTCGTCGCGGGGCCCGGCGTTCCACGTCGAGGGGACGACGGCCTGGTAGTTGTCGATCTTGCCGTCCTTGATGACGATCCAGTGCGAGAGAACGCCGCGCGGCGCCTCGTGGAAGCCGAAGCCGCGCTGCTCGCCCTTCGGGAAGACGGGCTCGTTGAAGATCGTCGTGTCGCCCTTGCCGATGTTCTCGACGAGCATCTTCCAGTGCTTCTGTCCGAGCTCTGCGAGGACGTTCGCGCGGATCATGCGGGCCGCGTGGCGGCCGAGCGTGCCGTGCAGGATCGCCGGCGAGAGCTTCGTCTTCGCGATGGAGCCCGCCGTCTCGAGCGTCTTCGTCGCCCAGCGGACCGTCGGCTCGTGCTTCTGCGCGAACCCGACGAGGACCTGCGCGAGCGGCCCGACCTGCATGACCTTGCCGCCGAACCGCGGGGACTTGACCCAGGAGTACTTCCCGTTCTCGTCGAACTTCGTGTACTTCGGGTTCGTCTCGCCCTCGTACGGATGCCTCGAGGGAGCGCCTTCGTACCACGAGTGCGCGATCGACTCCGTCACGTTGTCGCGGAAGTACGTGTCGCCGAAGGTCTTGATCTCCTTCATGGTCCCGAGATCGCCGTCCATGATCGTGCCGCCCGGAAGGTCGAACTTCGTGCCCTTCGTGTCGAGCGGGAGGTCCGGCACGGCGAGGTAGTTCTTCACGCCGCCGCCGTAGGGCAGCCAGTCGGCGTAGAGGGCGCCGACCGCGCAGACGTCGGGGAAGTAGACCTGCTGGATGAAGGCCGTGATCTCGTCGAAGAGATCCTTGACCATGAACAGCTTGTTCATGTTCAGGGTGGCCTCGTTGTCGAGGTTGATCGCGTTCGCGACGCCGCCGACGGCGAGGTTCTGGATGTTCGGCGTCTTGCTGCCGAGGATCGCGACGACCTTGTTGATGCGCCGCTGGTAGTCGAGCGCCTGCAGGTAGTGCGAGACCGCGAGGAGGTTCACCTCGGGCGGCAGCTTCATCGCCGGATGGCCCCAGTAGCCGTTCTGGAAGATGCCGAGCTGCCCCGCCTCGACGAAGCCCTTGAGCTTCGCCTGGACGGCCGCGAGCTTCTTCGTGTTGTTGTTCGGCCACGAGGAGAGGCTCTCCGCGAGCGAGGAGGCCTTCGCGGGATCGGCCTTGAGCGCCGAGACGACGTCGACCCAGTCCAGCGCCGAGAGGTGGTAGAAGTGGACGATGTGGTCGTGCAGCGCGTGCGCGATCACGATCATGTTGCGGATGAGCTGGGCGTTCAGCGGGATCTCGAGGCCGAGCGCGTTCTCGACGGTGCGCACGGACGCGATCGCGTGGACCGTCGTGCAGACGCCGCAGAACCGCTGCGTGAAGAGCCAGGCCTCGCGCGGGTCGCGCCCCTTCAGGATCGTCTCGATCCCCCGGAACATCTGGCCCGAGGACCAGGCGTTCGTGACCTTGCCGCCGTTGACCTCCACGTCGATGCGGAGGTGGCCCTCGATGCGGGTGATCGGGTCGACGACGATTCGCGTCATGGGGTTACCTCACCTGGGACGCGGCGGCCGCGTGGGCCGGGACCGCTCCCGTCAGAATGGGAAATCGCTTGACGAAGTAGACGTAGACGAGGATCTCGATCGCGACGAGACCTGTCGTCGCGAGGATCTCGGCCAGGCTCGGGAAGTACGCGAACTGCGCTCCGGGACGGTACGCGACGATGAAGGTGTCGATCCGGTAGAGCGTCCCCGCGAGGATCATGAGGAGCGCGGCGCGGAAGAGGTTTCCCGCGTCCGCGCGCTTCTCCGGCGACGCGAGCATCACGGCGGGAACGACGATCAGCGCGATCTCGACGAGGAAGAGAAGGACGTACCCGTCCGGCTTCGCGAAGAATGCGAGCTTGCCGCGCAGCGCGACGTCGACCAGCCGGATGCCGGCCCACGCCCACAGGAACGGGACGACGACCTTGCCGAGGGCCGCGAGCATCTTCCCCTCGCGAGGACGCTTGAAGGCGACGCTCGAGAGCGTGGACTCGAAGATGACGACCGCGTAGCCCATCGCGAGACACGAGATCAGGAAGAGAAGCGGGAGGAGCGGCGTCGACCAGAGCCCGTGGAGCTTCTTGCCCGAGAGGAGCATGAGCGTCCCGAGGGACGACTGGTGCATCGTTGGGAGAAGCAGCCCGAGCGCGATCACGAACGGCAGCGCCTTCTCGACGATCGGAAGGAAGTTGTCTCCGAGGGATTTCTTCAGACCCGCCGGGCCCTTCTTCCACGCCTCGAGGAACGACGGCGAGACCTCGACCCAGAGGACCGCGACGTACGTCATGACGCAGAGCGCGACCTCGAAGAGGGCCGAGCTCGTGTTCCAGTGGCTCACGTAGAGCGGCACGCGGTGGAGAAGCCACGGCCGGCCGACGTCGAGGAGGATCGAGACGGCCGCGAGCGAGTAGCCGAGAGCGCCCGTGAGGAGCGCGGGCCGCACGGCCGGGTGGAACTCGCCCTTGTTCAGGACGTAGACGAGAAGCGCGACCGCGTAGCCGCCGCAGCCGAGCGCGGTGCCCGTCACGACGTCGAAGGCGATCCAGAGGCCCCACGGGTAGCCGTCGTTCAGGGCGGTCGCGCCGCCGAGGCCGGCCGCAAAGCGATAGATCATCGCGGCAACGCCGATTGCGGCGAGGACGACGAGGGCGCGCGTGCCCTTCGTCAGGACGGGGCCGCCGAGCGGAACGGGGCGGTGGAGGACGGCGCTCATTCGGCGCCTCCGTCCTTGTCCTGGGCGCGCTTGTTGCGGAAGACCACGGCGCCGAGAACCGCGTAGAGAGCGAGCGGCGCGATCATCCCCTGGTAGACGCCGTGCTGGATCGAGCGCGGCACGCTCGCCTGCGAAGTCTCTTCGAGGGCGGGGAGGCCGAGCTTCTCGTACGGCACGTGCGAGAGGACGAGGCACTGCGTGCCGCCTCCGTCCGTCTCGCCGAAGACGCGCGGCGGATCGCCGTCCCTGTAGCCGCGGTAGCGGTCCGGGTGGTCCGCGATCCGTTTCTTCGCCTCGGCGAGAAGCGCCTCGCGCGTGCCGTAGATCACGGCGTGGCGCGGGCAGACTTCGACGCAGCCGGGGAGCTTGCCCTCGGCGAGCCGGTGGTTGCAGAGCTCGCACTTGACCATGAGCGGGGCCTTGGACTCCCACTCGAACTTCGGGATCTCGAACGGGCACGCGACCTGGCAGTAGCGGCAGCCGGAGCAGTACTCCTGCTTGTAGGTCACGATCCCCTTCTCGCGCTTCTGAAGGGCGCCGATCATGCAGGCGCCCACGCACGCGGGGTCGACGCAGTGCATGCACTGCGCCTTGAAGTACGACCGCTGCGGCGAGTCGGGGTCCTTGTACAGCTTGATGATGTTCTTCGTCTGACCGTTCAGGTCGAGCGGCGCGTCCCAGAGGCCGTTCGAGTTGGACGTGTCGGGCTTCTTGTTGTTCGCCTCGCGGCACGCGACGACGCACGTCTTGCACCCGATGCAGAGCGTCGTGTCGTACAGGAGGCCCACGGCGTCGGCGGGTGCCGTCTTCACGGCCGCTTCGGCCCCGCCCGTCTTCACGGCGACGGCCGCCGCCGCGGTCGCGGCGGCGCCGGTCAGGAGGCTGCGTCGGTCGAGGGTCATCTCAGGCCTCCTTCCGGGGTTCCTTCGAGGCCTCTTCCGTCGTTCCGAGCTTCTTCGAGGCGGCCCAGCCCGCGCCGAGCAGCGCGCCGCCGATCAGGCCGGCGACGCCCGTCGCGACCGGGGCGACCTTGCCCATCGGCGCGTGGAGCGGGGCGTACGTGTCGGGCGGCGTCGGCCGCTCGACGTCGACGGTGTCGTGGAGCGGCTTGCGGAACGCAAGCGCCTGCTCCGTGCAGCCGAAGCACGGGTGTCCGATGCCGATCGGCCACGCGTCCGGAACCTCCGCGAACGGGAGGACCGAGCAGTTCGCGTGCGTCGCGGGGCCCTTGCAGCCCGTCTTGTAGAGGCACCAGCCCTGCCGGTGGCCCTCGTCACCGAACTTCTGGACGAAGCGGCCAGCGTCGAAGTGCGCACGGCGCGGGCAGTGCTCGTGGATCGTGCGGCCGTACGCGAACTTCGGGCGGCCCTTCTCGTCCAGCGCCGGGAGCGTCCCCAGCGTCGCGAACTGCAGGACCGTGCCGAGCAGGTTGTACGGGTTCGCCGGGCAGCCGGGGATCGTGACGACCGTCTTGCCTTTGAGGATCATCGGGGCGCCGGTCGCGCCGGTCGGGTTCGGCTCGGCGGACGGAATGCCGCCCCACGAGGCGCACGAGCCGATCGCGATGATCGCGCCGGCCTTGCCCGCGACCTCGTTCAGGATGTCGACGGCCGTGCGGCCGCCGATCTGGCAGTAGATGCCGTTCTCCTTCGTCGGGATCGCGCCCTCGACGACGAGGACGTACTTGCCCTCGTGGTCCTTCATCGTCTTCTTCAGCGCGGCCTCGGCCTGGTGGCCCGCGGCGGCGAAGAGGGTCTCGTGGTAGTCGAGGGAGATGAGGTCGAGGATCAGCTCCGCGACGTCCGGGTGCGAGGTGCGGAGCAGCGACTCCGTGCACCCCGTGCACTCCTGGAAGTGGAGCCAGATCACCGACGGCTTGACGCCCTTGACGGCGGCCTCGGCGATCTGCTCGGAGAGCGCCACCGGAAGGCCGACCGCCGCGCCCGCCATGAGCGCGACCTTCACGAAATCGCGCCGGTTCTGACCTTCATCGTCGACGTGGAGCGGCTCGAGTCCGCTTGTTCCGTCAAGGTACATGTGACCTCCGCGCTGTATCGCGTAATCAAGCCTCGATCCGCGGCCGGTTGGCATCGTGCAGATGAATCATTCGGAATTCCCTCGAAGGCATACAGTCGGCGGTATGCGTCGGGTGAGGCTCGAGGTGAAAGGCGCGGTCCAGGGCGTCGGATTTCGCCCGTGGGTCTTCCGGATCGCCGAATCGCTGCGCCTCTCCGGCTGGGTGCGCAACGACATTTCGGGGGTTTTCATCGAGTTGGAGGGCGAGGAGGACGCGCTCCGAGGCTTTCGTCGCGAGCTCGACGCGGCGCCGCCTCCGCTCGCGCGCATCCGCGAGATCCTCGAAACTTCGACACCCCCGACAAAAGAGACGGGCTTCCGCATCCTGCCGAGCGAAGGCGGCGGCGCGCGCACCACGCTCGTCCTCCCGGACGTTGCCACTTGCCCCGCGTGCCTCGCCGAGGTCCTCGACCCGAGGGACCGCCGCCACCTCTATCCCTTCGCGAACTGCACGGACTGCGGTCCGCGCTTCACGATCGTGACGGACCTTCCGTACGACCGGCCAAATACGACGATGGCCGCGTTCACGCTCTGCGGCGCGTGCCGGGAGGAATACGAGAACCCGCGCGACCGGCGCTTCCACGCGCAGCCCATCGCGTGCCCCGCGTGCGGGCCCTCGCTCGAGGCCTGGTCGCCGGACGGCGAGGTCCTGGCGCGCCGGCACGAGGCCCTCCTCGCCGCCGCCGACGTGCTTCGGCGCGGCGACGCCGTGGCCGTGAAGGGGCTCGGCGGGTTCCACCTGATGTGCGACGCGCGAAACGCGGACGCGGTGGCCGCCCTTCGGCGGCGGAAACAGAGAGAGGAAAAGCCGCTCGCGCTCATGGTGCGCGACGTGGTGATGGCCCGCGCGCTCGCGGAGGTGTCCGTCGAAGCCGCGGCGCTGCTCTCGGGGCCCGAGGCTCCGATCGTCCTCCTCCCGCGCCGCGCGGACGCGGCCGTCGCGCCGGGCGTCGCGCCGGGCCGCCCCGAGCTGGGGCTCATGCTCCCGGCGACGCCGCTCCACCACCTCCTCCTCCGCGAAACGGGCTTCCCCGTCGTCGCGACGAGCGGCAACCGCAGCGACGAGCCCATCGCGACCGACGAGCGCGAGGCCCTCGTCCGCCTCGCCGGGATGGCGGACCTCTTCCTCGTCCACGACCGGCCCATCGCGCGGCACGTCGACGACAGCGTCGCGCGCGTCTTCGCGGGCGCGCCGCGGCTCCTCCGCCGCGCGCGCGGCTGGGCCCCGCTGCCGGTGCCCGTCGCCGCGGACCTTCCCGCGATCCTCGGCGTCGGCGCGCACATGAAGACGGCCGTCGCGCTCTCCGTGGGGCGGCAGGTCTTCCTCTCGCAGCACGTCGGCGACCTCGAGACGCCCGAGGCGCTCGAGGCCTTCGAACGGGTGATCGCGGATTTCGAACGCCTCTGGGGCGTCTCCCCGATCGCCGTCGCGCACGACCTCCACCCCGGCTACGCGTCTACGACGTTCGCGAAACGCCTGGCCGAGGAACGCGGCATCCCCGCGTTCTCCGTCCAGCACCACCACGCGCACCTCGCCGCGTGCCTGGCCGAGAACGAGGTCGACGGGCCCGCCCTCGGCGTCACGTGGGACGGCACGGGCCTCGGCACGGACGGGACGATCTGGGGCGGAGAGTTCCTCCTCGGCGATGCGGCGGGCTTCACGCGCGTCGCGCACCTCAGGCCGTTCCGGCTGCCTGGCGGCGACGCGGCGGTCAAGGAGCCGCGCCGGACGGCCTTCGCGATTCTCTTCGAGATGCTCGGAGAGAGAGCGCTCGAGCGCGAGGACCTCGAATGTGTCCGTTCGTTCCCGCCGCGCGAGCGGGAGGTCCTCGCGAGGATGATCGAGAAAGGCGTGAATGCGCCCGTGACGACGAGCGCCGGCCGCCTCTTCGATGCGGTCGCATCTCTTCTGGGAATCGCTCAGAAGACTTCTTTTGAAGGTCAAGCAGCGATGGCCCTCGAAGCGGCGGCCCTCGAAGCGCGGGGCGAGGCCGAAAAAAGCGGGCAACCTCCGTGTTCCCTCCCGCTCGTCGTCGCCTCGGAGGGACCTGCCGTTCTCGACTGGGAGCCGCTCGTCTCTTACCTTCTAAGAAGTCTCTCTTCCGGCTCTTCTCCGTCTCTTCTGGCCGCGCATTTCCACGCGGCGCTCGCGGACGGGATCCTCGCCGTGGCCCTGCACGCCGGGGCCCGCCGCGTCGCGCTGACCGGCGGCTGCTTCCAGAACCGGCTCCTGACCGAGCTCGCCGTGGAGCGCCTCGAGACCGGCGGCTTCGAAGTGCTTCTCCACGGCGCCGTCCCGCCCAACGACGGCGGGATCGGCGTCGGCCAGGTCCTCGTCGCCGCGGAGCGCCTGAAGCATCTGCATCGGAAGGACTGAGACGCGGTCCGCACTAACCTCGCGCCCGTGGGGTGCACGATGTGCCTTGGCGTCCCCGGTAAGGTCGTGAGCATCGAGCCGAGCGCGGTCGACATGCCGATGGGCATCGTCTCGTTCGCCGGGATCACGAAAGAGGTCTGCTTCGCGTACACGCCGGACATCAAGGTCGGCGAGTACGTCCTCGTGCACGTCGGGTTCGCGATCTCGAAGCTCGACGAGGACCATGCCCTCGAAGTCTTCCGCACGCTCAAGGAGATGGGCGAGCTCGGCGACCTCGAGATTCCGCAGCCGTCCGGAGGCGGCACGCCTTGAAGTTCGTGGACGAGTACCGCCGCGAGGAGGACGCGCAGGCTTTCGTCCGCGCGATCCGCGCGAAGGTGACCCGTCCGTGGACCCTCATGGAGATCTGCGGGGGCCAGACGCACACGCTGATGCGTTCGGGTATCGACCGCATGCTCCCGGCCGAGGTCACGCTCGTGCACGGCCCGGGCTGCCCGGTGTGCGTCACGCCGCTCACGCAGATCGACCGCGCGCTCGCGATCGCCCAGCGCCCGAACGTCATCTTCACGTCTTTCGGCGACATGCTCCGCGTGCCCGGCTCGACGACGGACCTCCTGACGGTGAAGGCGAAGGGCGGCGACGTGCGGATGGTCTACTCGCCGCTCGACGCCGTGACGCTCGCCCGGCAGAACCCGGAGAAGGAAGTCGTCTTCTTCGCGGTGGGCTTCGAGACGACGGCGCCCGCGAACGCCATGGCCGTCAAGCACGCCAAGGCGCTCGGCCTCACGAACTTCTCCGTCCTCGCGTCGCACGTCCTCGTCCCGCCGGCGATGGAGGCGATCCTCTCGTCGCCGCAGAACCGTGTGCAGGGCTTTCTCCTCGCCGGTCACG
Organism: Acidobacteriota bacterium; assembly: GCA_016716715.1. NCBI lineage: Bacteria > Pseudomonadati > Acidobacteriota > Acidobacteriota bacterium. The sequence goes on along the minus strand of JADJVE010000003.1, from coordinate 93,953 downwards.
TCTGCGCGGTCATGGGCTGGACGGAGTACGAGCCGCTGGGCGCGCGCTTCCGGATCCCGATGATCGTCACCGGCTTCGAGCCGCTCGACCTCCTGCAGGGCATCTTCATGGCCGTCGACGCGCTCGAGAACGGCCGCTGCGGCGTCGAGAACCAGTACGTGCGCACGGTTTCGCGCGAGGGCAACGCCGCAGCCCGCGCCGTCGTGAACGAGGTCTTCGAGACGTGCGACCGCGCGTGGCGCGGCATCGGCGTCATCCCGAAGAGCGGCTACCGCCTCCGGCCCGAGCTCGCGGCGTACGACGCGACGCTGAAGTTCGAGGTGGCCGCGATCACGACCGAGGAGCCGAAGGAGTGCATCGCGGGCGAGATCATGCAGGGCCTCAAGCGCCCGAGCGCGTGCTCCGCGTTCGGGACGCGCTGCACGCCCGAGCACCCGCTCGGCGCGCCGATGGTGTCGTCCGAGGGAGCCTGCGCGGCGTACTGGCTGTACGCGAGGGCGTGATGGCCGGAGCGAAGCCGCCTTCCCCCGCCCCCGCCCCCGACCTCGGCGCTGCGCTCACGGCGGCGTCGTGTCCCGTGCCCGCGCCGACCGCTGGCGAGACGATCCTCATGGCGCACGGCGGCGGCGGACGCCTCACACAGCGCCTCATCGAGACCCTGTTCCTCAAGAGCTTCGACAACCCGGCGCTCCGCGAGCTGCACGACGGCGCGATCCTCGAAGCGGGCGGCATGCGCCTCGCTTTTTCGACCGACTCGTTCGTGATCCACCCGTTGTTCTTCCCCGGCGGCGACATCGGCTCTCTCGCCGTCAACGGCACCGTGAACGACCTCGCGATGTGCGGGGCGCAGCCGCTCGCGCTCTCGGCGGGCCTCATCCTCGAGGAGGGCCTCCCGATCGCGGACCTCGAGCGGATCGTCGCCTCCATGCAGCGCGCGGCCTCTGGCGCGCGCGTCTCGATCGTCACGGGCGACACAAAGGTCGTGGACCGCGGCAAGGGCGACGGCGTCTTCGTGAACGTGACGGGCGTCGGAATCGTCCCACCCGGCGTCGTGATCTCGCCGCGGCGCGCGCGTGCGGGCGACGTCGTCCTCGTGAGCGGCGAGATCGCCGTCCACGGGATCGCGATCATGTCGCTCCGCGAGGGCCTGCGCTTCGAGACGACGCTCGAGAGCGACACGGCCGCGCTGAACGGCCTCGTCGCGGACCTCCTCGCGGCCGCCGGCGACGCCGTGCACGTCCTGCGCGACCCGACGCGCGGCGGCGTGGCCTCGACGCTGAACGAGATCGCGGGCCAGGCCGCCGTCGGCATCCGCCTCGAGGAGACGAAACTCCCGATCGCCGAGGAGGTGCGCGGGGCCTGCGAGATCCTCGGCCTCGACCCGCTCTACGTCGCGAACGAGGGCAAGCTCCTCGCGATCGTCGCGCCGGAGGCCGCCGACGCGGCGCTCGCGGCGCTGCGGGCCCACCCCCTCGGCGCGAAGGCCGCCGCGATCGGCACGGTCGTCTCCGAGGGCCCGGGCCGCGTGACGCTGAAGAGCCGCATCGGGGGAACGCGCATCGTCGACCTCCTGACGGGCGAGCAGCTCCCGAGGATCTGCTGACGTGCACGAGATGGGCGTCGCCGCCGAGGTGCGCCGGATCGCGCGCCAGTCCGTCGCGGATCGCGGCCCCGGGCGCATCACGTGCGTACGCCTCGCGGTCGGCGACCTCGCGGCCATCGAACCCGAGCTCCTGAAGTACGCGTGGGAGGCGCTCGTCGAGGGCACGCCCGAGGCAGGGGCGACCCTGGAAGTCGACTGGCGGCCCGCGACGCAGACGTGCCGCATCTGCGGCGACCTGCCCGGGCGCGCGCCCGGAACGTGGCTGCGGCTCTGCCCGCGCTGCGACGGCGTCCTCAGCGTGACGGGCGGAGACGACCTCGACGTCCTGCAGGTGGTCTTCGAGGAGGAAGATCCCGTGGAACGCGAAGCGCAGGGAGGGGAGCGATGACCGAAATCGACGTGAAACAGAAGGTGCTGGCGGCAAACGCCGCGGCGGCGGCCGGGCTGCGCGAGACCTTCGCACGCACGGGGACGCTCGTCGTGAACCTCATCTCCTCGCCGGGCTCCGGCAAGACGACGCTCCTCGAGAAGACGGTCGCCGCGCTGAAGGGCTCGCTCTCCCTCGGCGGCCTCGAAGGCGACATCGCGACCGAGCGCGACGCCGAGCGCCTCAGGAAGATGGGCATCCCGGCGCGGCAGATCCTCACGGGCGGCTCCTGCCACCTCGACGCCCGCCAGGTCGAGCGCGCGCTCGCCGACGAGGGTGGCCGCCTCTCGAACCTCGACATCCTCTTCATCGAGAACGTCGGGAACCTCATCTGCCCCACCGGCTACGACCTCGGCGAGGACTTCAAGATCGTCCTCCTGTCCGTGACGGAGGGCGAGGACAAGCCGTTCAAGTACCCCGCGATCTTCTCGAAGGCGGCCGTCACGGTCGTCACGAAGATCGACCTCCTCCCGTACGTCCCGTTCGACCTCGTGGCCGTTCGCGAGCAGGTCGCGACGCTCGCGCCCGACGGCCGTCTCGTCGAGGTGTCGGCCACGAGCGGCGCGGGGATGGACGCATGGCTGTCGCTCCTGACGGATGCGCTCGCGAAGAAGCGCGCGGAGATTCCTGCGGCCGGGGTCGCCTCGTGAGCGGCGGCGTCGACCGACGCGCCCTCCTCCTCTCGCTCGGCGGCGGCGCGCTGACGGCCGCTCTCGCCGGCTGCTCGAAAAAGCCGGCGCTCAAGCCGACGCAGGCGCTGATCCCGCTTTCCGAGATCCCGAAGACGGGCCGCCACAAGGTCCTCGTCGCCGGCAAGCCCGTCGAGCTCCAGCGCACCGCGCAGGGCGTCGTCGCACGCTCTCTCATGTGCTCGCACTTCGGCTGCATCGTCGCCTGGCACGAGGAGCAGCAGGCCTATCTGTGTCCCTGCCACGACGGCGTCTACGACGCGAACGGCGCCGTCGTCGCGGGCCCGCCGCCGACGGGTCTCGCGAACGTCCCCGTCGTCGTCCACGGAAACGACCTCATCGTGGGGGCGTGAGATGACCGATGGGCTCTTCCTGACTCTCGCGGGCGCTGCCGCCGGCGTCGGTGCGCTCCACACGCTCGCGCCCGACCACTGGGTCCCGTTCGCGGCGCTCGCGCGCGCGCAGAAGTGGTCCGCCGCGAAGACGGCGCGCATCACGATCCTCTGCGGCTTCGGCCACGTGACCGTCTCGGCGCTGCTCGGTCTCCTCGGCCTCGTCTTCGGGCGGGCGATTTTCGAACGGGCCGGCGAGCATCTCGAGGCCGTCGCGGGGATCCTCCTCGTGGGCTTCGGGCTTGCCTACGGCATCTGGGGAATGCGCCGCGCCGCGGGACGGCACGTCCACGGGCACGCGCACACCCACTACGACCACGTGCACGACGCCTCGAAGACGACGGCGTGGTCGCTCTTCCTTCTCTTTTCCGCGGACCCCTGCGTCGCCGTGATCCCGCTCCTCTTCGCGGCGGCGCCGCTCGGGACCGTGCCGACCGCGGGAATCGTCCTCCTCTACGAGGCGGCGACGATCGGAACGATGGTCGCCCTGGTTCTGCCCGCCCGGGCGGGGTTCCAGCGACTCCGTTTCCCGTGGCTCGACCACTGGGGCGATGCGGTCGCGGGCGGCGTGATCGCGGCGACGGGCCTCGTCGTGATGGCCCTCGGGATCTGACGCCTCTTCCGCCACGGGACGGACTCTCCGAATCGGAGAAGGAGGGGCGCCCCGCGCCCTTACCGTCCGGACCGGCACGGCGGCTTCGGCTTTGCGACACGGAGCTCACATGAGAGATTCGTGGCTCGGCCGCGCCGTCGTCGTCGTCCTCCTCCTCGCCTTCCTCCTCGTCCCGCTGCACATGATCGAGAGCCTCGTCGCCGAGCGCGAGGCGCGCCGCCGTGCCGCCGTCGCGGAGATCGGGTCGACGTGGGGAGGCCCCCAGACGCTCCTCGGCCCGGTTCTCGTGCTTCCCCATAGAGTGGTCCGCAAGGAGAGCGTCGCGACCGCCCATGCCGCGTTCCTGCCGGAGCGCCTGAAGATCGACGGGGCGCTCGTGCCCGAGCGTCGCCGCCGCGGGATCTTCGAGGCCGTCGTCTTCACCGGGACGCTTGAAGTCAGCGGCACGCTCCCGGTGTCCGACGTGCGCGCGCTCGGCCTCGACCCGGACAACGTGGCGTTCACCGAGGCGTTCCTGTCCGTCGCGGTCTCGGATACGCGCGGCATCCGCGAGGAGCCCGTCCTGCTGTTCGACGGCGCGCGTGTCGCGTTCCGGCCCGGCCCCGGCGCCGCCGGCCTCGGACCGGCCGGCCTCCACGCGCCGCTTCCGGCCTTCGACCCGGGCAAGCCGCACACGTTCTCGTTCACGCTCCGCCTGCAGGGCACGGAATCCCTTTCCGTCGCGCCCCTCGGCGCTTCGACCGAAGCGTCGCTCGCGTCGCCGTGGCCGTCGCCGAGCTTCACGGGCTCGTTCCTCCCCGAAACCCGCCGCACCGGCCCGGACGGATTCACCGCGACCTGGCGCGTCTCGTCGTTCGGCCGGGCCTACCCGCAGAGCTGGAAGGCCTGCCCGCCTTCCGACGCGATCGCGCGCTCCCTCTTCGGCGCGCGGCTCTTCCTCCCGGCCGACGCGTACCAGCAGACGACGCGCGCGCTGAAGTACGCCGTCCTCTTCGTCGGCCTCACGTTCCTCGCGTTCGCGCTGTTCGAGGTCCTCGGAGGCGTGCGCCTGCACCCGCTGCAGTACCTCCTCGCCGGATTCGCGCTCGCGCTCTTCTACCTGCTGCTCCTCTCGCTCGCCGAGCACGCGGGCTTCGGCCCTGCGTACCTCGCCGCGGCCGCGGCGACGACGCTCCTGATCGCGGGTTGGGGCGCGTTCGTCCTCGCGGCCGCGGCGCGCGCGGCTCTCCTCGGCGCGGGGCTCGCGACGCTCTACGGATACCTCTACGTCCTGCTCCGCCTGGAGGACTGGGCGCTCGTACTCGGCGCGGCCGCCCTCTTCGCAATCCTCGCGGGCGTCATGTTCGGCACGCGGCGGGTGGACTGGTGGACTCTGGGCTCGGCGCCGCCCCGCCGCTTCTCCCCGCCTCCGGCCCCTCCGGCGCGCGCGTGAGGCGCTTCTCCGAGCCCGCCGCCTTCTCCAAAACCGCTATTCTTGAGACGGTGTCTTCCGCCCTCCCCCACTTCGACGCGGTGCCCCTCCTCCAGTGCCTCAAGCCGGAGGAGCGGCGGCTGCTCGCGCCCGTCTGCCGCGCGGTCGCCTACGAGAAGGGCGAGGAGGTCTTCCGCGAGGGCGCGCCCGCCGAGGACCTCTGCTTCGTCGTCCTCGGCCGCGTGAAGGTCGTCAAGGCCGGGCCCGACCGCGACGTCATCCTCGGCCTCTTCGGCCCGGGCGAGCCGGTCGGCGCCGTCGCGGTCTTCGAGGGCAAGCGCTTCCCCGCATCGGCCGTCGCGCTCGAGCCGTCCACCGTCCTGCGCGTCCCCGAGCGGGCCTTCTTTGCGGCGATCGACGAGCATCCCGAGATGACGCGCAGCCTCCTGCAGGGGCTCATGGTGCGGCAGTTCGAGATCACGCGCCGCCTCGCGGACGCCTCGGCTCCGGTCGAGCGCCGCATCGCGCGCCTCCTCCTGACGCTCGGGGGACGCATGGGCCGCGCCGAAGGAGGGCAGATCTCGATTCCGCTCGCGCTCTCGCGCCTGGAGATCGCCGAGCTGACCGGGACGACCGTCGAGACGGCGATCCGCGTCATGAGCCGCTGGGGCAAGGAGAACCTCGTCGCGACGACGCCCGACGGCTTCGTCGTGCACGACGAGCCGGCGCTCCGGCAGATCGCGTACGCCGAGGCGGGCTGACGGGGCTCAGGCTCCGGCGGAGAGGCCGCCCTTCGGGCGCCGCTTCCACGCGACGTAAGGCTTCGCGAGCGTGCGCAGCGCCGCGAGCTTCGTCTCGTAGAGGCGCGAGCCGAGCGTCGGCGGGACGAGCTCGGCAGCCTCCTCGGGCTGGACGACGAGGGACACCTGGATGCCCGGCAAGATCCCGACCGGCAGGCCGACGCGCGTGACGGCCTGCCAGAGGTACGCGAAGACCTCCTTCATTTCGTCCGGCTTCGGCGGGTCGACGTGCTCCATCGCGCTGCCGAGCGTGGGCCGGAAGATGCACACGGTCGGGAACGCGCCCGCGTTCACGATGCGGTCGATCGCGCGCTTCGTCGCGCCGATCGGCTCGGGGCCCGCGATGATCTCGCCCGAGACCTTGCCGGGCCCCAGCTTCTTCGCCGTGTACTCCATCGCGTCGAAGAAAGCCTGCTGGCCGACCGTCTGCGCCTTGCCCGGGCACAGCCGCGCGAACGTCTCGGCGTCCTCGAACTCGTAGCAGAACGAGAAGTGATCGGTCCCGGCCGCGATGAGGTCGTCGTACTCCGCGAACTTCCGCTTCGGGACGGGCACGGCCTGCACGCCGATGAACCCGCCGACCTCGGCGCGGATCGCCTTCACGAACGGCTCGCACTGCCTCAGGCCGTGAAGCGACTCGTGCTTGTCGATGTCCTCGAAGTGATAGCCCGTGTTCAGGTGCGTGAAGATCGAGCCCGAGCGGTCGCGCGCGGCCTTCGCGACCTCCACCACGTCCGCGACCTTCTTGCGCGACTCCTCGGCCTCGCCCACGTTGCGACCCGTCGTGCAGAACGCGCACGCGGGCGAGGCGGGCAGGTTCCAGTAGAGGCACGAGTTCGAGACGTAGATCCCGAGGTACGTGCCCTGCAGGACGCCGATCCGGCTCATCTCCGCGCCCGTCTTCGTCTTCCACGAGTACCACTCGGGCTCCGGCGGCACCTCGACTGGGTAGCGATCGCCCGTCCGCGTGTCCGTGACCGCGTACGCGCCTCCGCTCTTGACGAGGAGGAGAGGCGACTTCGCGGCGAACGGCTCGACGACCGGAACGTTGATCCAGATCTTCTTGCGGGGTGACGGCAGCAACAGCTCGAGGCCCGAGCCGAGGCCGGCGCGCGTGCGCGAGATGCGGCGGCCGTCCTCGTCCACGTGGCAGGACTCGTCGATGCGCATTCCGAGGCAGAACAGCTCGATCTCGAGCTCGACGGGCTTCAGCATGGAGTTTCTATCCCTTCAGTCTCTTGCGGCGCGGGAGAAGGTCGTTCACCTCGCGCAGGGCGAGTTCGAGGCCCTTCTCGATGCCCGCGGGATCTTCGCCCCGCTGGGCCGACATCGCGTACTCGTCCCTCAGGCGCTGGAGCTTGTGGCCCAGGGCCCACAGGATCGTCTCGACGGCCTTCTGCTCGTCCTCGGATCGTCCCTTCGACATGGGCCGGATTCTGACCCAAGATCGCCCCCGATGCCCGTTCTCGCCGTTCTGGTCCGGACGCACAACCCCGGCAACCTCGGGGCCGCCGCGCGCGCGGCGAAGAATTTCGGGGCGGAGCTGCTGGTCGTCGACCGCGCGTGGAGGTGCTGCACCCCGACGCAGTGGCATTCGCCTCCGGAGCAGAAGATTTTCTTAGAAGGGTGAAGACCCTCGGCGCGGTGGGGATCTCGGCGCGCGAGCCGACTTCGTGGTCGCCCTTTCGTCGCTGCGCGGGCGGGTTTCGCGAGGGCTGCCGCCTCCCACCACCTTCAAAGAAATCTCCTCTTCTCTCCGCGCCCGCCGCCGCGTCGCGCTCGTGTTCGGGCCGGAGCGCGGGGGGCTGACGTCGGAAGAGCTGAAGATGTGCGACGCGCGGCTCCGCATCGAGACTGCCGACGAGTTCCCGACGCTGAACCTGGCGCAGTCCGTCGCAATCGCGCTGGCGCTTCTCTCGCCCTTCAAAGAATCTTCGCGGCGAAGCCGCGCTCTTTCGTCTCCCGAAGAGACGACAGCGCCGTCGAAGGACGTCCGCCGCCTCCTCTCTTCACTCAAAGAAACTCTTTCTCTCTCGGGCTACCCGGGCCGCGGCCATTCCCGCGAGGTCATCGCCGAGATCGAGTCGTTCGTGAAGCGCGGGAAGCCCACGAAGCGCGAGGTCACGCTGCTCCTCGGGGCGCTGGCCGCGCTCCGGCGCAAGCCGGGCGTCAGCCCTTCTTAGCTTCGAGCCCGAAGTGCAGCGCGCCCGAGGGGCAGCGCTTCACCTGCTCGACGACCTGCTCCGCGGGCGCCCCGTCGAGGTTCACCCACGGCCGCTTGCTCACGTCGAAGACGTCGTAGAGGCCCTGGACGCAGACCCCCGAGTGCGTGCAGACACGGGGGTCGAACGTGACCGTGAGGCCGCCTTTTTCGTAATGCTGAACCGGATCCTTCATGAGTCTGATTCTCCCTCATGACGCCTCCAGACCTCACTTCGTCGCGCCGGGGCCACGCGTTCTCCTTGCCCCCGCCGGCGCCCGAAAGCATCGTGTCCTGCGAAAGGAGCCCTCGCCATGCGCCCGAAAAAAGGACTCACCCTTCTCCTGCCCTTCGCCCTCGCGCTCGCGGCCCGGCCCGGCGCAGCAGTCACCGTGACCGCATACGACGTCACGGTGACGCCGAGGAGCAGCACGGACCTGCCGTGCCCCGTGACGTTCACCTTCCACGGCAAGGTTGGCCTGAGCAAGGAAGGGCGGTTCACCTACCGCTGGGAGCGCAGCGACGGCGCCCGGGACACCGAACCCCATGCGCCGGTGGTCTACGACGGTTCCCACGCCGCCCTCCTGTCGAAGGAATGGAAGCTCGGCGAGAGGTCGCCCGCGTTCCACCCGTACCGGGGATGGATGAAGCTCCACATCCTGACGCCCGAGGACAAACTCTCGCGCCCCGCCGAATTCACGCTCGACTGCGGGGCCCCCTCCGACCCTGCCCCCCCCTCGACGCGCGCCGCACCTGAAGTGAGGCCCGCCGGATAGACCTCAGACGCGGGCCGGAGCGCGGGGGGCTACGACGGCGGCTCTACCGAGGAGTGATCTCGCCCTTTATTTCGACCGAGTTGCCGGCCGCCGCGGCTCCCCGGCACGGCTGCGAGTCGGGGCTCACGACGCATCTCTGCCCGCCGAGCATGAGATGGCAAATGTACCCTCGCGCGTTCGCGGGGTCCTTGCCGGCGCTCACGTCGACGGCGACCGCGACCGTCCCCGCGTAGCCGCCCTTTGCCAGAGTGAAGGGCGTGCTCCCCGCGCCCATGGAGGCCGACCCGGCCGGGATGTTGCCCAGCCCCGGCGGCGGCACCGTGCTGTAGACCTGGCAATAGATGTAGCCCGCGACGTCAGGAGGCGAGATCGACTTCAGGCTCACGGGCACGTTGAACGTGAAGTCGGCGGCGCTCGCGGCGGACGCACTCGCGAAGAGAGCGGCCGCGACCGTGAGCCGGAATTTCGTCGGAAGAAGATTATTCACGTCAGCCTCCTCGGCATTGCGTCAGGGTCTGGATGCCGGTCCGCTCAGCCGGATCGGCAACGTCGTCAGTGTGACCGGCTTGAACGCCCCCGGCCCCGTCAACCGGATCGGGGCCGTCGCGACCGTGACGGGCGGGAACGCGCCAGGCCCCGTCAGCCGGATCGCGGCCGTTGTGAGCGCGACGGAGTGAAAGGCGCCCGGTCCCGTCAGCCGGATCGGGTCCGTCGCGACCGTGAGCGGCTTGAACGCCCCGGGCCCCTGCAACCGGATCGGGGCCGTGTTCACGGTGCGGCCGCCGGCAGGCGGAGGCGCGAGGCCCTTCGCGATCGGCGGCGGCGTCTGCGCGGCCGCCGCGGATCCTGCGAGCAGGACCGCGAGCCACGCGGCGGCGCGCGCGCTCTCGTAGTGCGGGACCCGGCGCTTCATGAGTCTGATTCTCTCTCAAAGCGCCCGCGGACCGCCAAAGCCGCAAGCGCCGACCCGGCGGGCGCCTGTCAGACGTCGAGGTCGTCGGCTTCCCGCGCGCGCTCCATGATGAACTTGTAGCGCAGCGAGGCGTCTTTGCCCATGAGCTCGCCGAGCGCCTTCTCGGCCTCGAGGACGCTCGGCACGGTGACCTTGAGCGCGCGCCGCCGCTGCGGGTCGAGCGTCGTCGCCTTGAGCTGCTCGGGCATCATCTCGCCGAGGCCCTTGAAGCGCATGATCTCGGGTTTCACGTTCTTCGGGAGCTTTGCGAGGATCGCGTCGCGCTCGCGCTCGTCGAGCGCCCAGTGCGTCTCCCGCGCCGCGTCGATGCGGTAGAGCGGCGGTTGCGCGAGGTAGACGTGCCCGCGCTCGACGAGCTTCGGCAGGTGCCGCCAGAAAAACGTCAGGAGCAGCGTCGAGATGTGGTGGCCGTCCGCGTCGGCGTCCATGAGCAGGAAGATCTTTCCGTAGCGCAGCTTCTCGATGTCGAAGTCCGCGCCGACGCCGCAGCCGAGCGCCGAGACGATGTCCGACAGCTCGCGGTTGCCCGTCACCTTCGCGGCGTTCGCCTGCTCGGCGTTCAGGACCTTGCCGCGCAGCGGCAGGATCGCCTGCGTGCGCCGGTCGCGGCCCTGCTTGGCCGAGCCGCCGGCCGAGTCGCCCTCGACGATGAAGAGCTCGGACGATCCGGGATCCGTCGAGGAGCAGTCCGCGAGCTTTCCCGGCAGGTTGAGCCGGTGCGAGACGGCCGTCTTGCGCGCGACCTGTTGAGCGGCCCGGCTCGCCTCGCGCGCCCGCGCCGCGAGGACGATGCGTCCGACGATCTGCTCGGCGATCGTCGGGTTTTCGTTCAGCCACTTCTCGAGCGCGGGGCGCACGGCGCCGTCCACGGCCGCGGCCATCTCGGGGTTGTTGAGGCGGTCCTTCGTCTGGCCCTGGAACTGGGGCTCGAGAACGTAGGCCGAGAGCAGCACGACGATGCCTTCGCGGATGTCCTCGGCCGTCACGGTGACGCCCTTCGGCAGGAGCTCGTGCGTCTCGACGTAGTTGCGGACGGCCTTCGTGATGCCGGATCTGAGCCCGTTCTCGTGCGTGCCCCCGGACGGCGTCGAGACGCCGTTCACGAACGACCGGACGTGCTCGTCCGTCGCCTCGGTCCAGACGAGCGCGAGCTCGAGGCGCGGGTCTTCCGGCCGCTCGAGGAGGAACGCGCCCGCGTGCGTGGCGGCCTTGCCGCGCTGCGCCACGACGTGCGTCAGCCAGTCCGCGAGCCCGCCCTCGTGCGCGAGCTCTTCGCGCACCGGAGGCCTCTGCGTCTCGTCCGTGAAGACGACGCGGAGGCCGCGATGCAGGTACGTCTTGGCCTCGAGGCGCTCGCGGATCTCCGCCGCGTCGAACGCGAGCTTTCCGAAGATTTCGGTGTCAGGCCGGAAGCGCACCGTCGTGCCCGAACCGCGCACCTTCTCGCCGCCCGAGATCTTCGCGACCTTCGAGGTCGCCTTGCCCTTCGCGTACGTTTGCTGCCACGTGTGTCCGTCGCGCTTCACCGTGACGGTCATCTCCGACGAGAGCGCGCAGACGACCGACGAGCCGACGCCGTGCAGGCCGCCCGAGTGCAGGTAGTTCCCGTGCTCGAACTTGCCGCCCGCGTGGAGCGTCGTGAGGATCAGCTCGAGGGCGCTCTTCTTGTACTTCGGGTGGATGTCCACCGGGATGCCCCGCCCGTTGTCCGTGACCTCGATCTCCTTGCCGTCGGAAAAGAGCGTCACGTCGAGCCGGGTCGCGTAGCCGTTGATGACCTCGTCGATCGCGTTGTCGACGATCTCGTTGACGAGGTGGTGGAGGCCCCGCGTGTCGACGCCCCCGATGTACATGCCAGGGCGCTTGCGAACCGGGTCGAGGCCTTCGAGGACGGTGATGTCGCGGGCGGTGTATGTGGTGGCCATGAGGGGGAGACTCAGCCCGCCTTCTTCAGGACGGAAACTTCTCGCTTCAATCGATTCCCCAGGTGGTCTCGCTCCACCTCGAGGTCGTAGCGCACCTGCAGGTTCAGCCAGAAGCGTTCCGACGTTCCAAAGAAGCGGGCAAGCCGGAGGGCCGTATCCGCAGTGATTCCTCTCTTTCCAAGGACGATTTCGTTGATCCGGCGGGGCGGCACCCGTGTCTCCTTCGCGAGCCGGTATTGAGACAAGCCGAAGGGCTCCAGGAACTCCGCCAGCAGGACTTCTCCGGGATGAACGGCGGACAATCTGGATGAAGGCATGAGCTCTCTCCTAGTGATAGTCGACGATCTCGACGTCGAAGCAATCTCCGGTACGCCAGAGAAAGCAGATCCGCCACTGATCATTGATGCGGATGCTGTGCTGCCCGGAGCGTTTGCCCTTCAAGGACTCGAGACGGTTCCCGGGCGGAATTCTGAGGTCTTCAAGGGATTCGGCGGCGTCCAGCACGATGAGCTTTCTAAGAGCGGTTCTCTGGAGTTCCGGAGGAAGCCGCCGGGACCGGGTCCTCTGAAAGAGGCGTTCCGTCTCCCGGTCACGGAAACTCCGGATCACCGGGCGATAATAACGGAGCCCGTTAAGGTCGTCAAGACGAGGCCGCGCCGAAGGTGTGCCTTCGGGCGAGTGACCCGAGTCGCTTCCCGGTATCGTCGGATTCCTTGACGACCCTCTTCGCCCGCGCGTTCGACTTCTTCCTCCTCGTCCTCGACCGGACGGGTGCGGGAGTGAAGCTCGCAACGCTTCCGTTCTTCCCGGCCGCCATGCCATTCGCGCCCCGCGTCGCGTGGGCGCTGGCGCTCCTCGGCGCCGCGGTGCTCCTCTTCTATTCGTCGCTCGCGGCCGGGTCCGACCGGCGCGTGGCCGCGTTCCGCGTCGTGACGCTCCTCGCGGCGTGCCTGCTCCCGCTCCTCGCTGCGCGGCTCGTCCCGGCCGGGCACGCGCGCCCGTTCGGCGGCGCGGTCCTCGCGGGGACGTTCGCCGCCGGGCTCGTCCACCGCGCCCTTGCGCGATGGAGACGGGAAAGCGCGGCCTCGCGCTTTCTCGAAGCGACGCGCTGGCTCCTCGAGGTCGCCGGCATCGCGCTCCTCGCCGCGGCAGCCGTCGCTTACGCCCGCGACGGCCGCGTCCTCGGGCCCGCGGCGCTGTGGGGCTTGCTGTGCCTGCGCCTCTCCATCGCCGACCTCCTCGACCCGTCGCGCCTCGCGCAGCAGACCGGCCTCACCGCGAGCGCCGCGAAGGATCTCAAGGCCGCCCGCCGCGGAAGAACGCCCGCCGTTCGCCGCGGGACGCGGCTGCTCTCGGGCCTCGCAAAGAGCATGCTCGCCGTCCTCTGGGTCTTCCTGCCTCTTCTCGCGGCCGTCGCGCCCGGCGAGGTCGCGCGCGGCGAATGGCCAAAGCCCGCGCTCATCCTCGCGCTCTACCCCGCCGGCGCCCTCTTTCTCACCGGCATCCTGCTCCTCGTGGGCGCTGCAACGCGCCTCGCGTCGAACCCGTTCGAGGCCGCGCGCGGCGCGATCGTCGGCGCCGGGACGCTGCTCTGGCTCTGGCTCGTGTTCAACCGGACCTCCGTGGGCGAAGCCGTGCAGGTCCTTCCGGGCCTCTATGCGGCCGAGACGCTCGCGGGCTTCCTCTTCGGCGCGGCTGCGCGCGGGCGCTGATCGTTCCGACGTAACATCTCCGGATGCCCGACATTCCCGGCCGCCCCGTCCAGGCTCTGGAGCGCCGCATCGGACTCTGGAGCGCCGTCGCCGTCGTGATCGGCTCGACGATCGGCTCCGGGATCTTCCGCTCGCCCGCGGGCATCGCGGACAAGCTGCCCGGCCCGCTCCCGATGCTCGCCGTGTGGGCCGCCGGCGGTGTCTTCGCGCTCTGCGGCGCGCTCACGCTGGCGGAAGTCGCGAGCGCGCTTCCCCAGACGGGCGGCATGTACGTCTTCTGCCGCGACGGCTGGGGCCGCCTCGCCGGCTTCCTGTTCGGGTGGGGCCAGTTCTCGATGATCCGCGCGGCGTCCCTCGGCGCCATCGCGATCACGTTCTCCGAGTACTTCTTCCGCGTCACGGGCCAGAACCCGCAGGCGCCGGACAAGGTCATGGCCGTGCGCTGGCTCGCCGCGTTCGCGATCGCGCTCACGGCGTGCTTCAACATCGTGGGCGTCCGCTTCGCGGCGAACGTGAGCAACGTGACGGTGATCGCGAAGTACGGCGGCCTCGTTTTCATCGTCCTCGTCGCGCTCTTCATCGGGCTCCCGAAGACGGGCGGCTACTTCACGCCCGCCGTGCCAGCCGGGAGCTTCCACGCCGCGGCGTTCGGCCTCGCGCTCGTCTCGACGCTCTGGGCGTTCGACGGCTGGGCCGACCTGGCCTACAACGCGGGCGAGGTGAAGGACCCGCAGCGGAACCTCCCGCGCGCGCTCATCGGCGGGACTCTCCTCGTCGTCGCGATCTACCTCGCGGCGAACGTCGCGTACCTCGCGGTCCTCCCGATCGAGAAGATCCGCGTCTCGAAGCTCGTCGCGGCCGACGTCGCGCAGATCGTCCTCGGGTCGGCGGGCGCCGCGTTCGTGTCCGTCACGGTCATGGTGTCCACGTTCGGGACGCTGAACACGGTCCTCTTCACGAGCCCGCGCGTCTTTTTCGCGATGGCGGCCGACCGCCTCTTCTTCGCACCGGTCGCGTCCATTCACCCGCGCTTCGGCACGCCGTGGATTTCGATCTCGATGACGGCGGGCCTCGGGATCGTCTTCGTTCTCCTCCGCAACTTCGAGCAGCTCGCGGACGCGTTCGTCACGGCGTTCCTGCCGTTCTACGCGCTCGCCGTCGCGTCGATCTTCCGGCTCCGAAAGAAGCCCGGCTACGCGCCCACCTTCCGCGTGCCGCTCTACCCCGTGCTGCCGCTCGTCTTCCTCGCGTCCGTCCTCTACCTCCTCGGCAACGCGATCGTCCAGCCCGAGAGCCGGTGGTCGACGCTCGCCGTCCTCGGCGTCGTCGCGGCGGGCATCCCGGTGTACTACCTGACAGTGGGGCGTAAGACCGCCTGAGTCGCTGATCCAATCGTTTGGACGCCGCGAAGTTTGACGCCGATCACGCGTTAGAATCGTGGTAAGAATCCATTTGCACGCTTACCTTTATTTGGAGGAGGTTCTTGAAATGCGGTTGATCTCGCGAATCTGTCTCGTGCTCCTCGTCACCGTCCTTGCGACGGCGGCGTGGGCCGGTGAGACCGGCTCCGTCTCTGGTTTCGTCAAGGACGGCAGCGGCCTTGCGGTCCCCGGCGCCACGGTGAAAATCACCGGCGCGCAGGCGCCCTACACGACCGTCTCGAATGCGAACGGCGCGTTCAAGTTCGGGGTCCTGCTGCCGGGCGACTACGTCGTTTCGGCCGACCTCAAGGGCCTCGGATCGGCGAAACAGTCGGTCAAGGTCTTCGTCGACAACGACGCGCAGGTCACGCTCACGCTCGTATCGGCCGCGAAGGCTGAGGTCGTCGTGACCGGCTCGATCGCCGAGATCGACAAGAAGTCGTCCGAGAGTCAACTTCAACTACACCGACAACACCCTCAAGGACCTCCCGCTCTCGCGGACCTACCAGGGCGTCATCAAGATCATCCCCGGCGCCGCCACCGACACGAGCGGAATCGGCTACGTCTCCATGTCCGGCGGCACGCGCCAGGACAACAAGTACCTCCTCGACGGCGTCAACGTGACGAACCCGGGCTACGGCGCCCTCGGCGTCGACACGAACCAGCTCGACATCGCGGACTTCAACGTCAAGAAGGCCGGCATCACGGCCGAGTTCGGCCGGACGTCGGGCGCGATGATCAACGTCGTCACGAAGTCGGGAACGAACCAGATCGCGGGCTCCGTCCAGGTGAACTACTCGCCGTCCGATTTCCAGGCGAGCCGGCAGTTCGACACCCAGTCCGACACGGACCTCATCAACGCCCAGGCGAACGTCGGGTTCCCGATCATCAAGGACACGCTGTTCGGCTACGTCTCCGGCGCCTACTACGACGCCAAGACCACCGGCCAGTCGGCCACGCTCGGCGGCGTCACGACGACGCAGCCCGACTCGAAGTCGCACAACGGCGACTACTTCGGGAAGCTGACCTACTTCGGCGGCCAGTCCCTTCTCGTCAACGCAGGCTTCCGCGCTCTCCCGGCGAAGTCCACCGACCAGTTCAACTCGATCTACGACCTGGCGACCGCCGCTCAGGGCGCCGACACGACGAACTACATCGGCAACCTCTCGGTCGACTGGTTCCTGTCGAAGAACACGATCGTCGAGGCGAAGGGCGTCTACCTCGAGGAGAACGACACCTCGGCGGCGCAGACGGTGCTCGCGCCGTTCCAGCCCGCCGTCATCAACCCCAAGAACCTCGGCGCGTACGGCGCGTACGGCGACCCGGCCCGCAACGGCGGCAACGTGGGCGTGCCCGAGTTCGCCGAGACCGGGGAGAAGTACAAGCGCACCGAACTCAAGGCCGCGCTCACGCAGTACTTCGACGCGGGCTCGAGCCAGCACGCGTTCAAGCTCGGCGGCGGTTACGAAGCGGCCGAGAACGACACCGTGCGCGCGACGAACGGATGGGGCATCTGGGCCACCGGCCAGACGTGCCCGGCGTCGGTGTGCGGCACGTCCGTGTCCGGCACGGTTCGCGCCCGGTACTACACGTCCCAGCCCGTCCAGTACTCGCGGGCGCGGACGTACTCGGCGTTCCTCCAGGACACGATCTCGATGAAGAACCTCACGATCTACCTCGGCGTTCTCGTCAACAAGGACGACTTCGCCCAGCTCTGCAAGGCCGGCAACGTGTGCGGACCGACCGGGACGCCCGCGCTCACGGAAGACACGCGGTTCAACTTCATGACGTTCGACTGGAGCCAGCAGATCCAGCCGCGCCTCGGCATCACCTGGAACCCGAACCTGCTTTCCAGCGACAAGTTCTACGCCACGTACGGCCAGTACGCGGGCCTCGATCTGAAGTCCACGGCTCGCTCGTTCGCTCCCTACCGCATCCGTCAGGACCAGGCCTACTTCAACGGGACGACGGGCGTCTTCCTCGGTTCGCAGTACCGCGGCTCGTCCGGCGGCAAGGTCATCCCGCCCGACCTCAAGCCCCCGTACAGCGAAGAGTTCTCGGTCGGCTACTCCGCGGCCGCGACGAAGGACCTCACCTTCGACGTCTACTACCAGTACCGCAACCTGAGGAACGCCTTCGAAGACGTGCCGATCGACGTGAACAACTACTTCGGCTCCTTCCAGGCGAAGAACTTCTTCAACGCGCGCCGTACGTACGACGCCCTCACCCTCGACATCCAGAAGCGGTACGCGAACTGCTGGTACGCGGACATGAACATCACGTTCAGCAGGCTCTACGGCAACTGGGACGAGGACTACACGACCGGCGTCTTCAACACGTCTTCGTTCATGGAGGACGAGCCGGGCTGGAACAGCGCCGACCCGAACCGGTACGGCCATCTCGGACAGGACCGCCCGATCATCTTCAAGCTGATGGGCTCGTACGACCTGCCGCTCGGCTTCGTCGTCGGCGGCTTCCTCCGCGTCCAGAGCGGAACCCCGTGGGAGGCCCGTGGAGGCACCCCGTCGACGACGTCCGGCCGCTACCTCGAGCAGGCCGGCACGAACCGCCTCCCGACGTGGACGACCGTCGACCTGCTCCTCGCCTACAACCTGAAGTTCGGGGGCAACATGGCCGCCCGCATCGAGGCGCGCGTCGCGAACGTCTTCGACACGCAGACGGTCATCAGCGTCAACTCGATCAAGTACAACGACGGGTACGTGGACGGCAACCCAGCCGGGAACCTCGGCTGGCAGCAGACCAACCAGCCGAACGCGAACTTCGGCAACGCGACCAGCTGGGCGTCGCCCCGCCGGTTCACGGTCACCGCGCGCCTCGACTTCTAGAACGCGCCTCTCAACCCGGTTTTCCCAGACGGCCCGGCGGAAACGCCGGGCCGTTTCATTTCATCCGGTCGAGCGCGGCGAGGAGAGCGCGGGCCTTCTCGTAGCCGGGGTCGAGGGCGAGCGCCTCCCGCACGAGAGAGCGGGCGCGGTCCATCTCCCCCGCCTGGGCGAGGACCACCGCGAGGTTCACCCGGGCGGCCGCGCTCGCCGCGTCCAGCCGGACGACCTCTTCGAGATCGGGGCGGGCGCCCGGCCCGTCTCCGGCCAGCGCGCGCGCGAGGCCGCGCTTCTCCAGCAGGGACGCTAGAATCCTGGCGGAGCCCGGGCCCGGGGCGATCTCGTGCGACTTCGAGACTGCCGCGATGGCCTCCTCTCTCTTCCCCGCGTCCTCGAACGACCGGCCCACACGAAGCCAGAAGCGCCCCGGTTCGGGGTGACTCGCCACGGCCGCCTCCGCGTGCCGCATGGCGCCCGCGTCGCCCCGTTCGATCTCCCAGAGGACGAGGTACATCTCCTCGTCCTGGGCGCCGTCCCAGAGGCCGGTCGGCCAGAGAGAGACGGCCGCAAGGGACGCGGCCACGGCTCCGGCGACCGCGAGGCGCGCGCCCTTCGCGTGCCACGCCGCGCCGAGCCGCGTCACGGCGGCGCCCGCGAGCGGGGCGATTGCAACGAGCAGAGGGAGACGGTACCGCGTCGCGACGAAGAACGCCGCGACGGCGAAGACGTACGCCGGAATGAACGCCGCCCACACGAGCAGAGCCGCTCGCCGCTCGCTCGCGGCGCCCGCGGCGCCGAGGAGGCCGAAGACGAGCCCCGCGCCCGCGAGCGGCACGAGGAGGCCGGGCCCGACGCACAGCAGCTTCAGCGCGAGGCTCTTCTCGCGGTACCACGGGAAGCTGAAGTTGAGCGGGGCTTCGTCGCCGGAGAGAAGAAGACGAATCTTTCTTAGAAAGAGAGAAGAAGCGGCCCCGGGGTTCTCCCGGATCCAGGTCCACGCCATCTTCGCGAAGTGCGCCGAGACCTCGCGCGTCGAGAGCGCCCGGCCCTCCTCTGCCTCCGCCACGCGCCTCGTGTCGGCCGCCTGCCCGCCGATGTCGGGCGTGATCCCGGGGATCTCGCGATAGACGCCCGTGGCTCCCGGCCCGTTCCCGACGAGGAAGTTCAGCCCGCCGTGCGACGAGATGAGGACGAATTCGTGCGAGACGAGAAGATTTCTGAGAGTGAAAGGCGCGATCGTCACGGCTGCGCCAGCGACGAATGCCGCAGCGATCCACACCCTTCGAAGAAGATTCTCTTTGAAGGTGAAGAGGAGAAGAGCCATGGCGATCGCAGCGACGCATACCAGGGCGTTCGGCCGGTTGAGCGCGAGGAGCCCGCCCGCTGCACCCGCAGCCGCGAACGCGAACGCTCCCCACCTTGCGGAGGCGCCTCCCCGCGCCTCTCCCCTCTTCACCTTCAAAGAAATCTTCTCTTCCTCTCCCTCTTCCGTGAGCGCACGAGCCAGCAGGTACAGGAACAGGGCCGTGAGGAACGGGTCGATCGCCGCCTGCAGGATCAGCACCTCGTGGAACGTCACGACGCCCGTGAGGGCGTAGAGGACCCCGGCGGCGAGCGCGGCGTTCTCGCCGAAGAGCCGGCGCGCCGTGAGGAAAACGAGGGCGACGGCCGCGGTGCCGAGGAGGATCTGGGCGACGCGGGCGAGCGGGAACGACGGCCCCGTCGCCGAGAGGACATACGCGTAAAGCGGGCTCACGAAGTAGGGCACGGCGCCCTCGCCGCGTAGGAGGACGTCGCCGCCCGCGATCCGCTTTGCGAGGCGCGCGTACACGCCGCTGTCGATGTCGCCGAGTGGCTGGAGGAGAGGGTGGCTCCCGATCTGCGCGAGCACGGCCGCCTTCGCGGCGAGCGTTGCGGCAAGCAGGAGAAACAGGCGCTTCATCAGGGAGGAGGTTACCTCCCCCGCCTTGCTAAGCTGGCGGCATGCCCGCGTTCTGGATCGGCGTCGACGGGGGCGGCACGCGTACCCGCGCGGTGGTGGCGGGCGAGGATCTCGTCCCGATGGGGCGAGGCGGATCGGGCCCCGCGAACGCGGCGACGCGGCCGCTTCCCCTCGTCGTCGAGACGATCCTCGAGGCCGCCGGCGACGCCGCGGTCTCGGCCGTCGTGTCGGTGGGACGCGCCGAGCGGGTCGGCGTCGGCCTCGCGGGCGTGGAGTCGGCGGGGCTCGTGAAACCGCTCACGTCCGCCCTCGAGGAGCACTTCGGGGCGGGCCGCGTCTTCGTGACGACGGACGCGCGCATCGCGCTCGCGGGCGCCGCCCCGGGCGACCCCGACGGGCCGGGCGTCGTCCTGATCGCGGGGACGGGCGCGATCGCTTTCGGCCGCGGCAAGGACGGCGCCGAGGCGCGCGCCGGCGGATGGGGGCCCCTCCTCGGCGACGAGGGCTCCGGCTACGCGATCGCGCGGCAGGGCCTCGCGGCGGTCGTCCGGGAGTTGGACGGCCGCGGCCCGAAGACGGAAATCCGAAGGCTGCTCTTCGAGTCCGAGCGCGGCATTCACACCCTCGAGGAGCTCCTCTCGAAGATCTACCGCTCCGAGGGCGGCGCCGGTGACGTCGCCGGGTACTTCCCGCTCGTCCTCTCGGCAGCGAAGGGAGGGGACGGCGAGGCGCGCCGCATCCTCGGCGAGGCCGGCAGGGAGCTCGCCCTCGCGGCGATCACCGTGATCCGAAAGCTCCACCTCGAGGCCGAGTCGTTCCCGGTGGCCACCGTCGGCGGCGTCTTCGCGGCGGGCGAGATTCTCGCCGGGCCGCTCGCGGCGGAGCTTCACGCCGTCGCGCCTGGCGCGCGCGTGGGCCCTCCGGCGTACCCGCCCGAGGTCGGCGCCATCCGCCTCGCCCGCGCCCGGGCGGGCGCCCGCGCATGAGCGAGACCGGCGCCCTCCTCGCCCGGATGCACGCGGCCGACGCGGGCGTGCAGGCGGCCGTCGGCGCGGCGCTCCCGGACCTCGCCCGTGCCGCCGACGCGATCGCGGCGCGGCTCGACGCGGGCGGCCGCTGGTTCTATACCGGCGCCGGCACCAGCGGAAGGCTCGGGGCCCTCGACGCCGCCGAGCTTCCGCCCACGTTCGGGACGGACCCCGCGCTCGTCGTCGCGCTGCTCGCCGGCGGAAGACGCGCGATGTTCGAGGCCGTCGAGGGCGCCGAGGACGACGCGGAGGCGGGCGCGCGCGACCTCATCGCCGCCGGGCTCGGCGCAGGGGACGCCGTCGTCGGGATCGCGGCGAGCGGAGGGACACCCTACGTGCGCGGTGCGCTGAAAGAGGCGAAGGCGCGTGGCGCGCTGACCATCTCCGTGGTCTGCCGGCCCGGAACGCCGCTCCTCGCAGAGGCGGAGATCGGCATCCTCCTCGACACGGGGAGAGAGGTCCTCGCCGAGTCGAGCCGTTTGAAGGCGGGAACGGCGCAGAAGATCGCGCTGAACATGCTCTCGACGGCCGTCATGGCGAAACGCGGCCTCGTGTACGAGGGCGAGATGGTTGCGATGCAGCCGACGAACGAGAAACTGAGAAAGAGGGCGATCCGGATCGTGGCGCAACTGGCCGCAACGTCCGAAGAGAACGCCGAGGGATTTCTTAGAAGGGTTAATTGGCATCTGCCTTCCGCACTCATTGTGGCGAAATGGGGCCTTTCGGCCGAGGCGGCCGCTGATTACCTTTCTAAGAAGAATTTGAACGTGGCCCTCGCGTTGAGCGAGCCTCCCGAGGAAGGCCGCGGATGAACTCGGGACCAAAGAGTTCTTCTTCGGCGCCCGTCTTCGTCGACCTCCACATCCACGGAGCGTTCGGCGTGGACGTGCTTACCGCGTCCGCCGCCGAAATGGATCGTCTCGCTGCGGGGCTCTGGGCCCGCGGCGTCTCCGGCTTCCTGCCGACGCTCGTCCCGCTGCCGCTGCCCGAGATGGCGGCCGCCGTCGCACGGCTGTCCGCCTGGATGAAGACGCGGTCTCTGGACGACGGGCGCGGGGCCCTTCCTCTGGGCCTCCACTTCGAGGGGCCGTTCGTCTCCGCCGCGCGCTGCGGCGCCCTTCACCGGAAAGACTTCCTCGACGGGACCGACGATCTCGCGCTCGGCGCCTTCTTCGAGATCGCGTCCTCGGCCCCGGGGCGCGGGATGACGACCCTCGCACCCGAGATCCCCGGCGGGATCGCGGTCGTGAAAGAGTTCGTCCGCCGCGGCTTCGTCGTCTCGATCGGCCACACGGAGGCCGACGTGGCGACGCTCGAGGCCGCGCGCGCCGCCGGCGCGCGCCACATGACGCACTTCGGCAACGCGATGAAGCCCCTCCACCACCGCGAGGCGGGCCCGATCGGCTGGGGCCTCGTCGCGGACGGCGTGAGCGTGGACGTCATCGCCGACGGCCACCACCTCTCCGCGGAGATGCTGAAGCTCGTCTTCCGCGCCAAGGGCGACGGGCGCGTCGCCCTGATCAGCGACGCGATGCCGGCCGCGGGCCTCGCGGACGGGAGCTACTCCGTCTGGGGCGAGACGCTGGCCGTGGTGGACGGCGCGGCGCGTAACGCCGCGGGCGCGCTCGCGGGCTCGACGGCGCTCCTCGACGACTGCGTGCGGCACCTCGCGGCGACGGGGCTTCCGGAAGAGGTCGCGGTCCGCGCGGCGTCGGACGTCCCGCGCCGCATCCTCGCGTCCGGCTAGCTTTAGCCCGGCGTTTCTGAGATCCTTTCTCCACAAACCCCCATGGATCTCGACATTCGCGACGATGGACGCGTGACGATTCTCACGTTGAAGGGCGACCTCGGCATCGGCGATTCCGAGACGCTCTTCAAGAGGACCGTGTCGCGCCTGCTCGAGGAAGGGAAAGTCCATCTCCTCATCGACTGCACGGGCCTGCGCTTCGTCGACTCGACGGGACTCGGCGCCCTCGTCCGGGCCCTGACGACGTCGCAGCACGAGGGCGGGCAGACGAAGCTGCTCGGGGTCGGGCCGCACATGCGCAAGCTCCTCGAAATGACGAAGCTGGATTCCGTCTTCGAAACGTTCACGGATCCCGAGAAAGCGGTCTCCAGCTTCTAGCGTTTCATGTCAAGCGGATGGGAGAGTCCAGGTCCGGGCGGAGCCGCCGACGCTTCGGCGCTGGCGGAGCTGGCGGTCTGCGAAGGATTCACCCAGATTGCCGCGTACGCGGCGCGGCGCGCGGCTGCCGCCGCGGGGGCCGACGCGGCGCTGCTCTTTTCTCCCGACGCCGCGCAGGCGGGATTCGTCTGCGCGGGAGCCTGGGGAGAGGGAACGCCGAAGGCCCTGCGGCGCGCGGCCCCCCGGGACCGGGGGCTCCTGCACGAGCTCCTGCGCGACCGTTCGGCCGTGCTTCTCGGAAAGGAACGATTCGCCCGCTCCGACGACGCTCTCCTGATGACGGCGCCGTCGGGGGCCGAGGCCTGCCTCCTTCTCCCCGTCGTGCAGGACCGCGCCGTGGCCGCCGTCGTCGCCCTCTTCTTCCGCCGGGCTCCAGACCCGGCGCCCGTGCTCGCGAAGACGCTCCCGTTCCTCGAAGCCGTCGTCCCGGCGCTCGCGAAGGCCCGCGCCGCCGAGCGCAAGGCGTCGGGGATGCTGCAGGCCATCGAGCGCCTCACGAGCCTCTTCGACCTGTCCAAGGCGTTCGGTTCGACGATCGACCTCGCCGAGCTGGACCGCCTGATCGTCCAGAAGGCGGCGGACTTCTGCGCCTGCGAGGCGGCTTCCCTCTGGTTCCTCGAGGGCGACGGCGGCGAGGTCGTCCTCGCCGCGACCGCCGTCAACCCGAACTACGACATCGCCGCCCCGCCGGCGTCGGTGGGCGCCTCCGTCGTCGCGGACGTCCTCGTGAACGCCGAAGTCCTGCGCCGGAATTCCCTTCCGGAGGACGACCCCGTTCGTACCGCGGATTCCGCGTATCCCGTCAGCTCCCTCCTTGCCGTGCCCCTCGTCGAGGACGACGCGCCCGTCGGCGTCCTCGTCCTCGCGAACAAGCGCGGCCGAAACCCGGAATTCAGCGACGGCGACGAGGAGCTGCTCGTCGACCTCGCCCGTCAGGCCGTCCGCGCGCTCCACAACGCCCGCCAGTACGAGGCCGAGAAGAAGGTCGAGGAGCTCGACGCCCTCCTGACCGTGAGCCGCGAGATCACGTCCACGCTGGACCTCGACAAGGTCATGCACGCGATCGTGAACTCCACCGCGGCGCTCATCCGCTACGACCGGTGCGCGATCGGCATCCAGGACCGGGGCCGCCTGCGGCTCGGCGCGGTCTCGGGGATCCTCGAGCTGGACCGCGGCCGGCCCGATCTGAAACGGACCACCGAGATCCTCGAGTGGGTCTACGGCGGCGGCGCCGACGTCTCGGTCGTCGAGAGCGAGGACGGGACGCTCGAGACCCCCCGGCCCGAGACGACCGAGAAGTTCCGCGCGTTCTTCGCGGAGAGCGGGCTGAAGTCGTTCTATGGAATCCTCCTCAAGGACGAGGAGGGGCCGCTCGGCGTCCTCGGGTTCGAGAGCTCCGAGAGGCTCGAGTTCGACGCGGAGACGCGCAGCCTCCTCCAGATCCTCATCAATCAGGCCACCGTGGCCGTGCGCAACGCCCAGCTCTACCGGCAGGTGCCCCTCGTCGGCTTCCTGCAGCCCTTCCTCGAAAGAAAGAAGAGGCTTCTCGGCGTCTCGCGCTCCCGCCGTGTCACGTGGGGCCTCGGAGCGATCGGTCTTCTGGTCGTGCTCTTTCTCGTGCCGTGGCGGTTCCGCCTCTCGGGGAACGCGCGCGTGCTTCCCGCGCGGCGCGCCTCGGTCACGGCGGGCGTGGACGGCACCGTGGCCCGGGTCCTGAAGCTCGAGGGCGACTCCGTGAAGGCGGGCGAGGTCGTCGCCGTGCTCGAGAACGAGTCGTACGCCGCCGCCGCCGCCGCCGCGCGCGCCGCGTACGACATCGCGGAGGCGGACGTGTCGCGCTTCCGCGCGGCCGGCGACGCGGCGGCCGCGTTCGAGGCCGAGTCGCACCGCAAGGAGCTCGCGGCCCGCATCGCCATGGAGGACGAGCGCTTCGCACGGACGCGCCTCGTGGCGCCCGTTGCGGGCGTCATCGTGACGCCACGGGTCCAGGAGCGCGTCGGCCAGAGCCTCGCGCGCGGCGCGGAACTCTGCGTCGTGGCCGACACGACGACGATGGTCGCCGAGGTCGCGATCACCGAGGAGGACGCCGCGCGGCTCCACCCCGGCCAGCCGGCAGAGGTCAAGCTCAACACGTATCCCGGCCGCACGTTCGCCGGCGCCGTGACGCGCGTGGGCGCGCTCGTGCGCGAGGAAGGCAAGGAGCGGTTCGTCGTGGCCGAGGTTGCGGTCGAGAACCCCGACGGTCTCCTCAAGACGGGCATGCAGGGCCGGGGCAAGGTCCGCGTCGGGCGGAGCACCATCGCGACGCTCGTCCTGAGGCGCCCCGCCCGCTGGTTCTACGGCAAGCTCTGGCCGGTCCTGCCGTGAGCGCCACGCCCGCTTCGCGGCCCGCGCTGGCCGCAGAGAGGGGCGCCGCGCTCCTCGCCGAGAGGCTCGGCACGCGCGGGGACCGGCCCGCGCTCAAGAAGAACCTCATCGCAAGGCCCCAGGTCCAGATGGGCGAGACCCGGATCATGGTCAAGGATCCGGACCGGTCGAAGTACTACGTCTTCGCCGACAACGAATGGCGGCTCATCGAGCTGTTCGACGGCACGCGCACGCGGCCCGAAATCGCCGGGGACTACAACGCTCTTTACCCGTTCGACCCGATCGACGTCGCGCTCGTCCTCGAGTACGAGGAAATGCTGCGCAAGATCGAGCTCGTCGAGCAGTCCGTGGCCGAGAGAAACCTCCAGCTCCTCGCTCACTCCAAGGAGGCGCGGCAGCGGGCGGCCGAGGAGAAGGCCGAGGGCTTCAACCCGTTCTTCCTGCTCTTCCACGTACTGGACCCCGAGGAATTCCTCAAGCGGACCGTGAAATACGTCCGGTGGATCTGGACGCCGCCCGTCGTGGTCGCCTGGTCGATCGCCGTCCTCTGGACGATCGGCATCTTCGTCCTTCACTGGGAGCCCATCTTCGCGGGGACGTACGAGCTCTACGCGTTCCTGCACAAACCGTTCCTCGACGCGGTCCACTTCTTCTTCATCCTCTCGTTCCTCGGCTTTTTCCACGAGTACGGGCACGCCTACGCCGTGAAGATCTACGGCGGCGAGGTCCACGACATCGGGATCGCGCTCCTGTACTTCACGCCCGCGTTCTACTGCGACACGACGGACGCCCTCCTGTTCCCGAACAAGTGGCACCGGCTCTGGGTCAATACCGCCGGGATCTACGTCGAGGGCTTCGTGTGCGCGGGGGCGACGGCTCTCTGGGTCGTGTCCTACCCCGACACGCTCCTGCACGAGATTGCGTACAAGACGATGCTCTTCACGGGCATCTCGACGATCTTCTTCAACGTGAACCCGCTCGTGAAGATCGACGGCTATCACGCGCTCACGAGCGTGCTCGAGATGCCCGACCTGCGCGAAGAGTCCTTCCGTTACATCGGCCTCGCCTTCCAGAAGCACGTCCTCAGGCTCGACGTCCAGCTCCCCGTCACGACGAAGCGGAGGCGCCGCATCTACTGGATCTACGGCCCGCTCGCCCTTGCGTACGTGGGCACGGTCATGTCCCTGATCGCGGGCATTCTGAACAACCTGTACCGCAAGGTCCTGCCCGACTTCGCGGTCGTGCTCCTCGTCGCCACCCTCGCGTTCATCTTCAAGAAGCGCGTCCGGCTCGTCTTCAAGACGGCGCGCCTCGTCTACCTCGACAAGAAGGAGTTCCTGATGTCCCGCGCCGCCCGGCCCCGGCTCGCCGCCCTCGCGGCCGCTCTCGCTCTCCTTCTCCTCGTGCCCTTCAGCCGGGAGACCCTCACGTCCGACGGCGTCCTCGCTCCCGCGGCACGGCTGCGCGTCGAGGCGCCCGAGGACGGGCGGGTCGAGGCGGTGCTCGCGAAGGAGAGCGACGCGGTACGCGAGGGCGACGTCCTCGTCCGGATGTCGAGCCGGGCCGCGGACGCGACGGCGGCCGAGTCCGCCGGGGACCACGAGCGTTCCGCGGGCGCGGCGCGCGCCGCGCGGGCCGAAGGCGAGGCCGGAGACGTCTTCCGGGACGAGCGCAAGGCGGTCTCGGCGGCGGTCGCGATGGACGGCGCGCGCGTCCGGCTCCAGAGGCTCTCCCTCCGCAGCCCGCTGTCCGGGCGCGTCCTCACGCCCCGCGTCGAGGACCTCGAGCACCGCTTCGTGTCGAAAGGGACGATGCTTCTCGAGGTCGGCGACTGCCGCGAGCTGGTGGCGGCTCTCCCGGTCTCCGAGCGGCTCCACGACGACCTCCGGGTCGGAGCCGACGTGACCGCCTACGTCCGGCAGCGGCCGCTCGAGGCGATCCACGGCACGGTGCGGCGCATCGCGCCGGCGACCGCCGGCCAGCCCGGAACGACGATCCCGGGCGTGGAGCCGCCGCTGCCCGCCGAAATGCCGGACCGCTTCGTGGCGCTCGCGTTCTTCCCGAACCCCGGAGAGACGCTGCGGCCGGGCTCTCCCGTGCGCGCCAAGATCGCCGGTCCACGCCGCTCCTGGGCCGCGCGCGGGCTTCGGGTCGTCGGCCGTTGGATGAGGACCGTCTTCTGGTAGCGGTCTGAGAATGAAACGAGGGGCGTCCCCTCGCGGGAGCGCCCCTCGCAGATCCGAAGGCGTGTCGTTCTACTGGTCGTTGTCCGAGGAGCGGGTCGCGCGGGCGTTCTCGACCGCGCGAGCCGACCGGGCGCTCTCGACGTTGCGGGCCGAGCGGGCGTTCTCGACCGCGCGGGCCGACCGGGCGTTCTCGACGTTGCGGGCCGAGCGGGCGTTCTCGACCGCGCGGGCCGAGCGGGCGTTCTCGACCGCGCGAGCCGAGCGGGCGTTCTCGACCGCGCGAGCCGAGCGGGCGTTCTCGACCGCGCGGGCCGAGCGGGCCGCGATGGCGCTCGGCGAGGACACGGCCGGGTTGCTGCCCAGGCTGCCCACGCGGATCTCGTTCATGACCTTGCCGGTCGCGGACTTGATCTTCGCCTTCTGTTCCGCCGTCAGCTTGATTCGTACTTCGTTTGCCATGATTTCCTCCCTTTCCGAATTTCCCGATTGGGTCGCTCCTGCCATCGCAAGAGCGCTGCCAGGCTCCTGCGAGCGCGGCGACGGCTGGAACGCGGGCTTTTGGCCGCGAACCGGTCTCAATCGCCCGGGAGGGGCGCGTCACGCGGATGACTTTTTCAACCCGGAGTTGACGGATTCAACCTAGAGCCCGTACTTCCGGCAGAGGTACTTCATCTGGTTCGGGTCGAGGCCGAGGGCGCCCGCCGCGCGCGCCTTGACTCCTCCGCCCCGGGCGATTGCCCGCACGAGCAGCTCCTTCTCGAAACCGGCGACCGCGGCGGCAAGTGGAAGCTCGATGCCTGGGGCGCCGCCGTCCGCCGGACCCGACGCCGGCAGGTGCCCCGGCAGTATCACGTCCTCCTCCGCCATGAGAGTCAGCATCTCGACGAGGTGCTCGAGCTCGCGGACATTCCCGGAGAACGGCCGGGCCTTCATCGCCTCGAGCGCCTCGGAGGTGAACGTCTTCGGCGGCCTGCCGTGGCGCCGCGCGGCGCGGACGGCGAAGAACTCCACGAGGAGCGGGATGTCGTCCCGCCGCTCGCGGAGCGGGGGCAGCTCGAGGACGACCGTGTTGATCCGGTAGAACAGGTCCTCGCGGAAGGCGCCTTTCGCGACGAGGCCCGAGAGGCTCTCGTTGGCTGCCGCGATGAGCCGGATGTCGACCGAGATCGTCTTCGTGCCGCCAACTCGCTCGAAGGCGCGGCCTTCGAGGACCCGGAGAAGCTTCGACTGGATCGAGGGCGGGAGAGTCGCGACCTCGTCGAGGAAGAGCGTTCCGCCGTGCGCCAGCTCGAACTTCCCGGGCCGCGCCGCGACGGCTCCCGTGAAAGCCCCCTTCTCGTGCCCGAAGAGTTCCGACTCGGCGAGCGATTCCGGAAGGGCCGACCCGTTCACGGCGATGAACGGACCGTCCTTCCGCGGGCTGCCCCTGTGGATCGCCTCCGCGACCAGCTCCTTGCCGGTCCCGCTCTCGCCCTGCAGGAGCACCGTCGCGTCGGAAGGGGCGACGCGCCCGATCTTCGCGAAGAGCGCCTGCATCGGCGCGCTGGCGCCGACCAGGCCGTCGAACGTGCGGCCGCGCAGCATTCCGTCCTTCAGGGCGCGGTTCTCGGCGAGCAGCCGGCTGCGCTCGAGCGCCCGGCCGAGGACGAAAAGGAGGTCGGCCTTCTCGACGGGCTTGCGGAAGAAGTCGAACGCGCCGAGCTCGACGGCCCGGAGAGCGTATCGCCGGTCCGTCTCGCCCGTCATGACGACGACCGCGGCCTCGGGGCGCTTCGACCGGATTGCCGCGAGAAGGCCGAGTCCCTCCTCCGCCTCGCGGGACGGCGGCAGGCGCAAGTCGATCAGGAAGAGGTCCGGATCGCGCGCGACGAGGGCGAGGCCCGCCACCGCGTCCGGCGCCGTCACGACCTCGAACGTCCCCTTGAGGGCGAAGACGAGCTGTTCGAGAAGGCCGCGGTCGTCCTCGACGATCGCGAGGCGGCCCTCCTTCCCGCTCACGAGGAGGCCTCGACCGGCAGGATTGCGCGGACGCGAGTCCCTTCCCCCGGGCGGCTGTCCACGACGAGGTCTCCCCGGTGGAAGAGCAGGATCTGGCTGCTCGTGTAGAGGCCGAGACCGACCCCTTCCGGCTTCGTCGTCTGGAAGGGCCGGAAAAGCCGGTCGCGCACGAACTCCTCGCTCATCCCCGGGCCGTCGTCCTCGATCTCGACGACAACCGAGCGCTTTCGACCCCGGCGCTCCTCGCGCGTGCGCACGGTCACGCGCCCTCCCGCGGGCGCGACGGCCTCGAGGGCGTTCTGGACCACAGAGAGCAGAGCGTCCCTGAGGTAATGAGGGTCGCCCCACACACGCGGAAGCGGCGCGAGCTCGGCCGCCACGTTCCGCGGGCCGGCTCCGCCGGCGCCCCGCACGTGGGCCACCCGCAGGACTTCGCGGACGAGGTCGTTCACGTCGACCTCGACCTTGATGAGGATCGAGTCCGCGTGCGCCGTCCAGCGGTCCACCATCGTGTCGAGCCTGTCGCGCGTTCCCTGCAGGAGCTCCACGACGCTGCGCTTGAAGTCGGGGTCCCCGAAGTGCTCCTCGAGATTCTCGAGGACGAGACCCAGGCGAAAGCCCATGTTCCGCATGTCGTGCAGGAGGACCGAGTCCATCGTGGAGCGCAGGCGCCGCTTCGAGGGGCGGGGATGCGCCGGCATCGCGGGACCCTCAGCGCGACGAGGGCGCGAAGACCAGCTTCACGCCGAGACCGGGCCGCATCACCTTCTTCGCGTCGCGGGGGACCCGGACGAGGACCTGGATCGTGCCGCTCGCCGGGTCGACGACGGGGCTCACGAACGACACCCGCCCCGTCGTGCGGACGTCCGGGAATTCCGCGGACGAGACGGCCACCTCGTCGTTCACGCGGACCGACCCCAGCGCGGCGGTCGGAAGGTAGGCGCGCGCGAGGAGCGGCTCGAGCGCCATGACCTTGAAGAGCGGCTTGTGCTCGTCGAGGAGGACCTTCTCGCCGGCGCGGACCCACCGATCCGCGACGACGCCGTCGAAGGGGGCCCGGATCACGGAGCGATCGATCACGAGCTTCGCCCGCTCGAGCTCCACCGCGGCCAGCTCGAATCGCGATTTCTTCTGCTCGAGCTCGGCCTTGCTCGCGAGGCCCAGACGGGAGAGCTCCTCGAAACGGTCCAGATCCGCCCGGGACACGCGGAGCGTCTCCTCGGCCGCCTGCCGGTCCAGCACGAACTCCCGCTGGTCGAGGACCGCGAGAGCCTGGCCCTTCTTGACGGGCTCGCCACGGTCGGCACTGATGCTGTCGACGACGCCGCTCACACGCGTCGTCACCGAGACCTCCTGCTCGACCATGAGGTTGGACGTCGCGGTGAGGGGACCTTTCGGCGCGGGGGCAGAGCCCGGCGTCTCTGCGGACAGAGGCGCGGCCAGAAGGAGCGCGATCACGAGCCCGTTCGCGTTCGTCCAGAACCCCCTGAGTGAATCTCGGCGCATCATATCCGGATCGCCCTTCAGATCTTCCAGAACCAGCCCCGCTTCTCGAAGACGCGGAGTACGGCCCACCAGAAGAGGATCGTGACGAGCGCGAACGCGTGCGAGCGGAGCGTGGGGTCCGCGATCCACGAGAAGCCGGCGCGGTAGAGCCACGTGTGGAGGCTGATCGCCTTTCCCGCCGCGTCCGACACCTTGATCAGGCCCATCGTCTTGGCGAGGAGGCCCGAGAGGACGAAGACGAGAAGGGGGTTCGTGCCGAAGGTGAAAAACGGCGCGAACGGCTTCTTCCAGCCGAGGACGTCGATCACGGCGACACAGAGGCCGATGGCGAGAAGTGCCGCGCCCGACGTGAAGACGACGTACGACGCCGTCCAGAGGTTCTTGTTGATCGGGAGGACCCGGCTCCAGAGGAGGCCCGCGGCCGTCGCGACGGCCCCCCAGGCGAGGAGGCGCGCGACCTTCGTCTTCACGCTCGCCTCGCTCCGGAGGAGGAACCCGGTCAGCGTCCCCGTGAGCATCGTCGCGACGGCGGTCAGCGTCGAGACGAGCCCTTCGGGATCCCAGCCCTGCGCGTTCTTCCAGAGGTGGCCCTTCAGGACGGCGAGGTCGACGGCGCGCTGGACGTTGCCTGCGGGCGTCAGGTCGTAGCCCGTCCCGAGGAGGATCCAGGTGTGAAGCGCGAGGAGGACGCTCACGGCGGCCGCGACGCCGAACGCCCGCCGCTTCCAGACGGCGAGCAGGATCCACGTGCCGAGGACGTACGTGAGCCCGATGCGCGGGAGGACGCCCGGGATGCGCAGCCGCGCGAGGCGCTCGAAGAACGGCACGAACGGGTAGAACGCCATGAGCCAGCCGACGAGGACGATCGTCATCCCGCGCCGGAACGCGTGCCGCGCGAGATCGCCGCGGTCGGCGCCCTGCGCCATGCGCTTTTCGAGCGAGAACACGCCCGCGACGCCGACGATGAACAGAAACCACGGAAAGATGAGGTCCGTCGGCGTCCACCCGTGCCACTCGGCGTGGCCGAACGGCGCATACAGGTGGCCCCAGTCGCCCGGGTTGTTCACGAACACCATCCCGACGACCGTCAGGCCGCGGAACATGTCGAGGGCGGCGAGGCGCTGCTCCTTCTCGATGCGGTGCATGTTAGAACGGGGGACAGGGAGAAGAGGGGAATGAGGATTTTCTTAGAAGGTGAATGCGCCAGCGCAGCGCAACCGCACGGCCATGGCGGCATGCACCGCCGCCCCTCCCCTCTTCCCTTTCTAAGAGAATCTTCTTCTTCTTTTCCTCTTCTCTTCCTCTTCCTAAGCAGCATTCTCTTTTCTCTTTCTTCCTGCACGACCATCCCCGCGTCGTTGCACGTGACGCCCGAGGACCAGGGGCTCGCCCGCCGCGTCGCGAAGCTCGCGGCGGGCAGCGGCGCGCACATGGGGTTCGTCGCCCTGCACGTCGAGAGCGGGCGCCGCTTCGAGCTGAACGCGGCCGAGCAATTCGAGGCCGCGAGCGTCATCAAGATCGCCCTTCTCGCCGAGGCCGCCGCGCGCGACGCCGAGGGCACGCTGGACCTGACGGACCGCTGGAGGCTCACGGCGAAGAGCCTCGCCGCGGGGTCCGGGATGCTCGACGAGTTCGACCCCGGCCTCACGCCCACGAACCGCGACCTCCTTTCGCTCATGATCGCGATCTCGGACAACACGTCCGCGAACCATTTCATCGACCTTTTCGGCGCGGACGCCGTGAACGCGCGCATGGCAAGGCTCGGCCTCCCGGACATCCGCCTCGTCGGCCGCATCCCGGACATCGGGAAGGGCGAAGGCAAGTGGGCGCCCCTCGGCGTCATGACGCCGAACGCGACCGCCGAGTACTACCGCCGTGTCGCGACGCGCACGCTCCTCGACCCGGCTTCCGACCGCGTCGTCGCGAAGCTCCTCGCCGTCCAGCACACGAAGGACCGGCTGCCCCGCCTGCTCCTCGAGGAGAAGGGCTCGGCCTGGGCCGGCAAGACCGGGAGCTACGGCGGCGTGCGAAACGACTCGGGCATCCTGACGACGAAGAAGGGCCGATTCGTCCTCGTCGCGTTCGCGGACCGAATCCCGGACCAGAAGGGCGCGACGGTCCAGGCCACGCGCGCGATGGGAGAGATCGCGGCCGCGATCGTGAACGCGTGGGCGGAGACGCTCCCGGACGTCGCGCCCCCGCCGGAGCCTCCCGCCGCTCCCGCGCTGCGTCCGGCGGTCCCGCGCATGGAGACGACGCTCGCCGAAGCCCGTGCGGCGACGCAGCCGTCGAACCTCGTCCGCGTCTACCGCGACACGGACCGGCGCTTCTGGGACGCGTGGGCGCTCGCGGGTGGCGAGACGCGCGACGCGTGCCTGATCCCGATGCCGAACACGTGGTGGGAGGGGTTCCGGCCGTCGAAGATCGAGCCGGTCTCGGCGCTCATCCTCCACCACACGTCGCAGGCCACGGACGAGGAGTGCATCGCGCTCTTCCAGAAGCCCGAGAGCCGCGTGTCGTCCCATTTTCTCGTCGGGCGCGACGGCCGCCTCTACCAGTTCGTGTCGCTCGAGCACCGCGCCTGGCACGCGGGGCCCTCGACTCTCCACGGCCGCCTCGCGCTCAACCGGACCTCCGTCGGCGTCGAGGTCACGGGCGACGGAAACCTGTATCCGTTCACGCCAGCGCAGATCGAGACGGTCGTCCGCCTCGTCGGCGTCCTGACCGCGATGTTCGACATCCCGGCGCCGTGGATCGCGGGCCACCAGCACATCGCCCCCGACCGCAAGGACGACCCGGGCGCCCTGTTCCCGTGGAACGACGTCGTCCGCCGCGGACTCGAAATGTCCGAGTCCCTCAGGAAAATGGGCCTTTCGAAGGGGGATTGATTTCCCCGGGGCGGTTTCTTATAGGATGCGCCCGCTCATCATGCCCAGCAGGCTCTCCCGGCTCGACGACGCCGAGACTCTGCGCGGCCTCGTCCGGGATCTCCGCGAGGGGATCTACGTCACGGACCGCGACGGCCGGGTTCTCGACGCGAACCGCGCGTTTCTCGCGATGTTCGGCGTGTCCTCGCTCGACGAGCTCCGGGCCTCGAGGGCGGCGGACCTCGTCGTCGACGTCGCGCGGCGCGAGGCCGAGCTCGCGCTCCTCCACCGCGACGGCGCGGTCCGGGACTTCGAGATGGAGATCCGCCGCGCCGGGGGCGAGGTCCGCACGGTCATCGACTCGGCCACGTGCGTGAAGGACCCGGAGTCCGGCGAGGTCTTCTACCACGGCATCCTGATCGACATCACCGACCGCAAGCTGCTCGAGCAGCGCCTCCTCGACCAGAGCCTGCGCGACCCGCTCACGGGCTGCTTCAACCGGCGGTACCTGAACGAGTTCGAGCGCCGCCACGCGAGCGAGTCCCATCCGTCCTTCTCGGGCGCGTGGGGCTGCATCATGGTCGACCTCGACTACTTCAAGCAGTACAACGACGAGTTCGGCCACGAGGCCGGCGACGCCGTCCTGAACCGCGTCGCGCGGTTCCTCATGCGCCAGACGCGCGCCGAAGAGGCGGCTGTCCGCATGGGCGGCGACGAGTTCCTTCTCCTCCTCGACGGCGGGGACGCGGCCGCGACCGAGTTCGCGGCCCGGCGGCTGCAGTCCACCGCGGACCGGGAGCTGCTCATCCCGTTCTCCATGGGCTGGGCGGCGCGGGAGGACGGCGAGACGCTCGAGAAGACGATCGCGCGCGCGGACCAGGCCCTCCTCAAATCGCGCGGCCGCACGCGCTCGGGCGAACGGCCGCGCCTCGTTCTCCCCGCCTAAACCTGGACCGGCGTCACGCCGAGGCCCGGGCCTTCCGGCATCGCCCAGACGCCCTTGTCGATCCGGAGCCCCGTGAACGGGTCCTTCGCAAGCAGGAGGTTCCCGTCGAGGTCCAGCCAGTCGAAGAGCGGCCCCAGCGCGAGGCCCGCGGCGATCCCGACGGAGGACTCGATCATGCAGCCGCACATCGTCTTCAGGCCCACGGCGCGCGCGACGACGACCTGTTCCCACGAACGCGTGATGCCGCCCGCCTTCGCGAGCTTCACGACGACGCCGTCGAAGAGCCCCGCCTTCTTCGCGACGTCCGCCGCCGTGAGGACTCCCTCGTCCGCGAGGACAGGGTACGTCGCGAGTCCCTTGAGCTTCACCATCTCGGCGTCCAGCGCGGCCGGCATCGGCTGTTCGAGATAGAGCGGCTTGATCCCGTTCAGCCAGAGGATCTTCTTCCGCGCCTCGTCTACCGTCGCCCAGCCCTCGTTCGCGTCCACCGTGAGCGCCTGGCTCGACACGGAACGGATCGCCGCGATGTTCTCCTCGTCGTTCGCGAGGCCGATCTTGATCTTCAGCTTCGGGTAGGCGGCCGCTTCCTTCGTTTTCTGCTTCATGACCTCGGCCGTGTCGATGCCGATCGAGAAGGTCGTGACCGGCATCCCGTGCGCCGGCACGCCGAGGAGCTGGTGCACCGGGCGCCCGAGCCGCTTGCCCTTCCAGTCCCACAGGGCGATGTCCAGCGCTGCGACGACCTCGTGGTCGTTCCCGGCGGCGGCCTCGGCCTTCTCGAGCCACGTCAGGTGATCCCACGGCGACAGGCCCGCCACGGCCTTCTCGACCTTTGCGTACGCGGCCTCGGACGTCTCCCAGCTCTGGCCCCAACGCTTGTTCGCGGCGGCCTCCCCGTAGCCCGTCACGCCCTCGGCCGTGATCGTGAGAAGGCCGTTTTTCTTCTCGTCGGACGAACCGCGCGCGATCGTCCACGTGTGCGCGAGCTTGAGGACGAGGGGGCGGTAGGACAGGGAGACCGGGGCCGCAGACGGACGGGAGGGGGATTCCGCGAAGAGGGCCTCCGGGAGGGCGGAAGAGGCGGCGGCGGCGGCGGAAGAGAGAATGAGTCCGCGGCGGGAAATGGGCTGCGTCATGGGTCGATTATGGTGGAATCCACGGATGCGCGTCGCACTCGCCCTTCTCGTTCTCGAGGCAAATCTCCTCTTCGCGGCGGGCCCCGCTGCCTCGCCCCCGAAGCAGACGACGGCCGTGGTCGTGTCCGCGGTCCAGGACCTCTACGTGCGGCCGGACGAGACGTCGAGCGTGGACGACCAGGCGATCCTCGGCGACCGCTTGACGATCCTCGAGGACGCCGCGGGATTCGCGAAGGTGCGGACGGCCGCGGGCGAGATCGCCTGGATCCCCGAGCGGGCGCTGCGCCGCGGCGCCGGCGCGGAGGCGCCGGCACAAGGGACGAGGCTCGCGCGCGTGACGTCGAACTTCGCGCACGTTTACAACTCCCCGTCCTTCACCTCCGCTCGTCCTCTCCTCACCGCTCCGGTCGGGGCAACGATGGCTTTTTCGGATTTCTTAGAAGGTAAGACGAAAGAGGGCGGCGGGTTCGAATGGGTGCGGGTCGCGCTGCCGGACGGGCGCATCGGCTTCGTCGCGCGCCCGGGCGCGGCCCTCTTCACCTTCAAAGAAGATCTTCCTCTTCGTTCTCCCTCCGACTGGATCGCGTTCGGCAAGCGCTTCCTCGGCGCACCGTACACGTGGGGCGGAACGACGCCTCTCGGATTCGACTGCTCGGGGCTGATGACGCGGATCTTCTCGGAGCACGGAGCCATTCTGAAGAGGAACAGCTACGAGCAGGCGTTCCAGGATCCGCAGCTCGTGCCCGTCGCGTTCGAGAAACTCCGGCCGGGCGACCTCCTCTTCTTCGGGACGCCCGACAAGATCGACCACGAAGCCATGTGGATCGGCGACGGCACCGTCCTGCAGTCCACGCGGCACAACGTGCCGGGCGTGCAGATCACGCCTTACGACAGCCCGTTCCTGAAGCCCCTCTTCCGGTATGCGAGGAGATTGAAGACGGAAAAAGAGAAGAATTTCTTAGAAGGTGAAGAGGGCGTCGGGGCGCGCCTCAGCGCCGCGAAGGTGCACCGACTCGAATCCACACTCGAAGAAATCTCTCGCGCCAGCGGAGCGCGCTTCGGCATCTGGTTCAAGGATCTTTCCAGCGGTCTTTCCCTTTCAAAGAATCCCTCTTTGGTCATGCACGCTGCGTCCACGATGAAGACTCCCGTTCTCCTCGAGCTCCTCCGCCGCGTGGACGAGGGGTCTCTTCGGCTCTCGGACGAGCTGCCCGTGAAGAACGAGTTCAGGAGCCTCGTCGACGGCTCGCCGTTCTCGATCGGCCTCGAGGACAACGACGGCCCCACGGTCGCATACGCAGGGAAGACGGCCACGATCGAGTTTCTCGCGCGCGAAATGATCGTCCGCTCGTCGAATCTCGCGACGAACATTCTCCTGACGCTTCTCGGCCCCGCCGAGGTCCAGAAGTTCACGGATGCGCTCGGAGCTCCGACCGTCCACGTGAGGCGGTGCGTCGAGGACACCAGGGCGTTCGAGAAGGGCATGAACAACGAGACCGACGCCGCCGGGATGGGCGCCGTCATGGAAGCCGTCGTCCGGACGCCGAAGCTCTCGGCGGCCGCGAAGGCGAAGGCCTGGGAGATCCTGATCGGCCAGACGTTCAACGAGGAGATCCCGGCCGGCCTGCACCCGCAGTCGGGCGCCGTCGTCGCGCATAAGACGGGCTCGATCTCGTCCGTGCAGCACGACGCCGCCGTCGTCCGCTTGCCGGACGGGAGGGAGTACGTCCTCGTCCTCCTCGCGAACGACTTCGGCGCGAACGAGGCGGGCCGCGAGCGCGTGACTGCCGCCGCGAAGAAGATGTCGCGCGCCGTCTGGGAGGCGATGATCGCCCCGTGAAACGCGGCGTCGTCCCCGCGCTTCTCGTCATCTACGTCGTCTGGGGCTCGACGTACCTCGCGATCCGCTGGGGGCTCGAGACGATCCCGCCGTTCACGATGGCGGCGGCGAGGTACCTCGTGGCCGGCAGCCTTCTCCTGGCGTGGGTCAAATACCGGGGCGCGCCGCGCGTCGCCCTCCGCGACCTCGGCCCGGCCTTTCTCACCGGCGGGCTCATGCTTCTCTGCGGCAACGGCGGCGTCGTCTGGGCCGAGTTGCGGATCGCGTCCGGGCTCGCGGCGCTTCTCGTGGCCGTCGAGCCGCTCTTCATCGTCCTCCTGCAGGCGACGCTTCCCCAGGAGCGCCGCCGCCCCTCGCCCCAGGCC
The DNA here is from genome assembly GCA_016716715.1 of Acidobacteriota bacterium. NCBI lineage: Bacteria > Pseudomonadati > Acidobacteriota > Acidobacteriota bacterium. Next base: position 55,802 of record JADJVE010000003.1, on the reverse strand, counting down.
CTCGTCGGCGTCGCGCTCGGGATCGCGGGCGTCGTCCTCCTCGTGGGGCCGGTCGGCCTCGGGGGCGCGCGCGTGGACCTCGCGGGCGCCGCGGCCGTCCTGTTCGCGGCTTTCGCGTGGGCGCTGGGCTCATTGCTCTCGCGCCACTTCAAGCCGCCCGCGTCGCCGCTCCAGACGACCGCCCTCCAGATGCTCGCGGGAGGCGTGCTCCTCGGCGGCGCCTCGGGGTTGGCGGGCGAATGGGCCCGCTTCTCGCCGGGCCTCGTCTCGGGCAAGTCCGTCGCGGCGGTCGCCTACCTCGTCGTCTTCGGCTCGCTCGTCGCGTTCACGGCCTACGTCTGGCTGCTGCGCGCCGCGTCGCCGGCGCTCGTCTCGACGTACGCGTTCGTGAACCCGGTCGTGGCCGTCTTTCTCGGCTGGCTTCTCGCCTCCGAGCCCGTCTCGGCGCGCACTCTGGCCGCGGCCGCGGTGATCGTCGCGGCCGTCGTCCTGATCACGCTCGGCGAATCGCGCCGCTGACCGACTGAGATAAGCTCCGCACCAAACGGAGGGAAAAGAGGAGAATTCCATGAAGAAGACCTTCGTGGCGTGTGTCCTCGTGTGTGTCGCTTTCACGGCCGGTGCCGCCCTCGCGGCGGACGCGGCGCCCAAGCACGGGCTGATGACCGTGGACAGCGCGTGGGCGAAGGCCATGCTCGCCAACGACGCGGCCGCGTGCGCCGCGCTCTACGCCGACGACGCGGTCCTCGTGCTTCCGGGCATGGGTGCGATCAAGGGCAAGAAGGCGATCGCGGACGCCTACGCCGGCTGGCTCAAAGAGGTCAAGGTGACCGAAGCCGCCGTGATGGACACCCACTACCGGTCGTCCGGCCACGTCTCGGCGGGCTGGGGCGCCTTCAAGGTCGTGACCGTGCCGAAGGCCGGCGGCGCGCCGACGACGGAGACCGGGACGTGGTGCGCCGTCGCCGCCCAGCAGAAGGACGGCTCCTGGAAGTACGTCGCCGACCACGCGTCGGACGACCCGGCGCCGGCCAAGAAGTAACGGCCCGGAACGAACGGCTACTCGATCGACTCGCCGCTCCGCGCCTTCGCGAGGTGCGGGGCGGCGCCGTCGGGCCAGCTGAGCGAGCCGCGCGCCTGAGACGCGAGCTTGCCGTCGGCCGCGAAGAACATCGTCTCGTTCGGGCGCTTCGAGTTGAGCTTCGTCGTCGTGTCGCCCGAGGGATCGAGGACGAGCGTCCCGGGGAACGGCGGCACGAGGTTTTTCTCCTCCAGCCACGCATCCAGTTCGGAAAAGTTCTGGGCGTGCGCGATGAGGACGAACTCGACGTCCTTGTCGTTCTTCAGCGCTTCCTGCTGGAGGAAGATTCCCGCGAGCTCGTCGGAGGCGCCGGGCGCCGCCGTCGAGAAGAAGTGCAGGACGAGCGCATGGCCGGGCTTGCCGACGAGGTTGCGGCTCTTCCCGTCGCGCATCTCGACGACGAGGCGTCCGCCGGCGTCGAGGTTCAGGATCCCGTGGTCGTGGTCGGGGTGCGTGGCCGGCGTGAGCGACCACCAGTAGGCGTAGCCCATGGCGACGGCGACGAACGCGCCGGCGGCGAGGAGAACGGTGCGGCGGCGGGAAGGGGTCATGGTTTGCTCCCGGCGTCCGCCTCCGGGCGGACGTCCGTTTCGGTTTCGACGTTGAAACGTCTCAGGTTCGTGAACGTCGCCCGGAACGACGTGTCGAGACGGAAGAAGAGCGCGGTCTTCCCGGTCACGCGGAAGTCCACGGCGCACGGGAACCAGAGGCCGCCCCCGGCGGGCTGGCCCGTGTAGAAAATGTCCGCGTCCTTCACGTTCGCGGCGAGGCCTCCCGCGACCTTCACGGAGCGGGTCAGGCGCGCCTCGACGGACCGGACCTGGAACGTGGACGCGTCGATCACGGCGCGGCCCTCGAGGGCGTTCAGCGCGCGGTCGCCAAGCCCCTTCGGAGCCGGGGCGGTGGGGCTCGGAGAGAAGTCGAGAACGTAGGCGGGCCGCCCTTCGATGACCTCTTCGCCCACGAGCCGGATCGTATATCGGCCGATGAGCTCCGAAAGGCGGCGCGAGCCGACGAGCGGGTCGTCCTCGTCGCCGGCGACGCGCGGCGGGGCCTTCGCCGCCGCCTCGGCCTTCTCCTCGACGCGGCGCCTCCTGCCCTTTTCGTCACGCTCGGCCGCCTTTCTCTTTTCGTCTTCCGTCGCCGGGCGGTCGTCGACTTCGACGAGCTCCCGCGAGCTTTCCGCGCCGTTCTCGCCGGCAAAGACGTAGAAGAGGCGCGATTCGACCTTTTCGGGGCGGCCCTTCGCGCCCCACGTGATCTGGACCTCGCGCTGGTCGAATGTCGAGCCCTCGAAGGCGGCCTCGACCCGCCGCTGGCTCTTCACGACCCGCCGGATCAGCTCGACCGGATCCACGTCGGACGCGCCCGCGGGCCCTCTGGCCAGCGCAAGGGCGAATCCGGCGGCGGCGGCGTGGCGGACGACTCTCATCCCCGGAAGGATACGGCGCTCGCGGCCCGTCCGATTTCGGTACGATCGGGGGACAAGGAGAGCGGATGCGCGTCATCGTCACCGGCGGAACCGGCTTCATCGGGCCGAAGCTGTGCGAGCGGCTCGTCGCGAGGGGTCACGACGTGATCGCCCTCACACGCGACGCGTCGCGATCGCGCGACCACGTGCACCCGAAGGTGCGCGTCGTCTCGTGGGCCGAGGGCGCCGCGTGGGAAGGGTTCGTGGACGGCGCCGGCGCCGTCGTGAACCTCGCCGGCGAGACCATCGCCCAGCGCTGGACGGCCTCCGCGAAGGAGCGCATCGCGCAGAGCCGCCTGAACGCCGCCGCGCGCCTGAAGGCGGCCGCCGAAAAGGCCGCGCAGAAGCCCGGCGTCCTCGTGAACGCGTCGGCGGTCGGCTTCTACGGCCCGCGCGGCGACGAGATTCTCGACGAGAGCGCGCCCCCCGGCGAGGACTTCCTCGCGCGGCTGTGCGTCGAGTGGGAGGCGGCCGCGCGCGCTTTCGAGCCGCTCGGCACGAGGGTCGCGATGCTGCGGACAGGCGTCGTCCTCGGCGCGGACGGCGGCGCCCTCGCGAAGATGCTTCCTCCGTTCAAGGCGTTCGCGGGCGGCCCGCTCGGCAGCGGCAAGCAGTGGATGTCGTGGATCCACGAGGCCGATCTCGTCGAGATGTACGTCTGGGCCGCCGAGAATCCCGCCGTCGCCGGGCCCGTCAACGCGACGGCGCCGAACCCCGCCACGATGCGCGACTTCGCGACCGCGCTCGGCCGCGCGCTCCACCGCCCCAGCTTCGCAAAGGCCCCGGCCGCCGTGATCCGGCTCGCGCTCGGCGAGATGGCCACGGTCGTCCTCGACGGCCAGCGCGTCGTGCCGAAGAAGGCTCTCGACCTCGGGTTCACGTTCCGCTTCCCGGACGTCCTCCCCGCGCTGAAGGACGTCGTCGGAGACTGATGGCGCTCGTCGGCCGCAGCGTCCCCCGCCCGGACGGACCCGCGAAGGTCACGGGGCGGGCGCGCTACGTCGACGACGTCACGCGCCCCGGCACGCTCGTGGGCGCCACCCTGCGCTCGACGGTCGCGCGCGGCCGCCTGCGCGGCATCGTGAGGGATCCCTCCTTCGACTGGACCGGGCTCACGGTCGTCACGGCCGAGAACGTCCCGGCGAACGTCGTCGCGCTCATCGAAGAGGACCAGCCCGTCCTCGCATCGGACGACGTCCGCCACGCGGGCGAGCCGCTGGCCCTCGTCGCGGGCGAGGACGCGCTGAGGGTCCAGCGCGCGCTTCAGCACCTCCGGGCCGACATCGAGCCGCTTCCTCCGGTCCTCACCGTGGCGGACGCCCTCTCGCGCACCGCGCAGATCTACGGCTCCGACAACGTCTTTCGGACCGTCCACATCGCGAAGGGCGACGCGGCCGCCGCGATCGCGGCCTGCCCCGTCCAGCTCTCGGGGACGTACACCACGCCCTGGCAGGAGCACATCTACCTCGAGCCGCAGGGCGTCCTCGCGTTCTGGGACGAGGGCGGCGGCGCTCACGTCCTGTCCTCGTGCCAGTGCCCGTATTACATCCACAAGGGGATCAAGCGCACGTTCGGGCTCACGGACGAGCGCGTCGACGTGACGCAGGCCGTCACGGGCGGCGGCTTCGGCGGCAAGGAGGAGTACCCGACGATCCTCGCGCTCCACGCCCTTCTCCTCGCGAAGGCGAGCGGCCGGCCCGTGAAGATGATCTACGACCGCAAGGAGGACATCGAGGCGACGACGAAGCGCCACCCGTCCTCCGTCTCGATCACGTCGGGCTGCGACCGCGACGGGACGCTGCGCGCCGTCTCGATCCGCATCGTCTTCGACGGCGGCGCGTACGTGACGCTCTCGCCCGTCGTCCTCTCGCGAGGCGCGCTCCACGCCGCGGGCGCGTACCGGTGGGAGCACGTCGCGATCGAAGCGCAGGCGGTCGCCACGAACACGCCGCCGAACGGCGCCTTCCGGGGGTTCGGCGCGCCCCAGACGATCTGGGCCATGGAGCGGCACATGGACCGGATCGCGCGCACGCTGCGCCTCGACCCGCTTCTCCTGCGCGAGAGGAACCTCCTGCGCGTCGGGGACACGACGCCGACCGGCCAGTTCCTGAAGGAATCCGTCGGCGTCGCCCGCTGCGTCGAGGAAGCGAAGAAGGCGAGCCGATGGGAAGAAAGGCGCGCGTCCCCGGCGCCGGCGGCCTCCGGCATGTTCCGCCTTCCGCCGCCGGGCGCCGTGGCGGCGCGCAAGGCCCGCGGCATCGGCGCGAGCGTCTACCTGCACGGCGCAGGCTTCACCGGCTCGGGCGAGCTCGCACACCGCGCGCGCATCGCGGTCGACCTCCTCGCGGACCCGAAGACGGGCCGGGCTCGCTTCCGCGTCCGCGGCGGCTCGACGGACATCGGACAGGGCACGGAGACGGTCTTCCGGCAGATCGCGGCCGAGGCCCTGTGGGTCTCGATGGACCGCGTCGAGTTCGCGACGCCCTCGACGGCGGCCGTGCCCGACTCCGGCCCGACGGTCGCGTCGCGCACCGTGATGGTCGTGGGCGGCGTCCTCGAGGCGGCCGCCCGGTCGCTCTTCGCCCAGATCGAGGGAGAACGCCAGCAGAAGGGCGGCTCGTTCGAGGACGCGGCCCGACGCCTCCTCGCGGCCCACGGGACGGTCACCGTCGAGCGGGAGTACGAGCCGCCGCCCGGCCTCGCGTGGGACGACGCCACGTATCGCGGCGACGCGTATCCCGTGTACGGCTGGGGCTGCGCGATCGCGGAGGTCGAGGTGGACCTCGACACGTTCGAGACGAGCGTGCTCGGCCTCTGGAGCGCGCACGACGTCGGCAAGGCGATCCACCCGACCAACTGCAAGGGCCAGATCGAGGGTGGCCTCCTGCAGGCGATCGGCTGGGCGCTCCAGGAGAACCTCGTGATGCGCGAGGGCCGCGTCGTGAACGCCCGCCTGACGGACTACGTGATCCCGACGATCCTCGACGCTCCGCGTTTCACGACGCTCCTCGTCGAGGATCCGTTCTCGAGAGGTCCCGGCGGGGGCGCGAAGGGCCTCGGCGAGATCCCGATGGACGGCGGCGCGCCCGCGGTCGCCGCGGCCGTCGAGCACGCGACGGGAATCGTCTGCGACGACCTCCCGCTCCTGCCCGAAAGGCTCTTCGCACTCTCGAAGGAGACCCGCCGGTGAACGTGCGCTTCGTGCTCAACGGGAAACCCGCGGCGGTCGACGCGCCGCCCGCCGCGCGGCTCCTCGACGTCCTGCGCGGAGCGCTCGGCCTGACGGGCACGAAGGAGGGCTGCGGCGAGGGCGAGTGCGGATCCTGCACCGTCCTCCTCGACGGCGCCCCCGTGAACGCGTGTCTCGTCCTCTTCGGGCAGGTCGAGGGCCGCGCCGTCACGACCGTCGAGGGCCTCGGCGACCCCGCGCAACTCTCGCCCCTCCAGGAAGCGTTCGTGAAGGAGGGCGGCGCTCAGTGCGGAATCTGCACGCCCGGCTTCCTCGTCTCGGCCGAGGCGCTCCTCGCGGCCATCCCCCAGCCCGGCGAGACGGACATCCGCGAGGCGCTCGCGGGCAACCTCTGCCGCTGCACCGGCTACCAGCGCATCGTCGAGGCCGTGCGAGCCGCCGCGAAGGAGAGGACGTCGCGTGAGCCTGGCTGAGCTGCCCCTCCACGGCTTCGAGCGGCCCGCGTCCCTCGCCGACGCCTGCGCGACGCTCTCGCGCCGCGCCGGAAAGGGGGAGGAGACGGTCCTCGTCGCGGGCGGCACGGACTGGGTCGTGTCCCAGCGGCTCGCGCCGCTCTCGCTCGGCGGCGAGCTGCCGCTCGTCCTCGACATCTCGCGCATCCCCGAGCTCCTCGGCGTGAAGATCGCGGGCGAGCGCGCCGCGATCGGCGCCGCGGCGACCTACTTCGAGATCCGCCACCATTCGGCCCTTTCGCGCCGCGTTCCGATGCTCACGGCGATGGCGCGCGACGTGGGCGCCCTGCAGATCCAGGCGCGCGGGACGCTCGGCGGCAACCTCGCAACTGCCTCGCCAGCCGCCGACGGGAGCGCGGCTCTCATGGCGCTCGACGCGGACGTCGTCGTCGCGAGCGTCCACGGCGAAAGGCGGATTCCGATCGCGCAGTGGTTCACGGGTTACCGGCGCACGGCGCGCGCCGCCGACGAGATCATCGCGAGGATCGAGTTCACCCTGCCGAGGACGGGCGCGCACCAGGTGTGGCGCAAGGTCGGCACGCGCGCGGCACAGTCGATCTCGAAGGTCGCCCTCGCGGCCGTCGGCGAGTACGAGCGCGGCCGCTGCGTCCGCGTCGGGCTCGGGATGGGCTCCGTGGCGCCCGTGACGGCCGCCCTCCCCACGGTGCGCGCCCTCGCCGTCTCGCCGGGCCCTCTCGCCGTGCCCGACGACCAGCTCGACGCCGCCGTGCGGCGCGACATCGCGCCGATCGACGACGTGCGGTCGACCGCGGCCTACCGGGCGCACGTCGCGTCCGCGCTCGTCCGCGGCTTCTTCCGGACGCTGCGCCCCGTCTCGAACGCCGGCTGAACGTCCGCCCTAGAGGTAGGTCGTCCAGACCGCCCGCGAGCGGGCCTTGAACGCGCCGTAGCGGACGCACGGGACGTAGAGCGCGAGGACGACGGCGATCCAGAGCGCGTACACGCCGGGCAGGGAGAGCCCGTAGCCGGGCGGGGGCGGCACGACGAACGACGGCGACTGGAACGCGGCCCAGCGCACGAACGGTCCCGAGACGCCGCCCGCCTGCACGGCCGCGACGGCGACGGCAAGGACGTGAATGAGGGGCAGGTGCGCGACGTAGAAGAACATCGGGACCTTGCCGTACGCGGAGAGAAACCGCCCGACCGCGCCGGGCGGGCGGTCGACGAGCGCGAACGTGATCAGGAGCGGCCCGAGCGTCATGAGAAGAAAGCACAGGGAAGGCGGGTACTTCTCGCAGTTCAGGAACGCCGCGAACGTCATCACGGCGGTTTTCTGCGGGGCCCAGGCTCGCGGATCGCCGTAGGCGTTCGCGAGGCGGAGGACCACGAACGCCGTCGTCGCGGCGAAGCCGAGGGCGAACGTGAGGCGCCGGCGCTCCGCCCGTGGCCGCGCGAGGAGCGCGCCGAACCCGTACCCGAGCGCCATGACGCCCGGCCACGGAATCGCCGGGTAGCCGATCTCGAGAGTGAAAAGGCCCGGCAGCGGGAAGCCGGGCGGCGGCGTCCCGAAGGGAATCATCCCGCCCGCGTGGACGACCTTCCACGCGGCGCCGGCGAGGCCCGTGAGCGGGAGCTTGTCGACGAAGTCGAACGCGTTGTGGCCGGCGACGAGGACCGCGCCGATTCCCGCGATCGCCCACGGGCCAAGGCGCAGTTTCACGAGCAGCGCGAGAACGAGCATCGCAACGCCCAGCGACCAGAGCGTCGCGAGAACGCCGAGCGGCCAGAGATTGAACAGCCAGACGAACCTCAGGACGAAGAACTCGAGCGCGATGAGGAAGAGGCCGCGCGACGCGAGGAACCGCGCGAGGCTCTCCGGCGTCTTGCCGCGCGAAAGCGACAGGAACGCGGCGGTTCCCGCGAAGAAGCTGAAGCCGGGCGCGCAGAAGTGCGTGAACCAGCGCGTGAAGAAGAGAGCGGGATACGTCTTCGACATGTCGACCGGGTCGAACGGGATGCTCGACACGTAGTCCCGCACGTGGTCGAGCGCCATCACGACGATGATCGCGCCGCGCAGGACGTCGAGCGCGTCGACGCGCGATATCGGCGAACGAGACTCTGTGTCGGCCACTTCAGGAAGATTCTAGGCGAGGGGGCGCCCCGCGCCCCCGTTCAACCCCCGATCTTGCGGTACTTGATCCGGTGCGGGCGGTCGGCCTCGGCGCCGAGGCGCTTGTGGCGGTCGGCCTCGTAGTCCTGGTAGTTGCCCTCGTACCAGACCGTCTTGCTGTCGCTCTCGAACGCGAGCATGTGCGTCGCGACGCGGTCGAGGAACCAGCGGTCGTGGCTGATCACGACGGCGCACCCGCCGAAGGACAGGAGCGCTTCCTCGAGCGCGCGCAGCGTGTCGACGTCGAGGTCGTTCGTGGGCTCGTCGAGGAGGAGGAGGTTGCCGCCCCTCTTGAGCGTCCGCGCGAGGTGCAGGCGGTTCATCTCGCCGCCCGAGAGGTTCGCGACGAGCTTCTGCTGGTCGGCGCCCTTGAAGTTGTACATCGCGCAGAAGGCGCGGCTCGGCATCTCGCGCTTGCCGAGCATCACGAGGTCGTTGCCCTCCGAGAGCTCGTCGTGGACGGTCTTTTTCGCGTCGGGCTTCTCGCGATTCTGGTCCACGTAGCTCGCGACGACGGTCTCGCCGACCTGCAGCTTCCCGCCGTCCGGCTTCTCGAGGCCCATGATCATCTTGAAGAGCGTCGTCTTGCCGGCGCCGTTCGGCCCGATGATCCCCACGATGCCGCCCTTCGGCAGGTCGAAGCTCAGGTCGTCGAAGAGGAGCTTGTCGCCGAAGGACTTCTTCACGCCCTCGGCCCGCACGACGACGTCGCCGAGGCGCGGGCCCGGGGGAATGTAGATCTCGTTCGTCTCGCCGCGCGCCTCGATGCCGCTCTCGGAGACGAGCTGCTCGTACGCCTGCAGGCGCGCCTTGCTCTTGGCCTGCCGCGCGCGCGGGGCCATGCGCACCCACTCGAGCTCGCGCTTGAGCGACCGCTGGCGGGCGCTCTCGGTCTTCTCCTCGATCTCGAGCCGGGCTTCCTTCTGCTCGAGCCACGAGGAGTAGTTGCCCTTCCACGGGATGCCGGCGCCGCGGTCCAGCTCGAGGATCCAGCCCGCGACGTTGTCGAGGAAGTAGCGGTCGTGCGTGACGGCGACGACGGTGCCCGGAAACTCCTTGAGGAACTGCTCGAGCCACGCGACGGACTCGGCGTCGAGATGGTTCGTGGGCTCGTCGAGAAGGAGCATGTCGTTCTTCTGAAGGAGGAGACGGCAGAGCGCGACTCGCCGCCGCTCGCCGCCCGAGATCTTCGTGACGTCCGCGTCGGGGGGCGGGCAGCGAAGCGCGTCCATCGCGGCCTCGAGCGTGCGGTCCAGGTCCCAGCCGTTCGCGGCCTCGATTGCGTCCTGCACCTTCCCGTACTCGGCCATGACCTTTTCCATCTCGGCGTCGGGCAGGCTCTCGCCCATCTTCTCGCCCAGCTCGTCGAACCGCGCGAGCAGCTTTTTGACCGTCGCGACGCCTTCCTCGACGTTCTCGAGAACGGTCTTCTTCGGGTCGAGCTGCGGGTCCTGCGACAGGAAGCCGATCCGCGTCCCCTCGGCCGGGAACGCCTCGCCCGTGAACTCCGTGTCGATGCCCGCCATGATGCGCAGGACGGTCGACTTGCCGGCGCCGTTCAGCCCGAGGATGCCGATCTTGGCGCCCGGGAAGAACGAGAGGTAAATGCCGCGGAGGATCTCGCGCTGGGGCGGAACCACCTTCCGCAGGTTCTGCATCGTGAAGATGTACTGTTCGGCCATTGGGTTCCTGTCTGCCCTGTCGGGGGCGGGAATGTAGCATCCAGCGACTTGACATTCTTTAGACTTAGTCTAAATTAGAGATCGGAGGACACCCCCTTGGCCAAGAAAGACAAGAAAAACAAGAAGAAGGGCCACCCCGCCGCCGTCGTCACGACGCTTCAGCGCCAGCAGGCGAACGCCCTCGTCGCGTACCTCAACTACAAGAAGTATCACTGGCTCAGCTACGGGCCGCTGTTCCGCGACATCCACCTGCTTCTCGACGAGCAGGCGACCCAGACGTACGCCTCGATCGACGAGCTCGCCGAGCGCGCGATCATGATCGGCGGCGCGCCGATCGGCGATCCGGCCGACTACCTGCCCGCGGCGACCGTGAAGGGCTCGAAGGGCCTGCTCTCGATGGAGAAGATGCTGGCCGAGGCCCGCGCGACGCTCGACGTCGTCATCGAGGAGATGCACGCGGACGCCGAGACCGCGACCGACGCCGGAGACATCGGCACGGCCGACCTCTACACGCGCCTCGTCCAGGTGCACCAGAAGAACCGCTGGTTCCTCGACGAGATCCTCAAGAAGCGCGACGGCCTGACGAGCTGAGGCGGGCCGGACGGGGCGCGGACCGATAGACTCGGCGCATGCCGAAACGGTCCGCTCCTCTTGCCCTTGCCCTCCTCTTTCTCCTCTCCCCCCTCGCCCGCGCAGCCGACACCGGTCGCGCGTTCACGCTCGAGGACCTCTACCGGACGAAGGGCGTAGGCGAGCCCGCGATCTCGCCGGACGGGAAGACGATCGTCTACTCCGTCGCGACGAACGACTGGGCCGCGAAGAAGAAGACCGTCGCGCTCTGGCGCGTCGGCGCGGACGGCTCGAATGCCCGTCCGATCACCGCCGGCGACGCGCGCGACGAGCATCCCTTCTTCTCCCCCGACGGGAAGACGCTCGCATTCGTCTCGACGCGCACGGGCGAGCCGCAGGTCTTCTTCCTGCCGCTCGCGGGCGGCGAGGCCGAGCAGAAGACGCGGTTCCCCGGCGGAGTCGACGGACCCGCCTTCTCGAGGGACGGCCGCTTTCTCATCTTCGCGGCCGACGTGACGCCTTCCTGCGGCGCCGACGCGGCCTGCAACAAGAAAGCTTCGGACGCGCGCGACGCGAACAAGATCAAGGCCCATCTCGCCGACTCCCTCCTCTACCGCCACTGGACGGACTGGAAGGACGGCAAGCGCACTCACGTCTTCCTTCTCGACCTCGCCGAGGCGGACGCTGGCAAGGCCGTCCGCGACCTCACACCCGGCGACTTCGACTCTCCGGTCTTCTCGGTCGGCGGCGGGCGGGACTTCGACCTCTCGCCGGACGGGAAGGAACTGGCCTTCTCGTCCAACCGCGACGCGGACGCGGCGTACTCGACGAACGCGGACGTCTGGACCGTGCCCGCCGCCGGAGACGCGGCGGCACTCTCCGCACCGAAAAACCTCACCGCGGCGAACAAGGGCTTCGACGGCTCGCCCCGCTACTCGCCGGACGGAAGGTTCCTCGCGTTCAAGCGACAGCTCACCCCGCGCTACGAGGCCGACCGGTTCCGGATCGTCCTCCGCGACCGCGCGACCGGCGCCGAGCGCGATCTCACCGCGACGTTCGACGACAACGTTCGCGACTTCGACTTCTCGCGAGACGGCAGCCGGATCTTCTTCACGGCCGAGGTGAAGGGGCGGACGCCCCTCTACGAGATCGTTCTCGCAACCGGCGCGCTCCGCGCGGTGTCGTCCGTGGGCGCGATCGACGCGTGGACGCTCGCGCCCGACGCCTCGTTCGCCGTGGCAGCGCGCCGCAGGATCGGGAGCCCGCTCGAGCTGTGGCGCCTCGCCGTGCAGGGCGGAGGGGACGGGACCGGCGCGCGACTCACGACGCACAACGCGGCCTTCGAGAACGAGGTCGACGTCCGCCCCGCCGAGGAGATCACCGTGCCCGGGGCCGGCGGCAAGCCCGTCCACGTCTGGATCGTGAAGCCTCACGGCTTCGACGCCGGGAAGAAGTATCCGCTCATCCTGAACGTCCACGGCGGGCCGCAGCAGCAGTGGGCGGACGCGTACCGCGGCGACTGGCAGGTCTACCCCGGCGCGGGCTACGTCGTCGCGTTCCCGAACCCGCACGGCTCGACCGGGTTTGGCCAGGCGTACACGTCCGCGATCTCGGGCGACTGGAACGGCAAGGTCATGACGGACATCGAGAAGGTGGCGGACGCTCTCGAAAAGCTGCCGTACGTCGACAAGGACCGCATGGGCGCGATGGGCTGGTCGTGGGGCGGCTACGCGATGATGTGGCTCGAGGGCCACACGACGCGCTTCAAGGCGCTCGCCTCGATGATGGGCGTCTACGACCTGCGCGCGATGTACTCCTCGACCGAGGAGGTCTGGTTCCCCCACTGGGACCTCAAGGGCGCCCCGTGGGAGAACGCGGCCCTCTACCGCTCGCAGAGCCCGTCGGAGTATGTGACGGCGTTCAAGACGCCGTGCCTCGTCGTCACGGGCGAGAAGGACTACCGCGTCCCCTACACGCAGTCGCTCGAGTTCTTCACGGACCTGCAGGCCCGCGGCGTCCCGTCGCGGCTGATCGTCTTCGAGAAGGCGGGGCACTGGCCGAGCGCGTTCGAGATGGCGCTCTACTACGCGGCCCACCTCGACTGGTTCCACCGGTGGCTCGGCGGCCCGCCATCGCCGTGGAAGCCGGAAGACCTCGTCGCGGGACGCTGAAGGCCTGCGTGTTCTCGAAGCGGCTGCCGCCCGTCCACGAGGAGAACCGCGTCACGCGGGCCCTCGCGGCGCGCACGAGGCCGCACCTCGACCTGACGGTCTCGAACCCCACGGCAGTGGCCCTTCGCTCCGGCGGCGTCGACCTCTTTCTCGACGTCGAGGGCGACGCCGGCCTCCTCGCGCCGCTCGCGGACCCGCGCGGCCTCGTCTATGAACCGGACCCCCGGGGATTGCGGCGCGCGCGCCTCGCTGTGAGCAACTGGTACGCGGCCGTTCACGGCGTCCTCGCTCCGCCCGAGCGGCTCGTCCTGACGGCCTCGACGAGCGAGGCCTACGGCTGGCTCTTCAAGGTTCTCGCGGACCCGGGTGAGGCCGTCCTCGTGCCCGCTCCGTCGTATCCGCTCCTCGATGCGCTCGCGGACCTCGAGAGCGTGACGCTCGCGCGTTACCCGCTCGCCGCCGAGGACGGCTTCCGCGTGCACGCCTCGGCCGTCGCGCACGAGGTCGAGCGCCTTGCGGCAGCGGGTGTGCGCACGGCGGCCGTCGTCGTCGTGAACCCGAACAACCCGACGGGCAGCTCGATCGGAGCCGCCGAGCTCGACGCTCTCCTTGCGCTGGCGGCGGAGAAGGGCTTCGCCGTGATCTCCGACGAGGTGTTCGTCGACTACCGCTACTCCGACCGCCCCGACGACGTGCCGGTCGCGGCCGCGCGCGGCGCGGCGCTCGTGTTCTCCCTCGGCGGCCTCTCGAAGTCCGCGGCGCTCCCGCAGCTCAAGCTCGGCTGGATCCTCGCGAACGGCCCTCCCACGCAGGTCGAGGACGCGCTCACGCGCCTCGAATGGGTCGCGGACGCGTACCTCTCCGTCGGGACGCCCGTGCAGCTCGCCCTCCCGCGCCTCTTCGAGAGCAGCCGCCGCGCCGTGGAGGCGATCTGGGCGCGCGTCCTCAAGAACGAGCGGGCGCTTCGGACCGCGTTCCCGGAGGGCGGGGCCGTCACGCCCGCGCCGGTGGCCGCCGGATGGGCCGCGTGCCTGCGGGTCCCGGCCGTGAGGCCCGAGGAAGAGATCGTCCTCGACCTCCTCGAGTCGCACGACGTCCTCGTTCACCCCGGCTACTTCTACGACTTCCCGTCCGAGGCGTGGCTCGTCGTGAGCCTCCTCCCGCCGCCCGACGTCTTCGCCGAGGGCGCGGAGCGCCTCGCGCGGGCCCTGCGCTGACGCCGGCGCTTACGGCCGCGACCGGACGAGCAGCTCGTTCAGGTACGTCTTCCAGAGGTCCGCGAGCGTATGCGTCTGGTGGCCGCGCGTCTTCTCGGACAGCGGGAAGACGACGGCCTGGCCGCCCTTCACGCGCGCGACGCCCTTTTCGAGGATTCCGAGTTCCGGCGGGTTGATCGCGTCGTCCGCGAAGTTGATCGCCAAGAGCGGTGCCCTGATCCGCTCCAGGTACAGGGATGCATCGTAGTCGCGCGACGCGTCGAGCGCCCACAGGAGGTCGTTCGCGTCCGTCTTCGCGAGCCGCTCCGTCATGTACGTGTCCACCGCCGCGTCTGCCGCGGCGCGGTCGGGCGCGAGCTGCATCCACCCGAGCGGGCTGCCGGACAGCACGAGGAGCAGCGAGTACGCGCCCCGGAGGCCGCGCGGCTGCGCCGTGTAGTCGCCGCCCTTCCACTCGGGGTCGCCGCGGATCAGGTCCATCGCCATCTTCCGCCACATCCGGTTGCGCCCCGCGATGGGTGCCGGCAGGCTCGCGAGCGGCAGGAGCGCGTCCATGAAGTCGGGGTGGGTTTCGCCCCACACCCACGTGTGCATCCCGCCCATCGACGTGCCGATCACGAGGCGCAGGTGCGTCACGCCGAGGCTCTCGGTCAGGAGCCGGTACTGCGCACGGACCATGTCGTCGTACGTGTAGCGCGGGAACTTCGCTTTCAGCCCGTCGCTCGGCTTCGAGGAGCCGCCGTGCCCGATCCCGTCGGGGATCACGATGTAGTAGCGCGTGGCGTCGAGCGGCTGGCCCGGGCCGAACAGCACGCCGGCGAACGTCGGCCCCAGGAACTGCGTCGACGAGCCGCCCGTCCCGTGCAGGACGAGGACCGCGTTCGCGGTCTTTCCGCGGCCGTCGTCGAGGCGCCGGCCGTACGTGACGTACCGGACCTTCAGCTCGGGCAGCGTCTCGCCGGAGGAGAACCGGAAGTCCTTGAGAACGGCCTGATCCGCGACGGGCTCGGCCGGCAGGATCTGAGCGCGTGCCGCGGGGGCCGCCGCGCAGAGCCCCGCGAGCACCACGGAAGCGACGAACGCGGAAACCAGCCTTCTCATCGCCATGATTAGACCTCTATTCGCGCGAAGTGACTTAATCTCAGCGGAAATCCGATGACGACGCCGGTCTGGGTTCCGCTCTGGGCGTTCATCCTGCTCGCGTTCCTCGCGGGCTGGGCAGTCCTCGACCGGCTGCTCCGCCCGGCCGCCCGCGCCGTGATGCGTCGGCGCGCGAACCGCGTCATCGACGAGCTGAACGCGCGCCTCCCGTGCGCCTTCCGCCGTTCAAGATGACGAAGCGCGAGGTCCTCGTGGACCAGCTCCGCTTCGACCTGAAGGTCCTCGAGGCCGCCGAGGCGTTCGCGAAGGAGTCGGGCCTCTCCCGCGACGAAGTGCAGAAACGCGTCGACCGGGACGCACGGGAGATCGTCCCCGCCTTCAACGCGTGGATCTACTTCCGCGCGGGATACGCGATCGCCCGCGCGGTCGCGCGCTCCCTCTACCGCGTGCGCCTCGGCACGGCGGACGACGCCGGCCTCCGCGCGATCCCCGACGGCTCGACGGTGGTCTTCGTGATGAACCACCGGAGCAACATGGACTACTTTCTCCTGTCGTACCTCGCGGCCGAGAAGACGGCCCTGAGCTACGCCGTCGGCGAGTGGGCGCGGATCTGGCCGATCCAGGGGTTCCTGCGGGCGACCGGCGCGTACTTCGTGCGGCGCGACTCGAAGGACCCTCTCTACCGGCGCGTCCTCGAGCGCTGGGTCGCGATGGCGACCGCGAACGGCGTCCCGCAGGCCGTCTACCCCGAGGGCGGCCTCTCGAAGGACGGCGCGCTGCGCCCTCCGAAACTCGGCCTCCTCGACTACATGCTCCGCGGCTTCGACCCGAAGGGTCCGCGCGACCTCGTCTTCGTCCCGGTCGGCGTCAACTACGACCGCGTTCTCGAGGACCGCACGCTCCTCCTCGACCGCTCCCCGGCGCAGGGCAAGGCCTCGCCCGCCGACACCCTCTCCGAGACGCTGCGCTTCGTGTGGCGCAACGCGCGCCTCGTGATCGCGAACGAGTGGCACCGCTTCGGCTACGCCTGCGTGAGCTTCGGGTCTCCGCTCTCGACGCGGGAGTGGCTCGCACGGAAGGGCCTCGACCTCGCGAACGCTCCGCGCGAGGCGCGCTTCGCAGCCGTCGAGGACCTCGCGCACGACCTCATGGCGCGGATCGCGCGCGTGATTCCGGTCCTGCCCGTCTCGCTCGTCGCGAGCGTCCTCGTCGACGCCCCGGAGCGGGCGTGGAGCGAGCTCGAGCTCAAGTCCGAGGTCCTCGCGCGCTGGCGTGCGCTCGAAGCGGGAGGCGCCTACGTCCACGTCCCACGCGGGGACCAGGACTACGCCGTTTCCGTCGGCCTCCGGATGCTCATGCTCCGGCACGTCGTCCTCGCGGACGGCGGTCTCTTCCGGCCCGTCCCCGCGGAGCTGCCGCTCCTCACGTACTACGCGAACGCGATCGCGGGCGCCCCGAGGGCGTGATTCAGGGCCGACGCAGGCGCGCGCGCACGCCGCGCGGGATCGGAACGCCCGACGAGCCGACGAGACCCGCGTCGAAGAGCCGGAGGTCGATCCAGCCGATCCGCCGCGCCGGCGGCCCCGGGACCAGCGCCGTCGCGCGGCGCGTCGCGATGTGCGTGCTCACGTCCCAGAGGTCCTCCGCGGCCGTCTCCCACCCGCGCGCGTCGAAGCGCGAAAGGTCGACGGGCCGCCGGACGGCCCGGAGGCCCTTGTCGCCGTAAAGGTTGTAGTAGCAGTCGAAGTAGCTCATCGCGAGCTCGCGAAGCGAGCGATAGACCGGCGACCGGAAGCGCAGCCCCGAGTAGTTCGACTTC
The DNA here is from genome assembly GCA_016716715.1 of Acidobacteriota bacterium. Taxonomy (NCBI): domain Bacteria; kingdom Pseudomonadati; phylum Acidobacteriota; species Acidobacteriota bacterium. The sequence goes on along the minus strand of JADJVE010000003.1, from coordinate 38,857 downwards.
GCGACCGAACCCCAGAGGCCACCCACGCGGTAGAGCGCGAGGACGTGGTCGTCGTCGCGCACGGCGTGGAGCTGGGCGACGAGCGGCGGGTGGCCGATGCGCCGCAGGGCCGCCGCGGCGAAGAGCGCGCCCTCGAAGCAGTGCGCTTCCCTCGTCTCGAGGACGCGGCGCGGCGACCGCGCGGTCTCGCCGCCCTTCTCCTTGTTGTAGTGGAGATCGTCCAGAAAGCGCTGGATGGCGGCGGGCGTGCGCAGCCCGCGCGGGAGGCGAAGTGTCGTTGTGCTCAAGACGGGGAGGATTCTAGGAGGGGAAAAGAGAAGAAGAGGATTTTCTTGGAAAGAGAAAGAGAGAAAGACTTCTTAGAATGGGCATGTGGAAGGGCAATCGGTTCGGCGCGCGACCGCGGGCGGCGCGGTTTCGCGGCTGTCGTTGCCCGGTGCTGCGGGGTTCGCGGCCGGGTTCACGCGCGGCGCGCTGACGGCGCGTTCCCTCGATCCCGATCTCGCCGGCCGCGCGCTCGCGGAGGGCCTCGGGGCGCCGGATGCCGAAGTGATTCGCACCTCGCAGGTCCACGGCCGCGTCACACTCACTTTCGAAGAACCGCCGCGTGAGCGGCGGAATCTTCTCCTCGGGGACGGCGACGCCCTCATAGCGTGTCGGCCAAACGTCCTCCTCGCCGTCGCCTCCGCGGACTGCGTGCCGGTCGTCCTTGCTGATCCCGTCACGGGCTGGATGGCCGCGATCCACGCGGGGTGGCGGGGCACCGCCGCACGCGTCGTCGACGCGGCGGTCGACGCGCTCGAGGCCCGCGGTGTTTCCCTGCGGAACCTTTCCGCCGCCTTCGGGCCGTCGATCGCGCGCGACCGTTACGAGGTCGGGCCCGAAGTCGTCGCGGCGCTCCTCGACGCGTACGGTGCGGCTCCAGGGGGCGCGGTCCGGCCTGGAGCGGGCGGGAAGGCCTTTGTCGACGTCGCCGCGTTCGACGAGGCCGCTCTCCGCGCCCGCGGCGTCGATCCGGCGCGCATTTACAGGCCCGGCCTCTGCAACGCCGCGGCGCAGGACCTGCCGTCGTGGCGGCGCGACGGGCCGGGGGCCGGGCGCATCCTCACGGGCGTCGTGCGGCTTTCGGCCTGATACCCTTCGCCACACTCTTCCGTCAGGAGGCTCCATGCGCCGTGCCGCCGCCGCCCTCGTCGTCGCTTGCTCCGGGTTGGCGCTCGCCGAAGCTCCGCCCGCCGCGGACCTGTTCGCCCTGAAGACGGTCGCGGACGCGCAGATTGCGCCCGACGGGAAGTCCGTCGCGTACGTCGTCGGCGGCTGGGACTTCAAGGAGAACCTCCTCGACACGGACGTCTGGCTCGTGGACGTCGCGACGGGCGCCTCGCGCAGGCTGACGGCTTCGCCGAAGCGCGACGAGCGGCCGCGCTTCTCCCCCGACGGCAGGACGATCGCGTTCGTCTCGGAGCGCCGCGGCGACGAGAAGGACGGCAAGGACACCCGCCAGATCTGGCTCATTGCCCCGAATGGCGGCGAAGCTTCGCGCCTGACGAGCCACGGCTCCCCCGTCGCCTCGTTCGCGTGGAGCCCCGACGGGAAGCGGATCGTCTTCACGGCCGCAGTCCCGCCCGCCGCCGACGAGAAGAAGAGGCGCGAAGAGAAGGACGACGCGAACGTCGTCGACCGGGACGACGTGAAGCCGGCCGCGCTCTGGATCGTGGACGTCACGACGAGGGCCGTCGTCCGCGTCTCCGGCGGGAAGGAGCACGTGTCGTCCGCCGAGTGGTCGCCGGACGGGACGCGGCTGGTCGGCACGGTCGCGCCGACGCCGAAAGTGCCGGACGGGTTCAACTCGGATCTCGTCGTCTGGGAGGCGAAGGAGAACGGCAAGGCGACCGACCTCGTGCGGCGGCCCGGGCCCGACGCGAACCCCGCGTTCTCACCGGACGGAAAGTGGGTCGCGTTCTTCAGCGGCGACGGGCGCGTGAACGACTGGCCCGGCCACCGGACCGAGATCTGCGTCGTCCCCGCGGCGGGCGGTCCGGTGCGCAACCTCACGCGCGCCGCCGACCTCGAGGCCGAGAACTTCACGTGGTCGGCCGATTCGTCGGCAATCGTCTTCGCGGCCGCGCAGAGGCTCGCGACGCAGCTTTTCTCCGTGCCCGCCGCGGGCGGCGCCCCGAAGGCGCTCACCGCGGGCGCCCACGTCCTCGGTTCGTTCTCGGCGGCCGCGGACGGGAAGACGCTCGCGTTCGTCCTCCAGAGCGCGGCGGAGCCGCCCGAGGTGAACGTCCTCGCGCCGGCGGACGAGAAGCCGGCGCCGCGGCGCCTCACGGCGACGAATCCGTCCGTTGCGGGCGCGCTCCGTCCGAAGGTCGAGGTCGTCTCGTGGAAGGGGCCCGACGGTCTCCCGATCGAAGGCCTCCTTCACCTGCCGCCCGGCCGCCCCTCCGAGAAGCTTCCGTTCATTCTCCACATCCACGGCGGACCCGCCGGCCGCTTCGCGCTCAGCCACTCGGCGTTTTCACGGATCTACCCGATCGACGCGTTCGTCGCGCGCGGCATCGCGGTCCTGCAGGTCAACCCGCGCGGCAGCTCCGGCTACGGCGAAAGGTTCAAGAAGGCGAACGTCCGCGACTGGGGCGGAAAGGACTACCTCGACCTCATGGCGGGCGTCGACATGCTCGTCGCGAAGGGAATCGTGGACCCCGCGCGCATGGGCGTCATGGGCTGGAGCTACGGCGGCTTCATGACCTCGTGGATCCTCACGCACACGGACCGCTTCAAGTTCGCGTCACCCGGCGCGCCGGTCACGGACCTCTGGAGCTTCTACTACACGGCCGACATCCCCGAGTTCATCGAGAGCTATTTCGCCTCGCTGCCGTGGGACGACTTCGACGTCCTGAAGGCCCACAGCCCGATGTGGTTCGTGAAGAACGCGAAGACGCCGACGCTCATCCTCCACGGCGAAGCGGACGCGCGCGTTCCCCTCGCGCAGGGGCGCGAGCTCTACCTCGCGCTGAAGAAGCAGGGCGTGCCGGTCGAGATGGTCACCTACGCGCGCGAGCCGCACGGCCCGGCCGAGCCGAAGCACGTGCGGGACATCCGGACGCGCCTCCTCGAGTGGACGGACCGCTACCTTGGGACGACGGCGCCGGCGGCCGCTCCGCCGGTCAAGGCGCCGGCGGCGCCGGGCGGCGGGGCGTCTCACGCCCCTTGAGCTGACCGCACGCCGCGTCCGCCTGCAGTCCCTTCGACCAGCGCACCGTGACGGGCACGCCGCCCGCCGCGACGGCGCGCGCGAACGCGTCCACGGCTGCGTCGGACGGCCGCTTCAGGCCCGGCAGCCACTCCTCCGACTCGTTCAGCGGAATGATGTTCACCTTCGACGGGAGTGGCCTGACGAGGGCGACGAGTTTCGACGCGTCCTCCGGGCGGTCGTTCACGCCCGCGATGAGGACCCACTCGAACGTGATCTTCCGTCCCCGCTCGAGCGGCCAGCGCTTGAGCGCCGCGAAGAGCTCCGCGATCGGGTGCGTCCGGTTGATCGGCATGAGCTTCGACCGCGTCTCGTCGTCCGCTCCCGAAAGGGAGACCGCGAGGTTCGGCCGGCGCGTGCGCGTCGCGAGAGACTCGATGCCGGGCACGATGCCGGCCGTCGAGACGGTCGTCCGCCGGGGCGAGACTTCCTCCTCGAGGAGGTCGAGCGTCCGCTTGACGTTTCCGACGTTCAGGAGAGGCTCTCCCATCCCCATGAAGACGACGTTCGCCTCGTGCGGCCCGAAACCCTTCTCCTTCGCGATCACGAGGTACTGCCCGACGATCTCCCCTGCCGTCAGGTTCCGGCCCGCGCCCATGCGTCCCGTGACGCAGAAGACGCAGTCCACGGCGCAGCCCGCCTGCGACGAGAGACAGATCGTGATGCGGGCGGCCTCGGGCGTGTCGGGATCCGTCCACGACGGCTTCTTCTTCGACTCGACGATGTAGACGGCCTCGACCCGCGCGCCGTCGACGAGCTCGAACAGGTACTTCTCCGTGCCGTCGGGCGCCGGCGTCTTCGCGACGACCTTCGGGAGGCCGATCGTGAAGTCCTGCGCGAGGGCCTCGCGCATCGCCTTCGGGAGGTTCGACATCTCCGTGAAGGAGGCCGCCCGGCGCTCGTAGATCCACTTCGCGATCTGGGCGGCGCGGTACGGCTCCGGCGCGACGTCGCGCACGGCGCGCGCGAGGTCGAGAGCGGTGAGGCCGAGGAGATCCTGCGGGGGCAACGTCAGCCGCGTTTCGCGACCGTCGACCGGATCGTGACGGCGGCCTGCGGGCTGCGGCGTGCGCGGACCGGGCGCGTCGGGTCGATTCCGACGGAGCGCAGGAACCCGAGGTCCTTCACGTTGATCTGGAAGACGGCCGTGTCCATGCCGCTCGCTTCCCGCTCTTCCTTCGACGCGTTGAGGCCGCCGCGGCGGATCGACGGGAGCGCGGCCGACGAGCGGCGCCCGCGCTTGTCGAGCGCGACCGTCGCGTCGAGACAGAGATACGCGCCGTAGCCTTCGCTCTTCACCTTCGCGAGGATCTCGTGCACCTTGTCGGACGAGGACACGGCCTCGTTCAGCGCGGCACCGAGCTCGCGGAGGTACGCGCGGAGTTTCTCGTCGAGCGCCATTCCGGTCGGCAATCTAGGCCGAGCACCGGGGCGAGTCAATCCGGGAAACGGGACGTTCGGTTTTGCCGAAGGGGGATCTTCCCCTTCACGCGCGCGAGGAGCAGAATCATCGGCCGTGTTCCCAGGCCAGCCGCTCGCACCTCCGATTCCCGCCGGCGCGAAGACCGCGCTCTTCGGCCTCGGCTGCTTCTGGGGCGCCGAACGGAAGTTCTGGCAGACGCCCGGCGTCGTCACGACCGCAGTCGGCTATGCGGCCGGCCACACCCGGAACCCGACGTACCGCGAAGTGTGCACGGGGCTCACGGGGCACGCCGAAGTCGTCCTCGTCACCTTCGACCCGGAGCGGATCTCGTACGAGGACCTCCTCCGGATCTTCTGGGAGAGCCACGACCCGACGCAGGGCATGCGCCAGGGCAACGACGTCGGCACGCAGTACCGCTCCGGGATCTACGCGTTCGACGCCGAGCAGAAGGCCGCCGCCGAGGCGTCGAAGGCCGCATACGCGGCGAAGCTCGCCGAAGCCGGTTACGGCGCGATCACGACCGAGATCCTCGACGCTCCGCCCTTCTATTACGCCGAGGAGTACCACCAGCGGTACCTCGCGAAGAACCCCGACGGCTATTGCGGGATCGGGGGCACCGGCGTGTCTTGCCCGATCGGCCTGAAGACGGCCTGACGCGGCCGCGCGACGCCGCGACGTCGTCTCAGCGATCCGCTAGACTGCCCCGTCCGGAGAGACCCCGTGCGCTACGCATCCGTCCGCCCCCGCTTCGAGCCGTTCCTCCTCGCCGTCGAGCGCCCCGGGCGCTACCTCGGCCTGGAGAGAAACGTCGTGCGCAAGGACCTCGGCAGGATGGACGTCACGGTCTGCCTCGGCTTCCCGGACGCGTACGAGATCGGAATGAGCCACACGGGCACGAAGATCCTCTACGAGATCGTGAACCGCCGCGCGGCCTGGGCCTGCGAGCGGACGTACGCGCCGTGGACCGATTTCGAGGCGGTCCTGCGCCGCGAAAACGTGCCGCTCTTCTCGGTCGAGTCCTTCGCGCCCGTGGCCGACTTCGACGTCTTCGGCCTCTCGCTCCAGAGCGAGATGAACTACACGAACGTCCCGAACATGCTCGACCTCGCGGGGATCCCCGTCCTCGCGGCCGAGCGCGGCGATGCGGACCCGGTCGTGATCGGCGGCGGGCCGTGCACCGCGAACCCCGAGCCTCTCGCGGACTTCTTCGACGTCTTCCTGATCGGCGACGCCGAGGAGGCGTTGCCCGTCTTCCTCGAGGCCGTCGCGCGGACGAAGGGCCTTCCCCGCCGCGAGCGCCTGCTCGCGTTCTCGGCCTGCCCCGGGATCTACGTCCCGTCGCTCTACGACGTGTCGTATGAAGGCGACCGGGTCCTGTCGTACGCCCCGAACGTTGCGGGTGTCCCCGAGGAGGTCAAGCGCGTCTGGGTCGAGAAGCTCTCGGCCGACGTCTACCCCGCAAAGCCGATGGTGCCGTCCGTCGACATCGTCCAGGACCGCCTCGGCCTCGAGATCATGCGCGGCTGCACGCAGGGCTGCCGGTTCTGCCAGGCGGGCTACTGGTACCGCCCCGTGCGCGAGCTGGACCCCGCGGACGTCGCGAAGGCGACGAAAGCGTTCATCGACGAAGCGGGCTGGAGCGAGGTCGGGCTCCTCTCGCTCTCCTCGGCCGACTACTCGCAGATCGAGCCCCTCGTCGCCTGCCTCGCGCCCGAGCTCGCGAAGACGAAGGTGTCGATCTCGCTGCCGTCGCTCCGCGCCGAGGCGTTCTCGGTGGCGCTCGCGGACGCCGTCTCCGAGGTGCGCAAGTCGGGCTTCACGTTCGCGCCCGAGACGGGCTCGGACCGCCTGCGCCGCGTCATCAACAAGACGTTCACGAACGCGGACATGGTCCAGGCCGCCGACGTCGCCTTCGGGCGCGGCTGGGACATGATCAAGGTCTACACGATGATCGGCCTCCCGACGGAGACCGACCCGGACCTCGACGAGCTCGTCACGCTCGTGAGGGACATCCTCGCCCAGGGCCGCAAGCACGGCGTGCGGCCGCAGGTGAACGTCTCGGTCGGCTGCTTCATCCCGAAGAGTTTCACGCCGTTCCAGTGGTTTGGGTTCGACGGCGTCGAGAACCTCACGCGGAAGCTCGCGTACCTGAAGGACCGTTTCCGCTCCGTGAAGGGCGTGAAGTTGACGTGGCACGAGCCGAAGGAAGCCGAGATCGAGGCGATGCTCTCGCTCGGCGACCGGCGGATGGGCCGTGCGGTCCTCGAGGTGTGGAAGCGCGGCGGACGCTTCGACGCATGGAGCGAGCACTTCTCCTGGGAGCGCTGGAACGGGGCGCTCGAGGCCGCCGGGGTCCCGAAGACCCGGCACCTCCGCGACAAGGACCTCAAGGAGACGCTCCCCTGGGACGTCGTCGACGCGTCCATCCGCAAGCCTTTCCTCGTGGTCGAGTGGAAAAAGGCTCTGAAGGAGATGCACACGGACGACTGCAAGTGGGGCCACTGCTACGCCTGCGGCGTCCCGGGCAACGGCGAGGACATCGTGCTCGCAAACCCGCTGCCCGCGGGCTTCGGATTCGGAGAAGAGAAGATTTTCTTAGAAGGTAATAGGGGCTTGGGCGGCGCACCGGCTTTGCCCGGCGCGGCGGCCTTCCCCCTCCCTTCGGCCTACACCGAGAAAGCCAAGGGCGCCGCGTACCGGATGAAGGCTGAGCCGGACCTGCTGCCGTTGCGCGAGCGCCGCTCGCCCGCGAGCGGTGTCGCCGCTGCCGTGCCCCTCACGGCGCGGACGTACCGGCTCTCGTTCGAGAAGCTCGGGGACGCGCGGTACCTCTCGCACCGCAACACGATGGACGTCCTCGAGCGCGCGCTGCGCGCCTCGGGCGCGCCCGTGCGCTACACGGAGGGCTACAACCCGCACCTGCGCCTGTCGATGGGCCCCGCCCTGCCGCTCGGACACGAGTCGAGGCACGAGCTCTTCGACGTGGACGTCCTCGACGCGCTCACGGACGCCCACGTCTCCGCCGTGAACGACCGCCTCCCCCCGGGTCTCGTGATCACGTCCTCCATCGAGCTCCCGAAGGGCGCCAAGTCCCTCGGGCGCGCCGCGACGGAGGCCGTCTATTCGTTCACGCTTCCGAACGGCGAGACGCGCGAGGAGCGCCTCTCGCTCATGGGCGCGACCGCCACGACGCCGAAGAAGTTCCTCGAGAAGGAATACGGCGTCCCGCCCGAGGGCCAGCACGCCGTGCGCGTGACGCGCCTCGAGACCGTCCTCGGCGCCTAGACGCTTCGCATGGAGAGTTCGATTCAGGATCGCCTGTCCGCGCATCGGCTGCTCGCCAGCGCGCCGCCCGACCAGCTCGCCTGGCTCGCCGCCCGCGGCCACCTCGTGAGGCTGGAGACCGGAGGCCTCCTCGCGACGAAGGGCAGCCAGGTGATGGGCCTCTACATCATCCTCTCGGGCCACCTCACGATTCACATCGACCGCGGCGCCGGGCCCCACAAGGCCATGGAGTGGCGCGCCGGCGACGTGAGCGGCGTCCTGCCGTACTCGCGCCTCGTCGGGTCGCCGGGCGACGTGAAGGCCGAGGAACCGACCGAGATCTTCGTGATCCCGCGCCACGAGATCCCCGCGCTGATCCGCGAATGCTACGAGCTCACCGCGATCTTCGTGCACGCCATGCTCGACCGCACGCGCGTTTTCACGTCGAGCGACCTCCACGAAGAAAAGATGTCCTCCCTCGGCAAGCTGGCGGCGGGGCTCGCGCACGAGCTGAACAACCCGGCCTCGGCGGTCGCCCGGAGCGCCAAGGGGCTCCGAAGCGGGCTCGCAGAGCTCGAGTCGGCGTCGCGCGCGCTGGGCGCCGCGGGATTGTCCGAGGCCCGGCAGGCCGCGGTGGAGCGCGCGCGCGGACTCTGCATGCTGGCCGCCGGCACGACGTTCGGGCGCTCCCCCATCGAGCAGGCCGACCGCGAGGACGCCCTCGCCGAGTGGCTCGGCCGCCACGGCGCCGACGTCACCGCCGCCGAAGCGCTGGCGGAATCCGCGGTCACGCTCGAGTCCCTCGACGAGCTCGCCGGCGCGCTCGACCGCGCGGCCCTCCGGGCGACCCTTCCCTGGCTCATCGCCGGCTGCGCGACGTACCGGCTGGCGTCCGAGATCGAGGCGTCCGCGACCAAGATCCACAACCTCGTCGCGGCGGTGAAGGGCTTCACGTACATGGACCAGGCCACGATGCCCAAGCCGGTGGACGTCCGCCAGGGGCTGGCCGACACGCTCGCCGTGCTGAACGCGAAGGCGCGGGGGAAATCCGTGAGCGTGAGCCTCGACGCCCCGGCCGATCTTCCGCGCATCCCGGGATTCGGGGGCGAGCTCAACCAGGTGTGGGCGAACCTCGTCGACAACGCGCTGGACGCGGCCCGCGGCCGCGTCGACGTCTCCGCGGCGCGCCAGGGACCGTCCGTCGTCGTGCGCGTCGTCGACGACGGACCCGGATTGCCTCCGGAGATCCGGGAGCGCATTTTCGACCCGTTCTTCACGACGAAGCCGGTCGGCCAGGGCACCGGCCTCGGCCTCGACATCGCGCGGCGCATCGTCCACAAGCACCAGGGAGAGATCGAGGCCGACTCCCGCCCCGGGCGCACCGAGTTTCGCGTGACGCTGCCTCTCGACGCGGGAAAGGGCTGACGGATGGCCAAACCGGTGATTCTGACGGTCGACGACGACCCCGAGGTGCTCGGCGCCATCGAGCGCGACCTCAAGCAGCACTACCGGAACGACTACCGCGTCCTGAAGGCGGGATCCGGAAGCGAGGCGCTCGACGCGGCACGGCAGCTCAAGGAGCGCGGCACGCCCGTCGCGCTCTTCCTCGTCGACGAGCGGATGCCCGGAATGTCGGGCACGGAGCTGCTGCGCGAGGCGATCAAGCTTCACCCCGAGTCGCGCCGGGTCCTCCTCACGGCGTACGCCGACACCCAGGCGGCCATCTCGGGCATCAACGACGTCGGGCTGGATCATTACCTGTTGAAGCCCTGGGATCCTCCCGCCGAGCGCCTCTACCCGGTCCTCGACGATCTCCTGTCGGACTGGATGTCGCACGTGCGACTCCCGTACGAAGGCATCCGGGTCGCCGGCGCGCGGTCGTCGCCCCGCAGCTTCGCCGTGAAAGAGTTCCTGTCGAGCAATCACGTTCCCTACCAGTGGATCGACGTCGACCAGGACGAGCCGACGCGGGAGCTGATCCGCTCGGCCGGCGACGCGACGCGTCTGCCCGTCGTCTTCTTTCCGGACGGCACCCGCCTCGTGGCCCCGACGAACCAGCAGCTCGCCGAGAAAGTCGGGATGCAGACGCGCGCGCTCCTGCCGTTCTACGACCTCGCGATCGTCGGCGGCGGGCCGGCGGGACTGGCCGCGGCGGTCTACGCCGCCTCGGAGGGGCTCCGCACGGTGCTCGTCGAAGAGAGCGCGCCCGGCGGCCAGGCCGGCACGAGCTCGAGGATCGAGAACTACCTCGGGTTCCCGTCGGGGATCTCCGGGGCCGATCTCGCCCGCCGCGCCGCCACCCAGGCTCGCCGCTTCGGCGCCGAAGTGATCGCGCAGGAGGCGGTCGCCGTGCGCCGCGAGGACCCGTACCGCGTGGTCCGGCTGGCCGACGGGACCGACCTGAGCTGCAAGGCGGTCGTCCTGGCGACGGGCGTGTCCGTGCGAATGCTGGAAGTTCCCGGCGTCGAACCTCTCCTGGGCATCGGTGTCTACTACGGCGCGGCCATGACCGAAGCCGCGACGTACCGCGCCCAGGACGTCTACATCGTGGGCGCGGGGAACTCGGCCGGCCAAGGCGCCCTCTTCTTCTCGCGCTACGCGCGTCGCGTCACGATGCTCGTCCGCGGGACGTCCCTCGCCGACTCGATGTCGCGGTACCTGATCGACCGGATCGTGGCGACGCCTAACATCGAGGTCGTGACGGGCGCCGAGGTCGCCGCGGTCAGCGGCATCGGGCGCCTCGAGAAGGTCGTCGTCCGCCACGCCCCCGGGGGACAGGAGCGCGGGCTCGACGCGGCGGCGATGTTCATCTTCATCGGCGCGAGGCCCCGCACCGAGATGCTCGCCGGCCTCATCGAGCTCGACGAGAAGGGCTACGTGGTGACCGGCCGTGACCTGTCCGCCGCGGGCGGCCGGCCCCGCGCCTGGACGCTCGATCGCGATCCCTTCCCCTTCGAGACCAGCGTCCCGGGAATCTTCGCGGCCGGAGACGTGCGCGCCGGCTCCAGCAAGCGCGTCGCGGCGGCGGTCGGCGAGGGCTCCGGCACGGTCGGCGTGGTGCACACCTACCTCGAGACCGTCTGAGCGCGGCCGTTCCACGCGTCGTAGACTGACGGCCATGCGCTGGACCGTCCGCTGCCACGCGACCTTCGAGGCCGCGCACCACCTCGTGGACTACGCCGGCGGCCCCGAGCCCGTCCACGGCCACTCCTGGAAGATCGAGGTCGCGCTCTCGGTCGACCGCCTCGGCCCGTACGACCTCTCGGTCGACTTCGTGCCGACCGAGGCGTTCGTGAAGGAGCTCGCCTCGCGCCTCCACAACCGCGACCTCAACACCGTGCCGCCGTTCGACCGGAAGAACGCGAGCGCCGAAAACGTCGCGCTCTGGGTCGCGGACGAGATCGGGAAGGCCGCCCTCCTCGGGGACGGCGCGCGGCTCGAAGAGGTCACGGTCTGGGAAGGCCCGCGAAACAGCGTGACCTACCGGCCCGGGTGAGAAGGGCGCGCGAGGCCGCCCCGATCGCCGCGCTTGCGGCCCTTCTCGCGGGCGCGATCCCGTTTGCCGTATCGGTCACGGCCTGGCCGGAGATCGTCACGCCCGCCTGGTTCGTGACCCGCGGCGTCAAGCTGTACGACGGGATCCTCTTCCCGCACACGCCTCTCCTGATCCTCCTGACGGCCGCCGCCGGCGCCCTGTTCGGCTTCACCGCGGACGTCCTGCGCGCGATCCCGGCCCTCTCGCTCGCGGCGTCGGGCGCCCTCGTCGTTCTCGGCACGCGCCCGCACCGGCGCGCGCGATCGGGCTCGTTCACCGCCCTCGCGGTCGGCATCCCCGTCCTCGCGCTCCTCACCGTCTACACGGAGGGCCCCGCGATCTGGCCCGAGCCGTTCCTCGCGCCTCTCCTTCTCGGGGGCGTCCTCCTCCTGGAGCGCCACCGCCGCACCGGAGCGCTCCGCGACGTCGCGGCCGCGGGCCTCGTCTTCGGCGCCGGGATCCTCGTCAAGCAGACCTCCGCGTGGGCGGCGCTCGCCGCGTTCCTGTGGGTCGCTTTCCGCGGCCGAAGGCGCGCCGCACCCCTCTTCGCGGGAACGGCAGCCCTTCCCTACTTCGGGTTCGCGCTCTCGTGGGCCCTCGCGTTCCGCACGACCAGGCACCTCGACTGGACGCTGATCTACCCCGTCTTCTCCGGGATGTCGCGGGAGATCGCCGTCGGGCTCACCGGGGCGGACGTGCACGAGGCGCTGGTGCTCTTCGTGCCGTTCGCCGCGCTCGGCCTCTCTGCCGCCGCGCTGCCGGCGCGCCGCTTGCGCTCGCCGAGCTCGCCGCTCATCGCGGTTGCGCTCGGCGCAGCCGGGATGGCCTGGCCGCGCCCCGGCCTGCTCCACCTCGCCGCCCTGACGGGGCTCGGCGCGCTCGCGGCCGGGCGGACCGCCCTCGTCCTGCCCGTCGTCTTCCGGCGGCTCCGGAGAAGCCGGAGCCGGCCCCCGCGCCTTCTCGCGGCCGCCGGCGGCACCGCCGCCTTCGCCGTCCTCCTCGGCGTCGCCGCGCTCGGCGCGGGGCCGTTGCTCCTCGACCGGATCGGCGGGCCCGTCTTCCACTGGAACGACTCTGCGACCCGGGCCGCCGCGGCGCACGTGCGGGCGCGCGTTCCCGCCGGAGGGACGCTCCTCGTCCACGGGGCGCCGCAGAACCTCTACCCCCTCACCGGCACGAGCGCGCCCGGCGGCTTCTACGTGAACCCGTCCTTCTGGTACTGCCTCCGGCGCGACCGCGGCGACGAACGGCTCGTGGACGCTCTCGCCGCGAGCCCGGGCCTGCCGATTCTCTTCCGGGAGCCGATCGCCGACGCGGAACGCATCCGCGAGACGGCCGTCTACACCTTCGTGAAGGAGAAGACGCGGCCGGCCGGAAGCGCCGGCGACCTCGAGTGGCGGGTCGTGCCCGCGCCCGGCCGCTAAGATGGCCGCCATGCATCTCGTCGCGCTCCACGGTTATCCCCTCGACCACCGCATGTGGGACCCGCTCGCCGAGCGGGCCGCCGCCGGCAAGCTGGGCCCGATCACCTCCGTCTTCGCCCCGGACCTGCGCGGACGCGGGCGTTCGCCCCACCTCGCGGCGCCGCTCCACGCAATGTCGCTCCTCGCGGACGACGTCGCGCGCGACCTCGAAGCCGCGCTCCCGGCCGGCGCGCCCTTCCTCCTGGCCGGCTTCTCGATGGGGGGCTACGTCTGCTTCGAGCTCCTCAAGCGGCACGGCGCGCGCCTGCGCGGCCGCCTCAAGGGCCTCGCCCTCTTCGACACGAAAGCCTCCGCCGACGACGACGCGGGACGCGCGGGCCGGAAGGCGGCCATCGAGGCCATCCGCAAGGACGGCATCGAGGCGGCGCTCACCGCGATGCTCCCGAAGCTCCTCGCCCGCGGCTCGAAGGGGACGCCGGCCGAGGATCTCGTGAAGCGGATGGTCCTCGCGACGCCGCCCGAAACGGCCATGGCCGACCTCGCCGGCCTCGCCGTGCGCGACGAGGGCTTCGAGATCCTCTCCGCCTGGGACCGTCCTCTTCTCGTCGGCGTGGGCGAGGAGGACGCAATTGCCCCGCCCGCCGATTCCGAGGCCATGACGGCCGTCGCGGCGCGCGCGCCGTGGGTGAGGCTCCTGACCGTGCCGGGCGCCGGCCACATGGCTCCTCTCGAGCAGCCGGACGAGGCGGGTGCAGGCCTCGTCTCGCTCGCGGAGGCGGCTCTCCGCGTGCCCTGAGCCGGGTGCTACTTCCCGGAGGCGGCGCCGAAGCTCGGAAGCATCGCGGCAGCCGGAAGCTCGCCCGTGCGCGCGGCGGCGGGCTCGAAGACCGGCAGCGTGGACGGGCGCGCGCCCGGGTTGAACGCCGGCAGCGGGACGCGCTTGCCGTGCGCGTACACGGGGTGGCGGCCCTTGTCCCTGTACCACTCGGAGAGCGTCGCGCTCTGGTGCATCTCCTCGACGATCTTCCTCCAGCCCGCGCCCGTGTTGTAGGCGCAGAAGGAGATCTCGCCGAGCTGCGTTCCGTACGGGATGATGCACATCTCCGTGCGCCGGAAGTCGTAGTTGAAGAGGTCCTGGAACCACATCCCGGCCACGAGGAGGACGCGCCACGGATAGCGGCCCTGCGTCGCGATCCCCATGCCCTTGCCCGTGTGGCCGTCCATGACCTTGAGCGTCTCCCAGATGCCGAGGTTTTCCGGGACGCCGTCGGGGCGGATGTTGCGCGCGAGCGCGAGCGCCGTCTGGAGGACCGTCAGGAACCTCCCGCGCGCGGCGTCCGTGATGACCGTCAGATCCCTGAGGAGGCGATCCGCGTCGAGGATCTGCGTCAACGGGACGGCCTGGCCCGTGTCCGGGCGGACGAGCATCATCGTCGCGATTCCGCAGTTCGGGTGGCAGCCGCACTTGAGCGAGCCCCACTGCGCCTCGAGGCCGCCGAGGAGGTCCTTCAGGTCGGAGAACGGGCCCGAGGCCGACAGCGGGAACCAGTCGCGCATGGGCTCGCCGATGCCGGCCTGGTCCTTCACGTCGTGCGCGAGGTGGGCGAGCGTATAGCGCTGGCTCTTCCGCGTCTCGTCGTCGATCTCCTCGTCGCGGCCCGTGAAGGACACGGGCTGGAAAGAGAGCGCGTTGATCTTGTCGATGTTCTCGATCGCGAACTTCAGGGTCGGGCCGACCTGGTCGTTGTTGAGGCCGTTCACGATCGTCGTGACGAGCGTGACGTCGATCCCCGCCGCGTGGAGGTTGTCGAGCGCCCGCAGCTTCACGTCGTACAGGTTTCCGACGCCGCGGTGCGCGTTCGGCTCGTTCCCGACGCCGTCGAACTGAAGGTAGGCGAGCCGGAGGCCCGCGTCGTACGCGGCCTTCGCGAATTCCGGCTCCTGCGCGAAGCGGATGCCGTTCGTCGCGCACTGGACCGAGAAGTAGCCGATCTCGCGCGCGTAGCGCGTGGCCTCGATGAAGAACGGCGAGATCGTGGGCTCGCCGCCCGAGAACTGCACGGACATCTGGCGCTGCGGCTTGATCGAGACGGCGTTGTCGAGGATCTCCTTGACGTCGTCCCACCCGAGCTCGTGGACGTAGCCGACCTGGTTGGCGTCCATGAAGCACGGGTTGCACATCATGTTGCAGCGGTTCGTGAGGTCCACCGTGAGGACCGCGCCGCGGCCGTAGCGCATGGAGGAGGAGCCGTGATCGTGGAGCTTGTCCTTCGCGATCTTCACGTCGCGGCCGAAGAAGTTCTCCTCGAGGCGCGCGAAGAAGCGCGCGTCGCTCGCCATGAGGTCCTCGAACGTGCCGTGCTTCGGGCACGTCTTGACCATCCAGATCTCGTTGCCGCGCTGGACGATGTCGGCCGGGATCTCGCCGGGGCGCCCGTCGACGAGCTCGGAGAGCTCGCGCGTGCCGCCCACGATCGCGTCGCGGACCTCGCGGGTGCAGGTCGGGCAGAGGGAGTCCGTGCGGCGCGGGAAGCCGAGCGGCGGCTTCGTGCGCTGGTGGCTCTTCGGGAGCGGCTCGGGCGACCAGGAGGGCTGGAAGGAACGCGCGGGCACGCGGCGGTTCACGGCCTGGAACACGTTCCAGGCGGTGTTGGCCGCGCCGCGAATGGACCGGTAGACCACCTTCCGCATCGAGATCCTCCGAAGATACACGGCCCCGCCCCCGGGGAGAATCATTCTCAACGATCGGCCCGTGAAGCGGGAATTTAACACGGGCCGGAACCTGCGTCGCTTACGCGACGCGCCCGGAGACGTCGAGCACGGCGCCCTTCCCCGGAATCTCGGGCGGACCAACCAGCCTCTCGATGCGCGCGAGCGCCGCCCGCCCGACGGCGCGCACGGCCGCGTAGTTGAGGCCCGCGCCCGCAAGGGCGCCGAGCACGGGGACGACGTGGGCGATCTCGCGTCCGGCGAGGCGCACGACGAGGCGCGCGGCGACCTCCTCGGCGGCGCGCGTCGTCAGGCGCCGCCCGACGCTCATCCCGGCCCCCGCCGCGAGCCCGGCGAGCACCTCGAGCGCCCGCTCCTCCGGCGTCATGGGGCCGCCGTACAGAAGGTGGAGCGACACGATGAGCCGGCTCTGGAGGACGAGGACCGCCGAGAGCTCGGGCGCGACGGTCGCGAGCGCGAGCCACCCCGGCGGCAGGCTCGCGACGGCGCCGAGGGCTGCCGCGCGGCGGGCGGCGACCGCGACGAGCCGCTCACCCTTCTCGCGGGTCGTGAGGTCCGCGTGCTTCGCCGAGAACGACTGCACCTCGGCCCGGAGCATCTCGATGTCCAGGTCCTCGGTGACCTTCTCGACGAGGCTGAGAAAGGTCCGGGCCAGCATCGCGGCTATCATCGGGGCTGCCGGTTCCCCCCACAAGGGGGGTGCCGGAGAGCGACAGGAGGACGCACCGCATGACGAGGAAACCGGCGAGCATCCGGACAGTCGTGGCGGCCTTCGCCCTGGGCCTCCTGGCCGCGTCCGCGGCCCCTGCCGCGCCCGCGAAGCCGAAGAAGAAGGCCCCGCCGAAAGCCACGGCGAAGACGCGCGACTACGCGCACACGCTCGGGCTCGTCCACACGTCGCAGGGCGATTTCACGGTCCGTTTCTTCAACGACCGCGCCCCGAACCACGTGAAGAACTTCGTCGACCTCGCCGGGTCCGGCTTCTACGACGGGACCCTTTTCCACCGCGTCATCAAGGACTTCGTGGTGCAGGGCGGCGACCCCCTCACGAAGGACCCGAAGAACGCCTTCATCTGGGGCAACGCGGGCAAGACGGACGCGAAGGGAAACCCCGTGACGCTGAAACCGGAGTTCAACGACACGGTCCACAAGCGCGGCATCGTCTCGATGGCCCGCTCCTCCGCGCCGGACTCCGCGTCGTCGCAGTTCTTCGTCGTCCTCAAGGACTACCCATCGCTCGACCGCCAGTACACCGCGTTCGGCGAGGTCGTGAAGGGAATGGACGTCGTGGACCGCATCGCTTCCGCCTCCGACCCCGATCCGTCGAACACGCCGCTCGGAAAGCCGCGCAACCCTCAGAAGCTCCTGTCGGTCGAGCTCCTCGACGAAGCGCCCGCTCCGGCGCCGACATACCCGGCCCCCGCTCCGAAGCCGTGACGGCGGCCTCCCTGAACGGAGAGGCCGCGCGGCTTTCGCGCGCCCGGGAGCGCTTCGGCCTCGCGGCCGGTCCGCCGAGCGTCCCGCTGGCCGGCGACGTCGGGGCGCGCCGGTACTTCCGCCAGGCGACGCCCGGCGGCGGCAGCGTCCTCGTCGTCCTGTACCCGCAGCCCGAATCGCCCGCGCAGGCAAACTGGGCCGCGATCGGGGCGGCGCTCGCGCGCGCGGGCGTTCGGGTTCCCGAGCTCCTCGACGACGCGCCCGAGCTCGGCGCCGCCCTCATCGAGGACCTCGGAGATCGCGACCTCTCGATGGACCTCGCGGACGCTCCGCGCGAGGACCGGCCCCGCCTCCTCGACGAGGCCGAGGAGCTTCTGACGCCGATCCGCACGATCGCGCGCGCCGCCGCGACACGCAACCCGGCGTTCGACGCGGCTTTCTTCGCCGCCGAGCTCGACCACACGCGCCACTGGGCGCTCGAGAAGGGCGGGCAGGAGCCCCTCGAGGCCGGCCGCGCCGCGGCGTGGGGCTCGCTCGCAGGCGCGCTCGCGGCCGCCGCGGCCGACCCTGCCGCGACCGGGGACGCCGTCCCGACCCACCGGGACTACCACGCGAACAACCTGATGCGCACCGCCGACGGGCGGCTGGCCCCGATCGACTTCCAGGACCTGCGCCTCGGGCCCCCGGACTACGACGCCGTATCGCTCCGCTTCGAGCGCGCCGGCGCGTCCGTCGAGGCCGACGCCGGGGCCGTGTCGGAGGCCGTCCTCCTGCAGAGGGCGTGGAAGGTCCTCGGGACGTTCGAGAAGATGCTCCAGAAGGGCCGCCCTTTCTACCGTCCCCACCGCGAGACGGCGCGCCGCGTCATTCGCCGCCGCACTTCCCCGGGGGGGCCGTTCGAGGGGCTCCTCGCGTTTCTCTGACCGCCGCCCGGAGTAGAATCCGTCCTTTCAGGAGGCACCCGTGCCGAATCTCGGACTCCCCGAACTGCTCGTCATCCTCGTGATCGTGATTCTCGTGTTCGGCGCGGGGAAGATCCCGCAGCTCGGCAAGGGCCTCGGCGAGGGCATCAAGAACTTCAAGGACGCGATGCGCCAGGGCGAGTCCGGCGACGACAAGAAGGACGACGGCGCCTCCAAGCCGAAATAAAGCGGAGCCCCCCTTCGTTTGGTTCCGGGGCGGCGCACCCGCCCGCGCCCGGAGAAACCGATGAACACGCTGAAGATCGTCTTCCTCATGACGTTTCTGACCGTCCTGCTCGTCGCGGTCGGGCAGGCGACGTTCGGCTCGCAGGGCGCGGTCATGGCCCTCGTGATCGCGGCCGTCATGAACCTCTTCGCCTACTTCTTCTCGGACAAGATGGTGCTCGCGTCCTACGGCGCGCGTGTCGTCACCGAGCAGGAGGCGCCCGAGCTCTACGGAGTCGTCCGGTCGCTGGCGGCCAAGGCGAACCTCCCGATGCCGCGCGTGGCCATCATCCCGCAGGAGGCCCCGAACGCCTTCGCGACCGGCCGCGACCCGCAGCACGCCGTCGTCGCGGCCACCGAGGGCATCCTGAAGATCCTGAACCGCGACGAGCTGGAGGCCGTCCTCAGCCACGAGCTCGGGCACGTGACGAACCGCGACATCCTCGTCGGCGCAATCGCGGCGACGCTCGCGGGCGCCCTGACCCACCTCGCGCAGATGGCGATGTGGACCGGCGGCGGCCGGCGCGGCGACCGCGAGGGAGGCGGCGGCCTCGTCGGAATTCTCGCGCTCCTCTTCGCGCCCATCGCGGCGGCGATCGTTCAGGCCATGATCTCCCGTCAGGCCGAGTTCCGGGCGGACGAGACGGGTGCGGCGCTCTCGGGGCGCCCTCTCGAGCTCGCCTCGGCGCTCCGGAAGCTGGAGTCCGCGTCGAGGCGGCTCCCGATGGACGGCTCGCCGGCGACGGCGCACCTGTTCATCGTGAATCCGTTCGCGGGAGGCCTCGCGCGACTCTTCTCGACCCACCCGCCCACAGAGGAGCGCGTCGCGCGCCTCGAAGCCATGGCGCGCGGGGGCCTGCGGCCGTCCTAGGAGTTGTCTCTCCCCCGGAGCGGCGGCTTCACCTTCAGGAGGGAGATCTTCGCCCGCAGGGTGTTGCGATGGATGCCGAGCGACTTGGCGGCGCGCCCCATGTTTCCGGACGCGCGCATGACGGCCGCGGAGACGTACTTCTTCTCGAATTCCCGCTTTGCGGCTTCGAGCGGAATTCCCTTCGACACGAGCTCGTCGATGATGCGCTGCAGCTGGCCGTCGATCGTCACAGACACGTTCCTCCCGCACACTTGCAAGCCATGTGGCCGCTTGGGGGAGTCGGAAATTATCACGGGATTTTCGTCCCGCAAGTCTTTTCTGAGCGAGCCGAAAAGAGGGGCCTTACTTGACTTCGACGGCGTCGCCGACGGCGATGAAGTCGACCATCGACGTGATGATCGCGACCGACGACCGTGTGCGGGTCGTCAGGATCGCCGCCTCGCCCAGCACCGTGCGCACGCCCTGGGCCTGCGTCGACGGGTGGTAGACCGTGAGGAAGTCGCCGGGGTTCAGCCCGTCCTGCTCGCCGAGGTCGAGGAACACGATCGTGTCCGTCCCGACGGGCGTGACGGCGTCCCGCGTGTCCACGACGTGGCCGATCGGCTTGCCGTTCGGCGTGTCGCAGATCGTCGTGGGCCGCGTGCGGCGCACGAGCGGCACCGGGATCGGCTCGAAGGGCGCGACGAAGTCTCCGACCTCGACCTCGTTGCAGGAGTAGATGATCTCGGTGATGGAGGATCTCTCCTGGGCGCAGAGCACGCGCACGCGCCCGGGCGTCATGTAGATGCGGCCCTGGACCTCGCGCTCGGAGCCCCAGCGGTTCACGAGGCGGCTGGGCCGGACGATCGTGAACTCCATGCCGGCCTGGACGCCGTTCTCGGCCCCGATGTCGATGTAGATGACGTCGCCGGCCATGAACATCGACTGGTTTCGTTCCTTCTCGGCGTTCACGATGCGTCCGACGAACGCCTCGTCGCGGTCCCCGAGGTAACCGGAGCAGTAGACGTCCACTTCGGCGCCCACCGGCAGCGGTCCGGTGATCGGAGCGGGAGGCCGGCCGAGCTTCTCGAGGCGCGACTGGGGAACGGCCGGGGCGGCGGCGCCTTCGCGCACCGTCAGGGCGGGCGGCTTTGCCGCGTCGTCGGCGCGGGCGGCGAGCGAGACGGCGATCAGGACGCCGGCCGAGAGCGCTGCGAGACGGTGACGCATGACGACCTCCTGCCCGAAACCCGTGTCCCCTAAACGACAATGGGGGCGCGAAAAGGGGACGGATGGACGACGTATCTTAATTCGCTGGAGCCGCTTGCGTCAACCCGAGGGGTGGGACGAGGGCTCAGCCGCCGGCGGCTTTCGCGGGAGGGGCGGGAGGGGCGGCCGCCGGACGCGGCACCTTCTTCACGAGCGGGCTGGAAGGGAAGTCGCGCGCGAGGCGGTCCCAGAGCTGCCTGGCCTCGTCCTCGTGCCCCATCTTGTTCTCCGCGAGCCCGACGTCGAAGAGCACCTTGTCGAGCTTCGTGTAGTCCGGATAGGACGCGAGAACGGTGTCCATGCGGCCCTTGGCCGCGCGCCACGCCCGGCGTTTCACGTAGAAATGGCCGACGACGTACTCGTGCTCGGCGAGGAGGTTGCGCATCGCGCCGAGGCGCAGGCGGCCCTCCGTGGCGTAGGGCGAATCCGGGTACGCGAGGACGAGCTCGCGGTATGCGAGCGCGGCGTTTCGCGTGTTCGTCTGCTCGCGGTCCGGACTCTCGGCCTGCTTGTCCGAGCACTGGGCGAGCCGGAAGAGCGCGTAGTCCGAGCGCGGGTGCGAAGGGTAGCGGTTCCGGAAGTCCTTGTACCTCACGCCGGCCTCGAGATAGCCGAGCGGCGTCTTCTCGTCGAAGAACGAGTCCGCGAGCCGCAAGGCGGACTGCTTGCCGATCGCGTCGTTCGCGTAGTTCTCGGCGACGAACCTCAGGTACTGCCGCCCGAGCTCGTACTTCTTCTTCTGTACGAGGGACTCGCCCTTCGCGTACGCCTCCTCTTTCGGCATGGAGAGGAGCTCCCGCGTCATCTTGGCCGCCGAGTCGGTGCTCGCGCAGCCCGCAGCGCCTCCGAGGAGGGCGGCGAGGGCGATCAGCGCGGGGAGGCGGCGCGGGAGGACCGGGAAAGGCGTCACGGACGTCGGAGAATGCACGGCGGCGGGGTTTCTTTCAAGCTCCGTGCCCGCGGACGGCCGCCCGCGCGAGCCGCGCGAGGGCCGCGGGCACGTCGCCGCCCCCGAAGACGGCCGCCCCCGCGACGAGATGCGTGGCCCCGGCGGCCGCGAGGGCCCCGGCGTTGGCCTCCCCGACGCCGCCGTCCACGGCGATCGTCGCCGCCGAGCCGGCGCTCCGCATCGACTCGGCGAGCCGGGCGACCCGTTCGAGGGACCCGGGAATGAACGACTGCCCGCCCCATCCGGGGTTCACGGACATCACGAGGACGAAGTCCACGAAGCGCACGGCCTCGTCGAGGGAGTCGAGCGAGGTTCCGGGGTTGATCGCGACCCCCGGCGACACGCCGCGGGTCCGCACGTGCTGCGCGAACCGGTGGAGGTTCGGCTCGGCCTCGACGTGGACCGCGATGCGCCGCGCGCCGGCGTCGAGGTACTGGTCGAGCGTCCGGAACGGCTCCTCGATCATGAGGTGGACGTCGAACGGGACCTTCGTCGCCTTCGCGAGCGCCTTGAGGACGATCGGCCCGACCGTGAGGTTCGGGACGAAGTGTCCGTCCATCACGTCGAAGTGGATCCAGTCGGCGCCTCCCGCCTCGCACGCCGCGACCGCCTCGCCGAGTCGCGCGAAGTCCGCCGAAAGGATCGACGGAGCAAGGGCAACCTTTGGTGCGCTCAAGGCGCCGCCTCCGGCGACGCGATCACGAAGCTCAGCGCGTCGCGCCGCGTGACGGGCGCGCCCGAGAGCGGAAACTGACGAAGGATCGTTCCGGTCGCCGCGCCCTCGTAGGCCTGGCTCCTCACGCCGCCGATCCGGAAGCCGCGCTCCTCGAAGGCGGTCCTGACCCGCTCGAAGTCGCGCCCGATGAGGTCCGGCATCACCCACGCGACGTCGGAAGCCCCGCGGTTCACGAGAACGTCGACCGGAGTGTCCGGGCCCGCGATCGCGCCGGCGGACACGCCCTGCGCGACGACGCCCGCCGGGCCGGGCAGGCGCGCCGAGGCGACGGCAGCCTCCTTGAGGCCGGCCTTCGACAGCGCGAGCGTCGCGGCGCGCGCCGGCAGCCCCGTGAGGTCGGGCATGCGCACGGCGCGCGGCCCGAGGGAGAGGAAGAGGCGGATCGTCTGGCCGCTCTTGACGGCCGTCTCGGCCGCCGGGAGCTGCGCGCGGACGCGGTGCGCGGGCACGGCGTCGTCGAACGCCTCCTGCGCCGCGTCCACCTGCACGGAGAGTCCGAGCTCGGCGGCACGGGCGGCCGCCTCGTCGGGCGTGAGGCTCACGAAGCTCGGGGTCTTGAGGGATTTGCCCGCGACGAAACGCGTGAACGAGACCCAGGTCGCGGTCGCGAGGACGCCAGCCAGCACAAGCGCGTACAGCACTCTTCCGAAGACCCCTCCCATGGCGGCACTCTAGCAGGAGCCTGGCTCCTTGACTCGCCCCGGACGTGCGCGGACACTCGTTGCCCCATGGTCGATTCCACCGCCCCGGATCCGGGCTCCCCCGCGCTCCCCCTCTCCCGGGCGGACCTCCACCTGCACACGAACGCCTCGATCTTCAAGTACTTCCGCGCGGGCAACACGCGCGACTCCTACAACGACCCCGACGAGACCTACCGACTCGCGAAAGCGCGCGGGATGGACTTCGTCACGTTCACGGACCACGACACCGTGGACGGCTGCCTGAAGTTCCGGGACCGCCACCCGGACTACACGGACTTCTTCGTCTCGGCCGAGATCGAGACGTTCTTCCCGAAGACCGGCCACCGCATCCACGTCAACGTCTTCGACCTCACCCTCGCGCAGTGGAAGGTCATCAACGTGAAGCGCCGGAACATCTTCGACCTCGTCGAGTACCTCCGCTCGGAGAGCCTCCTCTACTCGGCGAATCACCTCTTCCAGTCCTACCGCATGCGTCAGGCCCCCGAGGATTTCTTCACGAAAATGCTCGAGCTCTTCGACGTCTTCGAGGTCAAGAACGGCTCGATGGCCTACCAGCACAACGCGCTCGTCGAGGACCTCCTGACGGCCGCCAAGGAGAAGCGCGGCTCTCTCGCGCTCATCGGCGGCTCCGACGCGCACACGTACCCGCCCGTCGCGAGCGTCTTCACGATGGCGCCCGGCGCGACCTGGAAAGAGTTTCTCGGTTACGTCCGCGAGGGCGAGTGCCTCTCGTGGGGGACGGAGATGGGCTTCACGAACGTCCTCGGGGACGTCTACAAGATGCTCGGGAAGTACTACACGAGCGTCATGGACTTCCGGAACCCCGAGTTCACGACGCGCGAGAAGGCGCGGCACTTCCTGATCGCGCTCGCGTCCGTGCCGTTCAACGCGGCCGGCGTCCCGGCGGCGGTCTACTCGCTGAACTACGCCAAGCAGGTCGCGCTCTCGCGGAGGCTCAAGACGCACTTCGACAAGAAGGGGCTGTCGGGGACCTGATCAGGGGCAGCGGCGCAGCGCCACGGTGAAGTAGACCGGGACGGGTCGGCCGTTGAACGTCGACGGGCGGAAACGCCAGCCGCGCACGGATTCCAGGATTACTGTCTTCGCGTCCGCGGGCGCCTTCGACAGGACGCGAGCGCCTTCCACGGCGCCTTCCTTCGTGACGATCAACTGGACCATGATCGGACGCGCGGCACCCTCGAGGAGACGACAGTCGGGCTCGACGCGGACGATCTCGACGGGCTCGGAGACCTCGCCGCCGGGATGGAGGGGCTCGAACATCCCGCCGATCCGCTGACCCTGGGGTTTCTCGGGAAGGAGGTATTCCGGCGTCGGCTTCGGGGTCGCGGTGGGGCGCGGGAACGACGGCTCCCCCGGCTCCTTCCCCACGCAACCCGAAAGGACGGCCACGCCGAGAAGAACGGAGGCGGCAACCGCCCTCTTAACCATTCAAAGAAATCTTCAACGGCGCGGGTACTTCGCCTCGACGTAGTCGTCCACGAGCTTCCGGAACGCGGCGGAGAGCTCGTCGTAATTGCCCTTGAGCGTCGCGAACTTCTGCCCGTCGACGTACACGGGGCAGCTCGGTTCCTCGCCCGTGCCCGGGAGCGAGATCCCGATGTTCGCGGCCTTCGACTCGCCCGGCCCGTTCACGACGCAGCCCATCACGGCGAGCGTCATCGTCTCGACGCCCTCGTGCTCCGCCTTCCAGACCGGCATCTGCTCGCGCACGTAGCCCTGGATCCGCTCGGCGAGCTCCTGGAACGTCGTCGACGTCGTGCGCCCGCACCCGGGGCATGCCGTCACCGAGGGCGCGAAGCTCCGGATTCCGAGCGCCTGCAGGAGCTCGCACGCGGCGTAGACCTCCTCGCGCCGATCGCCGCCGGGGCGCGGCGTGAGCGACACGCGGATCGTGTCGCCGATGCCCTCGGCGAGGAGGATCCCCATCGCCGCCGACGACCACACGAGGCCCTTCGTCCCCATCCCGGCTTCCGTGAGGCCGAGGTGCAGCGGTTGATCGGTCCGCGCCGCGAGGTCGCGGTAGACCGCGACGAGCTCGTTCGGGCGCGAGACCTTGCACGAAATGATGATCTGGTCCTTCTTCAGCCCGCACTCGAGCGCGAGCTCGGTGGACTGGAGCGCGGAAAGGACCATGCACTCGGCGACGATCTCCTCGGACGTCCTCCCGAGGTCCTTGTCCGTGTTCTCCTGCATCTTCTGCATGACGAGCTCCTGGTTCAGGGAGCCGCCGTTCACGCCGATGCGCACGGGCCGCCCGAGGTCCCGCGCGACGCCGCAGATCGTCGCGAACTGCTCGTCGCGGCGCTTCCCGGTCCCGACGTTGCCCGGGTTGATCCGGTACTTGTCGAGGGCCTTCGCCATGTCCGGGTACTTCGTCAGGAGGACGTGGCCGTTGTAGTGGAAGTCCCCGATGAGCGGGACGTCGCAGCCGGCCGCGAGAAGCCGGCGCTTGATCTCCGGGACCGCCCGCGCGGCCTCGTCCACGTTCACCGTGATCCGCACGAGCTCCGAGCCCGCCTCGGCGAGCTCGAGTCCCTGCTTGACCGTGGCATCGACGTCCGCCGTGTCCGTGTTCGACATGGACTGGACGACGACGGGCGCGCCGCCGCCGACCTGGATCCCTCCGACGGGCACGCCGACCGTGCGGTGGCGCGGCATCAGAACGTGACGTTCTTGATGACGTCGAAGTAGAGGACGGTCACCATGATGAGGACGAGGAACGCGAAACCGGCCTGCAGGAGGCGCTCCTTGACCTTGATCGAGAAGTCGCGCCGCGCGGCGGCCTCGAGAAGCGTGACGAAGATCTGGCCGCCGTCGAGGAGCGGGATCGGCAGGAGGTTCAGGAGGCCGAGCTGCAGCGAGAGGACGCCCATGAGCATCACGAGCGGGGCCACGCCCGAGCGCGCCGCCTCGCCGGAGAACTTCGCGATGTCGATCGGGCCCGAGAGCTGCCGCATGGAGCCCGTTCCGCGGAAGAGGCGGCCGACGATCTGGCCGGTCACCTTCACCTGGCGGACGTTTTCGCGCCACGAGGCCGCGAACGCCGCCCCGAGCCCGAGGCGCCGGACCGTCGTCTCCTCCTTCGGAGCGAAGCCGATGCGCCAGTTCTCCCCTTCCTTGACGGGGACGACGTTGAGCGTGATCGTCTCGCTTCCGCGCGTGACGACCATCTCGATGGGCTTCGCGCCGTCCTTGTCGAACCCGGAGGCCGCCTCGCGGATGAAGCGGACGACCTCGAAGTACAGGACGACGGGCTTGCCGTTCACGGAGACGATCCGGTCGCCGACCCTGAGCCCCGCCTTGGCGCCGGGATAGTTCGGGACGACGCGGGCGACGACCGCGAGGATCGCGGGGTTGAGTCCCGTGTATCCGATGTCGTACTTCGTCCGCGGCTCGGGCGTGAGGTCGAGCGTGAGCGGCGCGCCGTCGCGCACGATCCCGACGGCCAGCTTCTCGCGAGGGGCGAGGCCGGTCTCGATCTCGACCTCCTCCCACGTCTTCACGGTCTTGCCCGAGATCGTCTCGATGCGGTCGCCTTCCTTGATGCCCGCCTTCTCGGCCGGGCTCCCGTGGTCCACGACCTTCACGACGGGCGTCTCGGACTTGTAGGCCGCGACCTCGATGCCCACGAGGAATGCGAGCGCCGTGAGCAGGAACGCGAGGACGAGGTTCACGCCCGGTCCGGCGAAGAGGATCAGGAGGCGCTGCAGGCGCGTCCCGGGCTGCGCGGGGGCCGCATGCTCCCCGGCGACGATGTCGCTCTCGTCGGGCCCGAGGCCCACGACCTTCACGTAGCCGCCGAGCGGGATCAGCGAGACGCGGTAGTCCGTCTCCTTCCGCTTCCATCCGAAGAGCCGCTTGCCGAAGCCGAGGGAGAACACCTCGACCGGGAACTTGAAGAACTTCGCCACGGCGAAGTGGCCGCCTTCGTGGAAGACGATCAGGAACGAGAGCACGAAGACGAGGGCGAGGATGTTGGTCGGGATGTTCATGAAACCTCGGGTTGATTACGCCGGAACGGCGCGGTTGGTTGCCGCCGGCCGCTCGAGCGCCGGGAGGAGGGTCTCGGCTTCGCGCCGGGCCCATGCGTCGGCCTCGAGGGCCGCCGCGACGGAGGAAATCGGAAGGACCTTGTGCCGCGCGAGGACCCGCGCGACCGTCTCGACGATCCCGAGGTACGGGATGCGCCCCTTGAGGAACGCCTCCACGGCCACCTCGTTCGCCGCGTTCAGCACGGCGGGGGCCGAGCCGCCCGTCTTGAGCGCGGCGCAGGCGAGCGGGACGGCCGGGTAGCGCGCCTCGTCCAGCGCCTCGAACGTGAGCGTCCCGAGGGCCGCGAGGTCGAGGCGCGGGAGAGGGGTTTCGATGCGCTCGGGGTAGCAGAGCGCATAGAGGATCGGGAAGCGCATGTCGTTCGGAGACATCTGCGCGAGAACCGACCCGTCCACGTACTCGACCATCGAATGGACGATCGACTGCGGGTGGATCACGACGCCGATGCGCTCGACCTCGACGTCGAACAGCCAGCGGGCCTCGATGACCTCGAGGCCCTTGTTCATCATCGTCGCCGAGTCGATCGTGATCTTCGGGCCCATCTTCCACGTCGGATGGCGGAGCGCGTCCTCGATCGTGATCGCGGAGAACGTCTCGAAGGGCCGCGTCCGGAAGGGGCCTCCGGATGCGGTGAGGACGAGGCGCCTCACCTCGGAGGCGGCGCCGGCGCGGAGGGCCTGGTGGAGCGCGCAGTGCTCCGAGTCCACGGGGAGGACGGCGGCGCCGGCCGCGCGCGCCGCGCGCATGAGCGGCTCGCCCGCGACGACAAGCGTCTCCTTGTTCGCGAGCGCGAGCGTCTTGCCGAGCTTGACGGCCTCGTACGCGGGGACGAGACCCGCCGAGCCGACGATTCCCCCGAGCACGACGTCGGCGTCGGGATGCGTCGCGACGTCCACGAGGCCCTGCTCGCCGAAACCGACGGCGACGCCGGGAAACTCCTGCCGCACGCGGGCCGCGTCCTCCTTCGTCTTCACGGAGACGACCTTCGGCTTCGCGGCCGCGATCGCGGGGAGAAACTTCTCGAGGTTCGAGCCCGCCGACATCGTCACGATCTCGAAGCGCTCGGGGAAGTGGGCGACGACCGAGAGCGCCGAGTCGCCGATGGAGCCCGTGGCGCCGAGGAGCGCGATTCGCTTCTTCGCGGTCAACGCGGGCCTCCGGGCAGGAGAGTCAGGGCCATGAGCAGCACGGGCGAAGCGTAGAGCAAGGAGTCCAGCCGGTCGAGGAGGCCGCCGTGGCCGGGCAGGAGGCCGCCGGAGTCCTTCACGGCGACGCTGCGCTTGAACGTCGACTCGACGAGATCGCCGACGACGGCCGTGGCCGACACGACGAGGCCGAAGGCGGCGCCCGCGAGGGCGACGAAGGCGGTGCCCCGCGCGCCCGGGGCGATCAGGAACGCCGCGGCCGCCCCGAAGAGCGTTCCGCCCGCGAGCTGGCCCCAGAGGCCTTCCCACGTCTTCTTCGGGCTCACGACGGGCGCGAGCTTCCGTTTCCCCCCAGCGGCGGCCCACGTAGTACGCCGCCGAGTCGCCGGCCCAGACCACCGCGAAGAGGAAGACCACGGGCTGCCAGCCGTGCGCCCTCAGCCCGATGATCGACGAGGCGCCGAGCGCGACGTAGAGCGTCGCGAAGACGGAGCCCGCCGAAGACGGGAGAAGGACGGCCTCGGCTGGCGAGGCGAACATCACGAGCGTCGGCAGGAGAAGCAGCGTTGCCGCCGTGAGCGCGAGGAGGGCGACGGGCGCGGCAAGGTGCGCGGCCGCGAGGAGCGCCCCGAAGAGGACGAGGCCCGCCGAGCGCGGCACGAACCAGCCCCCGGCCGCGAGGAGCGCGTAGAACTCCAGGAGCGCGACACACGCGGCCGCCGCGACGAGGAGCGAGAACGCCCACGTCGGCGCGAAGACCAGCACCGCGAGGACCGCCGGGATGAGAACGGCGGCCGTGACCTCCCTCTGGAACTTCACCGCGTGGCCGCCGCCGGGCGCGGGCCGTCCTCGCGCAGGGGCTGCTCGTCGTCCAGGACGCCGCCGTAGCGCCGCTCGCGCTTCTGGAATTCGGCGAGAGCCTCGAGGAAGTGGCGGGCCCGAAAGTCGGGCCACAGGACCGGCGTCACGTAGATCTCCGCGTACGCGATCTGCCAGAGGAGGTAGTTCGAGATCCGCATCTCGCCGCTCGTCCGGATCAGGAGGTCCGGGTCGGGCAGGCCGGCCGTGTAGAGGCGCGCCTCGATCGCGGCCTCGTCGATCTCCTCGGGCTGCAGGCGCCCGGCCTTCACCTCGGCGGCGAGCGACCGCATGGCGTCGGCGAGCTCGGTGCGCCCGGAGTAGTTGAGGGCGATGTTGAAGACCATGCCCTTGCAGTGCGCCGTCGCGTCGAGCGCGCTCTGCAGCTCGCGCTGGACGGAGGAGTCGAGTCCGTCCATGCGGCCCACGACGCGGAACTTGATGTCGTTGTCGAGCAGCGTCCTCAGCTCGCGCCGGAGGTACTCCTTGAGGAGCGCCATGAGCGTCGCGACCTCGAGGTGCGGCCGCTTCCAGTTCTCCGTGGAGAACGCGTAGAGCGTCAGCGCGGTCAGCTCCAGGCGCGCGGCCGTCTCTACGGTGGCCCGGACGGAGGCGATCCCCGCGCGGTGGCCCTCCACGCGCGGCAGCCGGCGCTGGCGCGCCCAGCGCCCGTTGCCGTCCATGATGACGGCCACGTGCCGGGGCAGCCGCGCGAGGTCGAGCCCGTCGAGCAGGGCTCGGTCGGGGGAACCGGCGGCGGCGATGGAATCCTTGTCGATCATCGGGCCGGGCGGGATGCGCCCGAACGGCGAATTCTATCGCGCGGGGGGCGGGGGCGGCGCCGACGCCCCGGGCACGTCCGGCGGATACAGCACGCGGGCGAGCGTGAGGCCGCGGGCCTCGGCGGTGGGCCCTGGCCGCGCGAGGGCCTCCTCCGGGCGGATGCGGCCCCCGCCCCGCGTCGCGGAGGGTGCCCACGAGGCGTCGCACCATGCCGCGCAGGAAGCCGTCGCCCTCCGCCGTGATCACGAGGAGGGCGCCGTCCTCCTCGACGTCGAGGCGGCGGAGCGTCCGCACGGTCGTCCCGGGGTCCGAGCCCGTGATCGAGAACGGAGCGAAGTCACGCGTCCCGACGAGCCGCGCCGCCGCAGCGCGCATCGCGCCGACGTCGAGAGGCTCTCCCGCGAGCGCCTCGACGAGGCCTCCGTGCGGGAGGAGCGTGTCGCCGCGGCGCAGCCGGTAGACGTAGACCTTGCCGGTCGCGGAGTAACGGGCATGGAAATCGCCTTTTGCTTCGGATGCAGAGAGGACCCGAGCGTCCCATGGGAGCTTGGAGTTCAGGGCAAGCGGGATTTTCCTGGAAGGTAAGAGGGGCGCGCCCTCGGGCACGTCGAAGTGGGCGACCTGCGCGTCCGCGTGCACGCCGGAATCCGTGCGGCCCGAGCCGTGCACCCGGATCTCCCTCTGAAAAATCTCATTCAAAGAAATCTCCAATACTCCCTGGACCGTGCGCGGCCGGGTGCCGCCATCGCGAGGCGCCTGCACCTGCCAGCCTTCGAAGAAGGTCCCCAGGTACGCAAGCTCGAGCCTCACCCGCACGCGCCGATTATGGCCGCGCTATCGTCCGCGCGATGGTCGCCGCGTCCCCCGCCGCCACGCTCCTCGTCACGGAGATCTTCCGCAGCCTGCAGGGCGAGTCTTCGTTCGCGGGCCTGCCGTGCACGTTCGTGCGGCTGACCGGGTGCGCGCTGCGGTGCGTCTGGTGCGACAGCGCGTACGCGTTCGCGGGCGGGACGGAGAAGAACGTCGACGACGTGGTCGCGGAGGTCGAGCGCCTTGGGGCGCCCCTCGTGGAGATCACGGGCGGGGAGCCGCTCGAGCAGGAGAGCTTCTACCCGCTCGCGTCCGCGCTCTGCGACCGGGGCTACACCGTGCTCGTCGAGACGGGCGGGCACGTGCCCGTGAGCCGCGTGGACCCGCGGGTCGTCAAGATCCTCGACGTGAAGTGCCCCGGGTCGGGCATGGAGAGCCGCAACGACCTCGGCAACCTGAGGCTCCTCGGCCCGAAGGACGAGGTGAAGTTCGTCGTGGCGGACAAAGAAGATTTCCTCTGGGCGGAAGAACTCGTCCGAAAGCACGCCTTGGACGAAAGGCACACGGTTCTGATTTCACCCGTCTTCGAAGGGAAGGAATCCCGGATCGCTTCCGAGGCCGCCGAATGGGTCCGCGACTCGAACAGAAAGCTGCGCCTCAACCTGCAGATCCACAAGACCCTCTGGGGAGACGTCCCGGGAAGATGAGCCGCCCTCTTCACCTTCCAAGAAGATCTTCAGCGCCGATACCCAAGGCACCAGCTGCGGGGCGCAGGAGCTGTGTTCTCCTCCTCTCCGGCGGACTCGACTCGTCAACGTGTCTCGCGCTCGTCTCGCGCTGGGGCTGGACGGTTCACGCGCTTTCCTTCGACTACGGCCAGAGGCACCGTGTCGAGCTTTCCGCGGCGCGCTCGCTGGCCCGTCGTTACGGCGTTGCGTCGCACCGCGTGATCGCGATTCCCTCTTTCGGCGCGCTCGGCGGTTCGGCGTTGACGGACCGGTCCATCCGCGTCCCGAAGAGGGCGCTCGGCAAGGCCCGCATCCCGGTCACGTACGTGCCCGCGCGCAACACGCTCTTTCTCGCCTTCGCGCTCGGCGCGGCCGAAACCAGCGGCGCCACGGAGATCGTGATCGGCGCGAACGCGCTCGACTACTCGGGTTACCCCGACTGCCGGCCCGCGTTTCTCCGCGCGTTCGAGCGCGCCGCGAATCTCGGGACGAAGGCGGGCGACGAGGGACGGCGGTTCGCGATCCGCGCGCCGCTCCTGCGCATGACGAAGGCGGACATCGTCCGTCTCGCGCTCGCGCTCGGGCTCGACCCGGGCCTCACGACGTCCTGCTACGACCCGTCGCCCGCGGGAAAGCCGTGCGGCGCGTGCGACTCGTGCCTGCTGCGTGCGAAAGGCTTCGCCGATGCGGGCGAACGGGACCCGCGCGCGCGCTGATCAGCGCGGGGTGAGGGCAAGAGCGCGCGCCCGCTCGAGGAGCTCGCGCGGAGGCTGCTCGGAGGGCTGAAGGGCGACCGCCCTCTCGAGCTCGGGCACGGCTGCCGCTGGATCGCCCGCGAGGATGAGCGCGCGGCCGAGATGGAACCTCGCCGGGAAGAACGCTGGCGAGATCTCGAGCGCCGCCCGGTACTCGGAAATGGCGCCCGTCCAGCGCCCCAGCGCTTCGCGCGCCTGTCCCAGGAAGAAGTGAGCCGACCGCGAATCGGGATCCATTCGAAGAGACTCTTCGAAAAGGGGTGTGGCGGCGGCGGCGTTTCCTTCGGCGAGGCGCAGACGCCCGAGGAACTCCACGGGAAGCGCGGCCGCAGGGTCGGCTTCCCGCGCACTCTTCAAGGCTCGCTCGGCGTCTCCCGGACGTCCGAGCTCCATCCACGCGTTGCCCTCGAGCGTCCACTCCTCGGCGAAGACGTGGGACGGAGGATGCCTTCGAATGTGGGAAGCAAAGAGCGTCAGCGCGACGACGACCGCCCCCGCCGCGATCGCGCGTGGGTCCCGAGTCCGGACGCGGGCGAGGAGCAGAGCCGCACCCGCGCCCGCGAAGAGCGCGAGCGGCGGCACGAGCGGCATGCGGTAGCGGAGCCCCGCAAGCGCGACGAGGAAGGGCAACGCGGCCGCCGCTGACCACAGGAGCACCAGCGCGGCGTTCTTCGGCGGTCGCGCGAGAACCAACGCTGCGGCGAGCGCGACGAGCAGGCCGAAACCGGGGAGCATTCGAAGAATCCCCGATTGCGCCGCGAAGAAGGCATAGCTGTGGTTGTCGCGCGGCTCTTCAGCCTGCGTGAGCCAGACGAGCTTCGAAAGGACGACGCGGGCGAGGCCGCCGGGATCCGCCGCCGCGCGCTCCGCCGTTCGGCGCGTGAACCAGGCTTCCTCGTCCTTCGGAGCGACGCCCGCGCGCGCCGGCGCGCCGGCCAGCCGGTCCCACGGCCCGTTCGGCCGCGCGTTCTGGACGCCTCCGGACGACGGGTCGTTGCCCAGCCAGAGGTTCACGGCGCCATACGCGCGAACGAAGACGAAGTGTCCGGACGCCTTCGAGGATGCGGCGACCGCCGGCGCGAGGACGAGCATGACGCCCGCCGCGAGGGCGAGGGCCGCGGGAACACGTCGGGCCCATCCCTCGAGGAGAAGCACGGCGGCGAGCGCGGCGAGGACGAAGAGTACGGCCGTCGGTCGCGCCGCGCACGCGACGCCGAGGAGAAGGCCAGCGCCCGCAGCTCCGGCGGGAGTCTTCCGGGCTGCGAGGAGGAAGAGCGCCCCCGAGAGAGCGAGCCCCACGAAGCCTTCCTCCCAGAAGCTCGCGTCCACCAGAGCGGCGGGACCGGAAACCGCGAGCAGGATTCCCGCTGCGAGGCCCGCGCGCCTCTCGAAGAGAATCTCGCCCGTGCGCGCCACGAGGACGCACGTCAGTCCCGCGAGCGCCGCCTGCGCCGCACGCGCCGCGTCGAGCGACCCGGAGAAGAGCTTCAGGAGCGCGGCGAGGTAGAACGGGTACGCGGGGCCGTGCGTGGGAGGCGAAGGCCACTGGAAGTCGCCCGCGGCGAGGGCACGCGCCCACGTGAGGTTCTCGTGCGCGTCGAACTGGGGGTTCTGCCAGAGGCCGAGGGAAGAAAGCGATGAGGAAACCGCGAGACGAAGACCGAAAGCGAGGAGGAAGATTCCTATGAATGGAAGAAGGCCGCGGCCCCGACTATCTTCTTCCGCAGCGCCCCTGCGCCTCATTGAAGCGAAAGCCTAGCACGGGGCATCGGACCCATTAACCATTCATAGAAAATGGCTTATATGAATCTTCGTCATTACTGTAGATTCATACTTGACACGAGAAGACTCAGATACTAGATTCATGGTCTCATGAACCTCGACCGCTACACCCACAAGGCCCAGGAAGTCCTTCAGAAGACTGCCCAGGCGGCACGCGCCGGAGGCCATCCTGAGGTCACGCCCGAACACCTCGCCGACGCTCTCCTTCAGCAGGAAGGCGGCGTCGTTCCCGCGCTCCTCGAGCGCGTGGGCGTCGCGCCCGGCCAGGCCGCGCAGGAGATCGCGAAACTGCTCGCAAGGCTCCCGCACGTCGCGGGCGAGAACGCCGAGCCGCGCTTCTCCCCCGCCCTCGTGAAGCTGCTCGACCTCGCCGAGAAGATCGCCTCGGACTTCAAGGACGACTACGTCGCCTCCGAGCACCTCTTCCTCGCGCTCCTCAAGGACGGCAAGTCCGCTTCCGCGAAAGCGTTCCTGGCGCTCGGCCTGTCGGAGGCGTCCGTCCTCGCGGCCCTCAAGGACGTCCGCGGCGGCAGCCGCGTCGCCGACCAGGGCGCCGAGGACAAGTACCAGGCGCTCAAGAAGTACGCGAAGGACCTCACGGACCTCGCGCGCAAGGGCAAGCTCGACCCGGTCATCGGCCGCGACGAGGAGATCCGGCGCGTCATGCAGGTGCTGACTCGCCGCACGAAGAACAACCCCGTCCTCATCGGCGACCCCGGCGTCGGCAAAACGGCGATCGTCGAAGGTCTCGCGCGGCGCATCGTCTCCGGCGACGTCCCGGAAACGCTGAAGAACAAGCGCGTCGTCTCGCTCGACCTCGGCTCCATGCTCGCGGGCGCGAAATACCGCGGCGAGTTCGAGGAGCGCCTCAAGGCGCTCCTCAAGGAAGTCGAGGAGTCCGACGGCAAAGTCATCCTCTTCATCGACGAGCTGCACACGCTCGTCGGTGCGGGGGCGGCCGAGGGCGCGATGGACGCGGGCAACATGCTGAAGCCCGCGCTCGCGCGCGGTGAGCTGCGCGCTATCGGCGCGACGACGGTCGGCGAGTACCGCAAGCACATCGAGAAGGACCCGGCCCTCGAGCGGCGCTTCCAGCCCGTCCTCGTGGGCGAGCCCTCCGTCGAAGACACCATCGCCATCCTGCGCGGCCTGCAGGAGCGGTACGAGCTGCACCACGGCGTGAAGATCACGGACGCGGCGCTCGTCGCCGCCGCGACGCTTTCCGACCGCTACATCGCGGACCGCTTCCTACCCGACAAGGCGATCGACCTCGTCGACGAGGCTGCCTCGAAGCTCAAGATGGAGATCGACTCGATGCCGACCGCGATCGACGAGGTCGAGCGGCGCATCCTCCAGATCGAGATCGAGCGCAAGGCGCTCCAGAAGGACGACGCGAAGGCGGCGAAGGACCGCCTGAAAGGCCTCGAGAAGACGCTCGCCGAGCTCAAGGAGCGCTCCAACGTCATGAAGACGCGGTGGCGCGCCGAGAAGGACGCGATCACCGTGATCCGCGACCTCAAGAAAAAGCTCGACGAGACGAAGGTCGCCGCCGAGGCCGCCGAGCGGCAGGGGGACCTCAACAAGGCCGCCGAGCTGCGCTACGGGACGCTCCTGAGGGTCCAGAAGGACCTCGACGCGGCCCAGGCGCGCCTCGACGAGATGCAGAAGGGCGGCGCGGTCCTGCGCGAGAAGGTCGACGAGGACGACATCGCCGCGATCGTCTCGAAGTGGACCGGCGTGCCCGTCTCACGGATGGTGGAGGGCGAGACGCAGAAGCTCCTCAAGATGGGCGACCGGCTGCGCCTGCGGGTGATCGGGCAGGACGAGGCCGTCGACGCCGTCGCGGCCGCCGTGCGCCGCGCGCGCGCCGGGATGAAGGACCCGAAGCGGCCGATCGGCTCGTTCCTCTTCCTCGGGCCGACAGGCGTGGGCAAGACCGAGCTCGCCCGCGCGCTCGCCGAATTCCTCTTCGACGACGAGAACGCGATGGTCCGGCTGGACATGTCCGAGTACCAGGAGAAACACACCGTCTCGCGGATGATCGGGGCCCCTCCGGGCTACATCGGGCACGACGAGGGCGGCCAGCTCACGGAAGCCGTGCGCCGGCGCCCGTACTCGGTCGTCCTCTTCGACGAGATCGAGAAGGCGCACCCCGACGTGTGGTCGACGCTCCTGCAGGTGCTCGACGACGGGCGCCTGACGGACGGCAAGGGCCGCGTCGTGGACTTCAAGAACGTCGTCGTCATCATGACGTCGAACGTCGGAAGCCACCTCATCCAGGAGCTGCAGGGTGTCGACGAGAAGGCGCTCAAGGCGCGGATCGAGACGGAGCTCCGGGCGCACTTCCGGCCCGAGTTCCTGAACCGCATCGACGACATCGTGACGTTCCGCCGCCTCGAGCTTTCCGACATCGAGAAGATCGTCGAGATCCAGCTCCGCAAGGTGGCCGAGCTCGTCGCACCGCGCGGGATCAAGCTCTCGTGGGAGGCGCCCGTCGCGACGTGGCTCGCGCGCGAAGCGTACGACCCTGTCTACGGCGCCCGACCCCTCAAGCGAAACATCCAGAAACTGGTCCAGGACCCGCTGGCGTGGAAGCTCCTCGCGGGCGAGGTGCGCGACGGATCCGCGGTCGCGATCGCGCTCGCCCCCCCCCGACCGGCCGGCCCCGCGCTCCGGAAACCAAGTAGGAGGAACGGACCCATGAACATCATCCGGTGGAACGACCCCTTCCGGGACCTCGCGACCCTGCAGGACCGCCTCAACCGCGCCTTCGACTCCACGCTCGCCCGCGGCGGGCGCGAACAGCAGGAGGACCTCTTCACCGGGACGTGGGCGCCGCCCGTGGACATCTTCGAGACGAAGGAGAAGACCGTCCTGAAGGCGGAGCTGCCGGGCTTCGACGAGAACCAGATCGCGCTGCGCTTCGAGGACGGGATCCTGTCGCTCGAAGGCGAGCGCAAGTTCGAGAAGGAGAACGCCGACGAGAACTACCACCGCGTCGAGCGCAGCTACGGCAAGTTCGTCCGCTCGTTCACGATTCCCGCGAACGTCGACAACGAGAAGATCGTGGCGTCGTTCCACAACGGCGTCCTGACCGTGGAGCTGCCCAAGCGCGAGGAGACCAAGCCCAAGGCGATCAAGATCCAGGCCCAGAAGCCGTCGATCAACGTCAAATAGCGACAGCCCCCGCCGGGACTTCGTCTTCCTTGAAGAGGTCCGTGGAGATGTAGCGCTCCGAAGTCGAGGGGACGATGCAAACGATGAGCTTCCCCGCGCTCTCGGAGCGCTTCGCGATCTCGACGGCGGCGTGAACCGCCGCGCCCGACGAGATGCCGCCGAGGATTCCCTCTTCCTTCGCGAGGCGGCGCGCCATCGCGAAGGACTGGTCGTTCGAGACCTGGAACGTCTCGTCCACGAGCGTCGTGTCGAGGTTCTTCGGGATGAAGCCCGCGCCGATGCCCTGGATCTTGTGCGGGCCCGGCGCGCCGCCCGAGATCACGGGCGACGCCGTCGGCTCCACGGCGACGAGCCGGACCGCCGGCTTCTTCGGCTTCCAGTAGCGGCCGACGCCCGTCATCGTGCCGCCCGTCCCGACGCCGGCGACGAAGATATCCATCTTCCCTTCCGTGTCGTTCCAGAGCTCGACGGCCGTCGTGGCCTCGTGGATCGCCGGGTTCGCCGGGTTCTCGAACTGCTGCGGCTGGACGCCGTTCGCGCCGTACTCGGCGAGCAGCTCCTGCGCCTTCGCGATCGCGCCCTTCATCCCGAGCGGGCCGGGCGTCAGGATGACCTCCGCCCCGAGGAGCTTCAGGACCTTGCGCCTCTCGATCGACATCGTCTCGGGCATCGTCAGAATGAGGCGATACCCCTTTGCGGCCGCCACGAACGCGAGTCCGATTCCCGTGTTGCCGGACGTCGGCTCGATGAGGACGGACTTGCCGGGCGCGATCTTTCCCTGCTTCTCGAGCGCCTCGATCATCGCGACGCCGATGCGGTCCTTCACGGAGTGGGCGGGGTTGAAGAACTCGAGCTTCGCGGCGACCGTCGCGCCGGAGGCGATGCCGGCGGTGACGCGGTTCAGGCGGACGAGCGGCGTTCCGCCGACGAGTTTCGTGATGTCCGATGCGATCTTCATGTGCTTTCCTCTGTCGCCGCGCGTCAGCGGCGGGGCGCGCGCCTTGCTAGAGTCGGATCGAGGGCGTCAGATCGAGTAGGTGGGCTCCTCGCGCTCGGCGCGAACCTCGGCGACGAGGCCTCCCACCGTCACGGAGGAAAGATATTGCCGATAACGCTCGGACGCCTTCTGGTCGAGGTTCCGGATGAACCGCGGCGCGGCCGGGTCGTCGGGCGTGGGATCGCGCCCCTCGCGCGAGTAGAGCGACACGACGGAAAGCACGGTCACGCCGGGCGCGACCGGCGTCGCGCGGTACCCGCCGT
The DNA here is from genome assembly GCA_016716715.1 of Acidobacteriota bacterium. Lineage (NCBI taxonomy): Bacteria > Pseudomonadati > Acidobacteriota > Acidobacteriota bacterium. The sequence goes on along the minus strand of JADJVE010000003.1, from coordinate 724 downwards.
TGCGTCCGCGGCCCGCCGCCACCCAGCCGTTCCTCACGAGCGGCAGGAGCAGCTGGTGGACCGAGTCGCGCGAGAGGTCCAGCCACGTCGCGAGCTGGCCCGACGGCACGTCCGGGCCCGCGCGATAGACGAGCTCGACGAGCGCCTGGACCGCTTTTTTCTGCCGCGTGTTGAGAATACTTAAAATTCCTTTCCGGTATATCGACTTAATTATGGAACGACTGAAAATGAAGTCAACCCGCCTCGCGTTCACGCTCGCCGCGCTCGCCGCCTCGCTGCCCCTCGCCGCCGCGGGGCGCGAGGAGCGCCGGACCCCGATCGTCGCCGCCATCGAGAAGATCAGCCCTTCGGTCGTGAACATCTCGGCCGAGCGCGTCGTCCAGCAGCGGCGCAGTCCGGTCGACCTCTTCTTCGGAGGCGAGACCCGCCCGCGCACGTCGCGCAGCGAGTCGCTCGGCTCGGGCGTCGTGATCGCGCCCGGCGTCGTCGTGACGAACGACCACGTGATCTCGGGTGCGTCGCGCATCTGGGTCACGACGGCGGACGGGCGCGAGCTGGAGGCGAAGCTCGAGGGCGCCGACGCGGACAACGACCTCGCGGTCCTGAGCGTCGATGCGAAGGGCCTGAAGCCCGCGGCGCTCGGGACGACGTCGGACCTCATGATCGGCGAAACCGTCATCGCGATCGGGAACCCGTTCGGGCTCTCGAACACGGTCACGACGGG